>CAYSPJ010000091.1:0-21216 GCA_964432875.1 uncultured Phaeodactylibacter sp. | reverse complement strand
AAGCGCTTAGTTTTTCATCGGCTTCTTCGACCATTCTTCGATGGACTTCTTGTTCATCATTACATACTCTTCGTTGCCAGCTTTTTGGGCTAGCTCCATGGAATGCTTAGCAGCTTTAATGGCTTCTTCAGTTTTGCCCAGGTCGGCTAAGATAAGTGCCTTGCGGCGTACTTGCCAGAAGCGAGCATTGTCGCCCTCAGTAGCTTTGTTAACCCATTCCAGCGCCGTATTGAGGTCTTTGCCAGAATCGTGGTAGTAAACGGCAGCGTTGTAATAGTCACCTTGGCTTGGGCCCGCCATGACTTGCTTGATGCCGGCCATGACCTGCTCATCGGTGTAAACCTCGATGGGGATGGTCACTTTGGTCTTTTCCCACTTGAGGTAGAGGTCAGCACCGTTGTCGCTGAGGTTGGCGATGCCGAAGGTCATCGTCTCGGTATGGGTATCGGTAGCCATCGGCTTGGCCATGCTCGTAGCGACGGGTTCTTTTTCCAGGTAGCTGCCCCAGTTGCCCGTGTCATAAGTATAGAACATCAACTTCCACTCCTTGTCCGAAGGCTTGGCGATTACCGCATAGCTGCCGGCTTTCAGTTCCTGGCCGGCTACTTTTACTTTTTCGCTGAAAGTGAACTTGGTAGCAGCATTGGCGCCAAAACGCCAAGCTTGATCAAAAGGCACAATGCCGTCTTTAGCGAAGATCGTACGCCCTTTGGCGCTGGGGCGAGAGTAGTTGATCGTGACTTCGGTAAGCCCTATGGTTTGCTTCAATTCGCTGGCCGGGCTAGCCGCCGGGGTACGCAACTGGGCATTGAGGTCAACCGTGAAGAAAGTCAACAGCAGCAACGCGCTCAGATTTAACAACACTTTTTTCATATTTACTTTGGTTTTGATTTTAGAATTAGCAAATTTCACGCCAAAACTAAGCATTTTCTATGGGATGGTTCGCATTTTTGATTTTTTTTGAACAACATTGAAGATATGACGATTGCAATAATTGCCCACGACGGAAAAAAAGCGGACATGGTGGCGTTTGTAAAAGACCACCTCGCGCTTTTCCAACAAAAGAACATCACCCTGATCGCGACGGGCACCACCGGGGCTCACCTGGAGCGTGCCGGCTTGGAGGTGGAAAAAATGCAGAGCGGCCCCATGGGCGGCGATGCCCAAATTGCCAGCCGCTTGGTAGAAGCTCAGATTGACATGGTCATCTTCTTCCGCGACCCCCTGGGCAAGCACCCCCACGAGGTGGACGTGAACATGCTGATGCGCTTGTGCGACGTGTATAATATCCCTTTGGCTACCAATCATGCTGCTGCGCTGCGCTTTGTGCAGACGCTATGAGCACATTTTGTTACCTTTGCGGGCTAAATCAACGCGCCAATGAAATCTGCTGTCGTTTTTTGCGGGGCCAACACGGGCTCCAACCCTATGTACGCCGCTGCCGCCACCACAATGGGGCAAGCCCTGGCTCAGCGTCAAATACACTTGGTTTATGGTGCCGGCAAGGTAGGCCTGATGGGGGTCTTGGCCGATGCAGCCCTTCAATCCGGTGGCGAGGTCACTGGCGTCATCCCGTTCTTTCTGCGCAAAAAGGAGGTCTGCCACGAAGGGCTCACCAAGCTTTATGTGGTGGATAGCATGCACGAGCGCAAGATCAAGATGGCCCAGCTCTCCGATGCCGTTATCGTATTGCCCGGCGGTTACGGCACTCTCGACGAGGCCTTCGAAATGCTCACCCTGGCACAACTGGGGCAGGGGCAGCACCCTCTTGGCATCTTGAACGTCAACGGCTTTTTTACCCCCCTCATCCAACAGTTGGACCTCATGGTCGCTGAGGGCTTCCTCAAGGCCTCCAACCGCGAGCTGGCCATAGTGGCCCAGTCCGTGCCGGAATTGCTGGATCGGCTGGAGGCTTATGAAGCGCCGCCGAATGAAGGGAAGTGGATAAAGCTGTAATAGTAGCGACGCAAAATTTTGCGCCTCTACTGGATTTTGGGAATTGGAAATGTCGGGGTATTCCAACCCAAAGATCATAGGTGATTTCCTCTTTATCTGACAAGCCCATAACCCAATCCACTACATTGCGTCCCCTCGCCCCTGCAAAAGCCAATCATCCCCAGCCCCTTTACCACTGAACCTTTTGCCCGGCTGCCAGTTATTATGCTAAACGGATTATGCGATACATCACCCCACTTCTGGCCTGGTTGGGCGTCCTGAGCTTTTGCTCATGCAGCCGGCAGCCATTGGCTACCGTAGCAGCAGTAGATTTAGAGCGCTATGCTGGCAAATGGCATGAAATCGCCTCTTTCCCCTTGCGCGCCCAGCAGGGCTGCCGGTGTACGACTGCAGAATATACCCCCAAGCCCGCAGGCTACGTGGAGGTCTTCAACCGCTGCCTCAAGGGCGATCAAGTCAGCAGCATCAAAGGCAAAGCTTTTCCGGATAGAGGTAGCAACAACAGCAAGCTGAAAGTGCAGTTTTTCTGGCCGCTGCGCGGCAAGTACTGGATTATCGAGCTGGCCGATGATTATAGCTATGCCGCTGTCGGACACCCCAACCGGAAGTACTTGTGGATCCTCAGCCGTAACGCCAGCCTGCCCGACAACCAGCTCCAGCCTCTGCTCCAAAGGCTAGCGCAGAAAGGCTTTGACACCGCACAGTTGCAATATACTTCACACGAGGGGTGTTGATTTACACCCTTGTGGCCGAATTATTTAGTAAAAAACCGAGCAGAATGCTTAATTTTGCGCTTTCTTTCAATCATCCATAAACTGAGATCAATGCAATCAGTAGAGCAACAACTCAAGTACAAGGTCAAAGATATCAACCTGGCGGACTGGGGCCGCAAGGAAATCGAGCTGGCCGAAGCCGAAATGCCCGGCCTGATGGCCCTGCGTGAAAAATATGGCCAGGACAAACCCCTGAAAGGCGCCCGTATCGCTGGCTGCCTGCACATGACTATCCAGACTGCCGTCCTCATCGAGACGCTCATCGAGCTGGGCGCTGAAGTGAGCTGGTCTTCTTGTAATATCTTCTCTACCCAAGACCACGCCGCCGCAGCTATCGCCGCCGCCGGCATACCCGTTTACGCTTGGAAGGGCCAGACCGAAGAGGAATTCTGGTGGTGCATCGAACAGACACTCTACGCCTTCGACGGCGGCCAGCCCCTCAATATGATCCTCGACGATGGCGGCGACCTGACCAACATGGTATTGGACACGCATCCCGAACTAATCAGTGGCGTACGTGGCCTGAGCGAAGAGACCACTACCGGCGTTCACCGCCTCTACGAGCGCATGAAGAAAGGCACCCTCCCCATGCCGGCCATCAACGTCAACGACTCGGTCACGAAATCGAAGTTTGACAACAAGTACGGCTGCAAAGAATCGGCGGTGGATGCCATCCGCCGCGCTACGGACATCATGATGGCGGGCAAAGTAGCAGTGGTAGCAGGTTATGGCGACGTGGGCAAGGGCACCGCTGCCTCGCTGCGCGGCGCCGGCTGCCGGGTCATCGTCACCGAGATCGACCCCATCTGCGCCCTGCAAGCGGCTATGGATGGCTTCGAGGTCAAGCGCATGGACAATGCCGTGCCCCGGGCTGACATCGTCATCACGGCCACCGGCAACCTCAATATCGTGCAGGAGAAGCACTTCAAGCTGATGAAAGACAAGACTATCGTCTGCAACATCGGGCACTTCGACAACGAGATCGACGTAGCGACCTTGAAGCGCAACTACGGCCATACTCATGTAACCATCAAGCCGCAAGTCGATAAGTACACTATCGATGGCAAAGACATCATCCTGCTGGCCGAGGGCCGCCTGGTAAACCTGGGTTGTGCTACGGGCCACCCCTCTTTCGTCATGTCCAATTCTTTCACCAACCAGGTACTGGCACAACTCGAGCTGTGGCAAAACCACGGCCAATACCAAAACGAGGTCTATACCTTGCCCAAGCACCTGGATGAGGAAGTAGCCCGCCTGCACCTGGCTAAAATTGGCGTTGAACTGGAAGAGTTGACCTCTGAACAAGCGGATTACATCGGCGTGCCCCGCAAAGGGCCATTCAAGCCGGAGTACTACCGCTACTAGTGCCCGCGGCGCTATCGTCCTGAAATTCCTGGATGAGCAGCCGCCCGCAAACGGTCTAAATCAAGCTGGTAGCCGTTGATGTGCCTGCGCGGAAAACAATCCGGGCGCTGCCATCAACGGCTCCAGCAGTTTTTTTTGGTCAAAACACCTCCCTGAAAACCTGACTTGCGCCCCCCTAAGAGTATCAAATTTTTTAAAAAACGCGTAATTTTGCCATGTCGAACCTCGATATGTTTGTGAAAGTGGCCATCGCCCTGGCCATCATCTTAGCAGCGGCGCAGATTGTAGGCAGCTTGGCGCGCCTCATCGCTCAGCCGCGGGTAGTGGGCGAAATGATCGCGGGAGTACTGCTAGGGCCGAGCTTGTTCGGCAAGCTATTCCCAGACCTCTCTGCAACAATTTTTATGCCCGAGATCATGCCGGCTTTATTCATCATCTGCAACTTGGGGCTATCGCTGTACATGTTTCTAGTGGGCACGGAAATTAAGCTCTCGCTATTCAACAAGAAAGTATTGAAAGACGCCGGAGCCCTCTCTTTTGGCGCCATCGCCGTGCCTTTCCTGTGTGGCTTCCTCATCGCTTCGATCTTCAGCGGGCTCTTTAATACCAAAGAGATCAGCTATGTCTCCTTCGGCATTTTCATGGGTACAGCCCTAGCGATTACCGCCTTCCCCATGCTGGCCCGGATTCTGCAGGAAAAGGGTATCATCGATACCCGCATCGGCGCGCTGTCCATGTTGTCGGCCAGCTTACAAGACGTAGTGAGCTGGATATTGCTGGGCATAGTAACCGCTATCGCTACTGGCGGCTCGGTGAGCAATGCTTTCACCATGTTCTTCGGCGCGGTGGCCCTGGTGCTAGTTTTATTTTACATCGCGCGCCCTTTGTTGAGCCGCTGGGTGGAAGCCAAAACCAATGGCGAACAGCTTGACCCGGCTTTGTTTAGCACCGTCTTGTTCCTGCTCATCACCTGTGCGGTATATACCGATCACATCGGCTTGTATTCCGTATTCGGAGGCTTTATGCTCGGGCTGGCCATGCCGCGTAACGAAATCTTTCTCCAGCAGTTGTCCGTACGCTTGAAAGACATCACTCTGGTCTTGTTGCTGCCGGTCTTCTTTGCCTATTCTGGCTTAAATACCGACCTGACTAAACTGGCGACCAGCGCTTTAGTCTTGCCGGCTCTGGCGGTTATTTTTCTGGCATTCGCCAGCAAGCTCGCCCCTTTATTCGTCACCATGCGTTTATCCGGTTACAGCGTCTCCGACTCTGCCGCGATAGCTTCTTTGATGAATTCCAGAGGGCTGATGGAGTTGATTATTGCCAATATTGGCCTATTCTATGGCCTCATCGACCTGCCCTTGTTCTCCATCCTCGTGCTCGTGGCCATCACCACTACGCTGGCAGCGATGCCTTTGTATGAGCTGTCGCAGCGGCTTGGTGCAAACCAAAAGGCGGGGCTCAATGTTTCATTCAGAAAATGAACATGCAAAGCGTAAGGTTTTTGGCGATGTTGATTGCCATGGTGTGGGGTGGGGCAGCTTATGCTCAGTCGGCCTCGGCTTCCAGCGCCATCAGGGTGAGTATCGAAGGGGTGCGCAATAGCAGTGGCCAGGTTGGCATCTTGCTTTTTAGCCAGGCCAAAGGCTTCCCCAGCGATCACAGTGCGGCAATCCGCCAGGTGATGCTGCCAGCGCGGAAGGGCAAGGTGGAAACTGTTTTTGATGGCCTGCCCCCCGGCACTTATGCCATCGCAGTCATGCACGACGAGAATAAAAACCAGAAGATCGACACCAATATGCTGGGGATACCCAAGGAAGGCTATGGCGTGTCGAATAACGTCAAAAATTTGCTGCGGGCACCGCGCTTTGAGGAAGCCGCTTTCCAATTGCGCAGCGCTCCGGCAGAGCAGAAGATCAGCCTTATTTATTAGCGCTTGGGGCCGCGCTTCCGTTTTGAGGAGGGCCCCAATCAGCAGCGCTTGCAGCCTCAGGTATCTACGGGGTCGGGTGTCATAATCAGCCAGGAAGGCTACATCCTCACCAACAACCACGTGATTGATAATGCGGACGATGTTGAGGTGAGCCTGAACCACAACCGGGTTTTTATAGCTAAAATCATCGGCACCGACCCCGCCACTGGGTTTGGTGTAACCACGACCGTGCCAGCTGCTCATAAGATGATACAATCCTGACATCATTTTTACCATCATCAGCAACGGCTTAGCAACAAAGAATGTCTATATTTGTAGTTAGAAATGGGATTTAGAGGCGAATAAAACAAAGCACAGCCATGAAAAAAATCTATATCGTTGGCATTCTAATGATTGCGGCGGCCATCGTGTTGCTGACCACTGCGGCAGAAGACATGAGCACCTACGCCACTTTTGCCGATGCAGCCAAGAGCGGCGAGCGGGTGAAGATCGCCGGGCAGTTGTCGAAAGATAAAGAGATGTATTACAACCCGGAAGAAGACCCCAACTACTTCAGCTTTTATATCACCGATTCCAAAGAGGAAGAGCGCAAGGTCGTCTTACTGGCACCGCGCCCCCAAGACTTCGAGCTTTCCGAGCAAATCGTGCTGACCGGACAGATGAAAGGCGAAGCGTTTGTGGCGACCGACATGCTCATGAAATGTCCGTCGAAATATAAGGACGAAGAGATTTACATCAAGAGTGAAGGAATATAAATTATGCAGGGTATCCAATACGTGGGAGAGCATCTCCTGCCCGGGCAGATTGGCCAGATAGCCATTGTCCTGGGCTTTATTGCGAGTTTGTTGGCCAGTGTGGCCTATTTTTTTGCCGTACAGCGCCGCGAAACTCCGGAGGAGGCCGGCTGGCTGAGCATCGGCCGCTGGAGCTTCTTGATTCACGGAGCGGCGATTTTCCTGGTCATTGGGATCATCTTCTACATCATGTCGCAGCAATACTACGAGTATCAGTACGTGCAGGCCCACGTCTCTGATGAGCTGCCGATGAAATACATTTTCTCCGCTTTTTGGGAAGGGCAGGAAGGCAGCTTCCTGCTATGGATGTTTTGGCATATCGTGCTGGGCATCGTGTTGCTATTGAAAGCCGGGCGCTGGGAAGCCCCCACTCTGGCGGTGCTTGCGCTCATCCAGGTCTTTATCAGTTCCATGATTTTAGGGGTGCATCTAGGATTTGGCGAAGAGGCCTGGCGGCTGGGCAGCAACCCTTTGCTGCTGCTGCGCGATGTAGTGGATGCGCCTATTTTTGCCAGCGCGGATTATGTTAGCCAAATCCAGGGTAGCGGGCTGAACCCTTTGCTGCAAAACTATTGGATGACCATCCACCCCCCCACGCTCTTCCTGGGCTTTGCCTCTACAGCCATCCCCTTCGCCTATGCCGTGGCTGGGTTATGGACCCGTGAGCATAAAGCCTGGCTCCGGCCAGCGCTGCCCTGGGCATTGTTTAGCGGGGCGATCCTGGGCACCGGCATCCTTATGGGCGGCGCCTGGGCCTACGAAGCCCTTAGCTTCGGCGGCTACTGGGCCTGGGACCCCGTGGAGAACATGTCGCTCGTGCCCTGGCTCATCCTCATCGGCGGCATCCATACCAACCTTATCGCCCGCAGTACAGGGCATTCCATCCGCAGCACCTATGTATACTATCTGCTCACTTTTATCTTCATCGTTTATTCTACCTTCCTCACCCGTAGCGGCGTATTGGGCGAGACCTCCGTACATGCCTTTACCGAAATGGGCCTGGAGGTGCAGTTGGTGAGCTTTATCGTCTTCTTCCTGGGCTTTTCCGCCATTTTGTTTGGTGCTCGTTATCGGTCTGTGCCTAGCCCGGCTAAAGAAGAAGGTACCCCTTCCAGAGAGTTCTGGATGTTTATCGGCACCCTGGTGTTGCTCTTTTCCGCTTTGATCATTACGGCTTCGACCTCTCTTCCGGTTTACAATAAAATCATGACCTATTTTAACCCGGTCTTCGAGGGCCGGGTTATTACCGACCCCATACCGCATTACAACAAGTATCAGATTTGGATAGCCGTTTTCATCGGGCTGTTGTCAGGTATTGCCCAATACCTGCGCTACAAAGAGTTCAACTTTCAGAAATACGCCTCTAAGTTTTTGTTGCACACGGGTATCGCTTTGGCGATTAGTGCATTATTTAGCTATCTGACTACCCGCTGGATTGAAGTATCTGCCTGGCAATACCTGGTGTTGCTGTTTTTTGGCTGGTTCACTATCGTGGCGAATGCCGACCACCTGATCACCTTTGCCCGGGGCAACCTCAAGGCGGCCGGTTCTTCTTTTGCCCACATCGGCTTTGGGCTGATGATCGTCGGTATCCTTGCCTCAGGGCTCAACCAACGGGTGATTTCCAACAGCCCCTTCGTGATGGAAGGCTTGATCGAAGGCGCTTCCAGCGAGCAGCTGCGGCGCAATATCTTGCTTTTTCAAGGTAGCCCCATGATTATGGGCGATTATGAGACCACTTACGTGAAAGATACCATCGATGTCTTGACCCGTACCTATACGGTCAACTACAAGCGCCGCAATCAGGAAGGGGAGGTGGTCGAAGAGTTCGACCTGCACCCCAATGTGCTTTATGATAAGTCTTTTACTAAAATTGCAGCTTCCAACCCCTCTACCAAGCGCTACTGGGACCGCGATATCTTCACCCATATCGCTTCCTTGCCTCAGGTAGAAATTGATTTAGATTTCCGCCGCCAGCGGGAGGATGACCTCAACTATCGTTTATTTCGGCTGCCCATTGGGCAATCTACTGCTCTTCGTGATACGGTTAGCCTGAGCAGTGTCGATACTTCGGTAATCAAGGACTATCGCATCGCTTTGCTGGGCATTGACCGGGCACCGTCCCATCCTGATTATCATAAGGAAGAAGGGGATATTGCCCTGGGGGCCACGGTGCGGATTGAACGGGAAGGCGAAGACAGCATTTACGTGGTGCATCCCATGCTGGTGCTGCGCGGGCAATTGATTTATAGCTATCCGGCGCAAATCAACGATTTGGGCGTCAAGGTGAGGCTGGAGGATAGTATCTTTGAGGCTGTATTTACTCCGGAGGAGGAGCTGGATTACCAAAAGTTCTATTTCAAGCGCGGCGATCAGGCCACGCTCAATGGCTACCAAATCCAATTTACCGGCTTCAACCGCACGCCAGAGCACCCCAATTACGAGCCGACTGAAGGCGATATAGCCGTGAGTGCTTTGTTGTCGGTACAAGCACCAGATGGAAGCGTGTTTGCTGCCCAGCCGGTATACCTCATCCGCGGCAACCGCCCTTTCAACCTCAAGGACGAAATACCGGGAGCGGGCCTACACTTCCGCTTTGTCGGCATCGACCCCAATACTGAGACGATTGAGATGATGGTCGCCCAATCGCAGCAGCAGGAATTGCGGATCCCTTTTGAAGTGGCCACCAATTCATTGCGCGCTGACTATATCGTACTGGAAGCCATTGAATTCCCAGGTATCAACCTGTTTTGGTTGGGCTCCAGCATGATGATGATCGGTTTATTCATCGGCATGTTTTATCGGATGAATGCCCGGAAAATAGCGCCTGTCGAGGAGTAGGCTGGGCCTTAGGCCAGCATCCTGCCCATATTACATCAGTGCTCAAGACACGAGGATCAATGTACAGATACTAACATCGTTATAAATTTGTTAAACAAGCTGTTGGGGGATAAGGATATAGTGTTTTTGTCTATATTTGTTAGTGTATTGATTTGCCAGCTTGTGCTAAGTTGGTATTTTATTTTACGAAAAATCAAAAGCTATGCAAAACAGACTACCCATTTCCCTGGGCTTGGTCGTCGCCCTGTTAATCCTGACAGCCGCTTGTTCCAAAGAAAATCCCGCCCCGCTCGAAGAGCGCGTGAAGGTCGAACGCAGCCTGTTGGGCTGCTCGGCCTATGAAGAGATTAGAATCGCTGAGCAAGGCGATACGCGCTTTTACGAAAAAATAGTCCAGCATGGGCGGTATTTCCTTTACGGCGGCACGACTAAATTGCTGATTACGGATGGGTTCGGCGGCATGGCCATCCACGCCGAAGCTAGCAGTATTTCATTTGATTTTCATAAATTTCAAAACCGACTTTTCATCCTCGGCCTGCATGGCATCTATGAATTCTTTGAAGATGGGCGCTTAGAGTTGGTGTCGAATAACCGTTATTACAGCATCGTAAATGCGCCTGACGGCAAGCTGCTGGTCGCCAATGATGTATATAGTGGCATCCTGGAGCTGGACCCCATCAGTTTTACGACTGCTCCTTACATCATCAATTTCCCGGTGGGCGAGAGCATGTGCCGCAGCATCAACAATCTGCACTTCAGCCCCGACGGGTATTTGTGGGCTACTGATTGTGACATGAACCTGCTGCAGTTTGACGGCATAAGCTTGGTGGGCTGGTTTAGCGCTAAGGATAGCGATTTTTGGGGCGAGGGAGGCTTTGCCCCTTTCACGCAAGGCACTTTCTTTAGGAATTATGGCAGCAGCATGATCGTCGTGAACAAAAACGCTCCGGGTTACTTTAAAGTGCTGCGCTACGAAGCCGGGGAGTGGTCTACGCTGTTCCTGATCAACTATTTGGACCCCAATCCCGCAGAGCGGCTTCCGGAGAAAGGGCTCGAAATGTTGCGGGGCAGTGCTAATGACGCGGAAATCGTAGGCGACAAGCTTTACGTCTTAACTCAACGCAACATCCAGGAAATAGACTTGGGCATAGGAGACGGGCAGGCCTTCGAAGACGCCTTCCTCATCAAAGACCCCAATCTCTCTCGCGAATCTGGCTACGACTTATACCAAAGCCAGGATGGCACTTGGTATCTTTTGAACACCCAAAAAGTAGCGGTCCGCCTGGGGTGCAATTGAGTAGACAGGAGGATAGCAGTGCGAAAGCGGAATGGTAGAACTGTAGGATTTTAGGATCGCTTTTCAAATCACTAAACGACTATGCGGCCATTCACCAACATCAGCATCATCGGGGCCGGGAATGTCGGCTGGCACTTGGGGCGGGCTTTGGCGGCGGCTGGCCAGCCGGTCGTGCAGGTGTTTAGCCGCCAGGGGAGTAAGGCCCGGGAGCTGGCAGCGCAAATCGGTGCCCAGCCGCTAGATGATCTGGCGCTGATTTCCGCTTCCGCTGATTTGTATATCCTGGCGGTGAGCGACGACGCAATAGGGCCGGCGGTGAAAGCGCTCAGCCGTTACCTCCCTGCCGAAAAAGCCGTGGTGCATACCTCTGGTAGCACCCCTACTGCGGTGTTGGAGCCATTTTTTCTGCGCTGTGGCGTTTTTTATCCCTTGCAGACCTTTTCGCGCGAACGGGAAATAGATTTCTCTTCCACGCCCATTTGCGTTTACAGCTCCAATCCATCCCTCGAAGCGCAACTACAGGGGCTGGGGGGCGCGATCAGCTCCAGCGTGCACCGCATCGACGACGAGCAACGGGCGGTGTTGCACCTGGCGGCGGTCTTTGTCAACAACTTCACCAACCATCTATTCCAACTTGGCCAGCAGATAGTGCAAGGGGAGGGGATCCCCTTCAATCTGCTGCGGCCGCTCATCTTGGAAACCGCCCGCAAAGTGCAAGATGCAGATCCCGCGGCGATGCAGACCGGCCCCGCCCGCCGCGGCGATCAGGAAACCATCCGGCGGCATTTGGATTATTTGCAAAAATTCCCGAAGCTTGCAAATGTTTATGAAATCATGACGCGAGGCATTGGAGGGGATGTAACCTGAACAAGCCTAAACCAGGAACTCGAAACCACAACAAATTATGCGCATCGCTGGATACATCGAGCACCCCGTGCTCAAAATCACCATCTTCCACCTGGAGGATAAATTTACCGTCAAGTTTGAATCCGGCTTGTTCGAACTGGCCTATAAGTTCCGTTTAGACGCGGCAATCAATACGGTAGAAGACATCTACAAGCTGGTGGATGAGGCTTTTATCACCAGTGTACTGGAACAGATGCACAGCATGCGCCGCATCCGGGCACAGGCTCTGGAGCGGATGTTCCCGCAAGAGGAGGATGAGGAGTTTGAAGAGATTATCTAATAAGCCGTCAGGAACTTAATCACATAAACCAGCAGCACGCTCACGCCTAAACCAAAGAGCACCTTGCTGAAATCCAGCAGCACCATGCGGTTGATGCGCTTGGAGAGCTTGCGCTCCAACTGCAGGTGGATGGCAATCTCCCTCCCGGCCAGCAGGCCGATGAAGACCCAGGTCGTACTCATGGGCACGTTGTTGAGCTCTTTGAAAAAATACAGGATGATGCCGTAGGTGAAATCGATAATTGTAGCCGAGCGGATGTCTACGGTATTGATTTTGGATTTGACGATGCTCTGGATAGCCCCGCCCCGGCTGTAAAAGATATAGGCTAGCAGGCTCAGCAAAATAATCAGAGAAACAGCCAGCGAAAAGGCGCTCAAATTGCGCGGCAGATAGACGTAGATGTTGGCAAAATCCTGGATGAGCCATTGCGACCATAGGAAGCCGGTGGAGAGCCACTGCAAAGGCACCCAGATGCGTTGTTCTTTTACGGAGATTTTGCTTTCGATGAAGTATTGCTCAACCAACTTAGTGATGAGCAGGTAAATCACGATGGCAGCACCAAAAGCCGTCAAATAACCCAGGAAAGATTTCTCGATCATCTTCCCGAGGTTTTCCTCATTGAAGAAAGTCAAAACCATGAAGGAGGTACTCACCGGGATGCCGGTACGCGTCAGCGTCATCAGCACCAGCGGCGGCAGCAGATAGTACCAGGCAAAAGGGTCGGGCAGAGGGTACTTCGCCAGGCGTTCATAGGATACGTCCCCATTGTAGTGGTACCAACCATAGATGAGCGTAGCAGCCAGGATGCTGGAGGCGAAGAGCCAGAGCACATACCAGGGCCGTTTTTCATTAGAGCTGAGAAAGGTGCCGAGGGTTTGGATGCTGTCGTTGCCGACAACTGAGTAACCGGCGAGGATAAAACCGAGCCACATGAGCAATAGTGAAGGTTCCATTGAAGCAATGGTTGGTACGGGGAGCAAAGGTATAGAAAAATTGTAGTTGCCTGCCAGGCCTGAAAATGGAAAGCCCAAAAAAAGTAGAGAAATTTAAAGAAAACTTTACCTTTGAAGCATGTGGAAAAAACTTGCCAAATTTCTCCTGAGCCTTTCCGGTTGGCGGATGGCGCCCGATATTCCGCCAGAGGTGCAGCGCTGCGTCATCATCGCGGCACCCCACACTTCCAATTGGGATATCTGGTATGCCCGCCTGAGTTTTTTTATCATGGATATCCCCCTGCGGTTCACCATCAAAAAGGAGTGGATGCGCTTCCCTTTGAAGCACCTTATTAAGTGGTTGGGTGGTTTGCCGATCGACCGCCGCCCGCGCCGGGATACTGGTGAGCGCCCTAGTTATGTAGAGCTCATGGCCACTTTGTTCGAACAATACGGCAGCATCGCCGTCATGGTCACACCAGAGGGCACCCGTTCCTTGCGCACGCAGTGGAAGACGGGCTTCTACTACGCCGCCCTCAAAGCCGGGGTGCCTATCTGCCTGGGCTATCTGGATTATGCCAATAAAGTCGCTGGGGTCGGGCCCGTTATTTTACCTTCTGGCGACCTGGAGGCAGATATGCGCAAAATCATGGATTTCTATCGCCCCATCCAGGGCAAATACCCACAACGGTTCAGCCTGGACGAACGCTATGCCTGATTGGCGCTGCGCTTGCGGCATACATCCTTCAATGGCAGGAGGTGAAATATTAAAGCGCATTTTTTAAATATATCTCTCTCCCCCCTTATTCTCGATTGCAACCCCTATCTTTACATCCCGTAACGATGATTAGCAAAACGCAAAAAACATTGGCATGACCAAGTACATTTTTGTTACGGGAGGCGTAACTTCATCTTTGGGCAAAGGCATCATTGCCGCATCCCTGGCCAAGCTGCTCCAAGCGCGCGGCTTTTCTGTCACCATCCAAAAATTCGACCCCTACATTAACGTGGACCCCGGCACGCTCAACCCCTATGAGCATGGCGAATGCTATGTGACCGACGATGGCGCGGAAACTGACCTCGACCTGGGCCATTATGAGCGTTTCCTCAACACGCCAACTTCCCAGGCCAATAACGTCACTACCGGGCGCATTTACCAAACGGTCATCCAAAAAGAGCGGGCGGGCGATTACCTGGGCAAAACCGTACAGGTCATCCCCCACATCACCGATGAGATCAAGCGCCGTGTACAATTGCTCGGGCAGAGCAATATCTACGACATCGTCATCACGGAGCTGGGCGGCACAGTGGGCGATATCGAGTCGCTGCCATACTTAGAGTCGTTGCGGCAATTGCGCTGGGAATTGGGCAGCGACAACTGCCTGGTCATCCACCTGACCCTAATACCCTACCTCAGCGCGGCTAAGGAACTAAAAACCAAACCTACCCAGCACTCGGTTAAAGAGCTGCTCAATACGGGCATTCAGCCCGACATCCTGGTCTGCCGCACCGAGCATCCTATCAGCATGGATATCCGCCGCAAGCTAGCTTTGTTTTGCAATGTGGACGTCGGCTCCGTCATCGAAGCCATCGACGCCGAAAGCATCTACGATGTGCCCCTACTCATGTTGCGTGAAAAACTGGACGCGGTAGCGATGGTGAAGCTGCGCCTTAAAGACCGCAAAGAGCCCGATCTCCGCATCTGGAAGGAATTCCTGGGCAAGCTGAAAAGCCCGACTTATGAAGTGAAGATCGGCTTGGTGGGCAAATATAATGAACTGCAAGACGCCTACAAATCCATTCACGAATCCTTTGTCCATGCTGGCGCACTTAATGAATGCCAGGTAAAAGTGGACGCTATCCACGCGGAGCATCTGGAAGGCGATTACGAAGATTTAGCCAAGCGGCTAGCCGGCGTGGACGGGGTGCTGGTAGCTCCAGGCTTTGGTGAGCGGGGTATCGAAGGCAAGATACGCGCCATCCGCTACGTGCGTGAAAAAGGCATCCCTTTCTTCGGCATTTGCCTGGGGATGCAGTGCGCGGTAGTGGAATTTGCTCGTAACGTGATGGGCTTGGAAGGCGCTTCCTCTACCGAAGTGACTGCAAAGCCTGCCCACCCCGTCATTGACCTGATGCCGGAGCAGAAAAAAATCACTAAAAAAGGCGGCACCATGCGCCTGGGCGCTTACCCCTGTGAACTGCGCCGCCGTAGCAAGGCCAGCCAGGCCTACGGGCACCTCAGTATCAGCGAGCGCCATCGCCATCGCTACGAATTCAACAACTTCTATCTTGAAGATATGGAGAAGGCCGGCATGATCCCCTCGGGCATCAACCCCGATTCGGGCCTGGTAGAGGTGGTCGAGCTCAAAGACCACCCTTGGTTCGTCGGCGTACAGTACCACCCGGAACTGAAAAGCACCGTGGAGAAGCCGCACCCCTTGTTCGTGGCCTTTATCAAGGCTTGCGTAAACCGGAAGTATGGGTTGGGCTGAGCTTGGCAAGTTTGTAAGGCAAAGGGAAGCAATGCTTTCGCGCTTAAGCTAATGCCTTATCCGACCTAGGGTGGTTCCGAGAACTAATTGGCCCTGCCCTAAAGAAGGGGTAATCCCGCTTGTGGCAGCTATAGCGCCCTGCCCTGCCGCACTTACAGATTGGCTGCCCGGCCAATCCGTGAGCATCCGTGAAATTCGTGCCAAGCCTCCCCATTGAGGAGCATGTGGGCACCAAAAAAAGGCTAATAGGCCCTGCGCACGAAGGGTGATCTGCCCGCGGCAGCCAAATTCTAGCCTAGCCTAACATATAGCCTACCTCTCCAGCCGCCGCGCTACATCCTCCACCCGCCCTTTAGGGATGGCCTCGATGAGCTTTTGGGTGTAGAGCTGCTGCGGGTTAGAGTAGATATCATCGGCCGGGCCTTGCTCCACGATTTTACCTTCGTTCATGACGATCATGCGGTCACTCATGAATTTAGCAACGGAAAGGTCGTGAGAGATGAAGATGTAAGTGAAGCGGTATTTCTCGCGCAGCTCCAGCAGCAAGTTGAGTACCTGAGCCTGGACGGAGACGTCGAGGGCAGAGACGGATTCATCGCAGACGATGAATTTCGGGTTGAGCGCCAAGGCGCGGGCGATGGCGATGCGCTGGCGTTGCCCGCCGGAAAACTCGTGGGGGTAGCGGTTAAAGTGCTTGGGCTCCAGGCTCACTACGTCGAGGAGTTGTAGGGCGCGCTCGCGCCGCTCGTCCTCGTTGTTGTAGAGCTGGTGCACCTGCATCGGTTCCATGATGGCCTTGCCGATGGTGAGGCGAGGGTTGAGCGAGGAGTAGGGATCCTGGAAGATAATCTGCATTTCCTGGCGGTAAGGCATCAGCTCTTTCGGGCTCAGGCCCAATAGGGATGCGCCTTTGTAGCGTACCTCGCCAGCGGTGGCGGCGGTCAGGCCCAGGATGCTGCGGCCCAGGGTGGTTTTCCCGCAGCCTGATTCGCCGACCAAGCCGAGGGTCTCGCCGGCATAGACCTCGAAGCTGACGTCATCAACCGCTTTAACGTATGCCTTGGTTTTGCCCCAGAAATTTTTTTGTGTAGGGAACCAAGTCTTGAGCCCCTCCACTTCCAGCACTGCAGCGCGCGATTTCAAATCCTCCAGCCGCTGGCGGGTCTCGTTGGCCGGGCGCTCCACGGCGGCCAGGGCGGCCTCTACGGAGCGTACTTTTTCTTTAAAAGATAAAACGCCCTCGTCGTTTTCAATGGTCTCCTCCATGAAATCGCTCACTACTGGCAAGCGGCGCAGGCGGCGGTCCAGGGGGGGGCGGCAGGCCAGCAGGCTTTTGGTGTAGGGGTGTTGGGGCTTGGCGAAGATGTCTAGCACCGGCCCTTCTTCCACGATGCGCCCTTTGTACATGACGATGACGCGGTCGGCGATTTCAGCGATGACGCCCAGGTCGTGGGTGATGAAGATAATGGATGAGCCCATCTCCTGTTTGAGCTGGCTCATCAAATCGAGGATGGCTTTTTGCACCGTCACATCCAGGGCGGTCGTCGGCTCGTCGGCGATGAGGATGCCGGGCTGGCAGGACATGGCCATGGCGATCATCACCCTTTGCTTCTGCCCGCCAGAGAGCTGGTGGGGATAGGCGCTGTAAATCCGCTCCGGGTCGGGCAGTTGTACTTTCGCGAAAAGCTCCAGCACCTTTTGCCGGGCCGTGCGCGGGTCGGTTTTTTGATGTAGCAGGATGGCTTCCGCTACCTGATCGCCACAGCGGAAAACCGGGTTGAGGGAAGACATGGGCTCCTGGAAGATCATCGATAGCTCGTTGCCCCGGTAGCGCCGCATCTCCGTGCGCGAGGCTTTTAGCAAGTCGATCGGCTCGGCTTGGCCCTGGGGGTAGTAGAGCACTTCGCCCCCCACGATTTTGCCGACTGGCGCGGGCAGCAAGCGCATCAGCGATAGGGCTGTGACCGATTTGCCCGAGCCAGACTCCCCGACGATCCCTATCGTTTCGCCCCGATAAACCTCAAAACTGGACTGCCGGACGGCTTTGACCTCGCCTTCATCAGTGAAAAAAGAAGCGGATAAATTATTGACGGCTAAAATTTTATCTTTGCTCATGCATCCATGGGATTTTGGCTGCTGGCATGCATGCCAACAGTTTCCTTTCGGGAAGTGGTGGCAAATTTAAGTATTTTTGTGGGAAGTATGCAGGGGAGGGTGTTGAGTTGCGAGCTTCGAGTTGCGAGTTGCGAGAACGACGTACTTGAAGCTAAAACCCCCTGAAGCTTCAACCCCGCTGCTCCCCCGCCATCTAAACCTGTTCACCCTGCCTACGGGCGGATTAAATTAATTGACGAATGCAACCTTTTTCTTTGCTCATCGCGCTACTCTTGCCATTATTCGTTTTTAGCCAGGACCGCCTGGATATGTCCCTGTTGGCAAACTGGGACGAAGAGGGCTTGCCCATGGCTTCGGGTTTTTTGAAATACAACGATATTTGGGGGTATGTTGACTGCCAGGGCCGGGAATACGCCATCCTGGGCTCGGCGCGCTTCATCCATTTTATTGAGGTGACCAATCCGGCCGAACTCCGGGAGGTTGCTCGTTTCCCTGGGTCCGTCAATTCGGTTTGGCGGGATTTCAAAACCTATGGCCACTATGCCTACGCTGTAGCCGATCAGGGCACTGATGGCCTGATGGTCTTTGATCTGAGCCAATTGCCTGATACCGTCCTCCAGGTCAACCAAATGACCGACGTTTTTCAACGCGCTCACAACCTCTATATCGACCAACCTCAGGGCCGGCTCTATCTGGCCGGCGCGAATACCCGCAGCAACGGGACCATCATCCTCGATCTGGCAGCTGATCCGGTAGCCCCGCCAGTGCTGGCCGATGTGCTGCTACCGGGGGGCTATATCCACGATATCCACGTGCGCGACAATATCGGCTACTGTTCGCATGGCTCCAACGGCTTGGCGATTTATGATTTTGCCAATCCGCAGCAACTCGTGACGCTCGGCACCTATACGACTTATCCCGAGCAAGGCTACAACCATTCCAGTTGGCTCACGGAAGACGGCAGTAAGCTGGTCTTTGCCGATGAGACCCACGGCCGCAGCCTCAAGCTGGTGGAAGTGTCCAACCCGGCTGATGTCGCTTTGTTGAGCCTGTTCAAATCGCAGCTCCTCGGGCCGGATTTCCCCAACAGCATCGTCCACAACCCCTTTGTGCGGGGCGACTATGCCTTCCTGTCTTATTACCACGATGGCGTCCAGGTATATGACCTTTCTGACCCACTGAATGTGGAGCGCGCCGCGTATTACGACACCTATCCCCAAAGTGTGAACTACAACGGCTACGAGGGCTGCTGGGGCGTGTATCCTTTTTTGCCTTCCGGCAACATCATCGCTTCGGATATTACCAACGGCTTGTTTGTGCTGAAGCTGGACAGCATCGAGCTTACGCCGCCTGCGCCGGTGGATGCCAGCCTGGAGGCCTTTGCCGCTCCGGAGCTTTGCCTGGGCGATACGGCAGTGCTGGCCACCCGCAATCCGGCGCTTTATTCCGGGTATCGCTGGATGAAAGATGGTGCGCCGTTGCCCAACACCGGCCCGGTTTTGTACGCTACTGAATCGGGCGCCTATGCCTTGATCGCTTTCGACGGAGGCTGCCGGGATACCTCGGAGGTAGTCGAATTGCTTTTCAGCCCTCAGCCAGAGGCGGTATTGCCGGGCGGGCCGCGCCTGGCCATTTGTGAGACGGAGGTGCCGCTGCTGCTCTCCACACCATCGCCAGGCGATTCGTACGCCTGGTATCGCGGCGATGTGCTGCTGCAGGAAGGGGTATCGGCAGAATTGGCCGTCTTTGAAAGCGGATTATACCGGGTACAGGTCAGCTTTGGAAGCTGTAGTGATTGGTCTGATGCATTGGAAGTGGCTATTGCTCCAGCCCCTTCGCCTGATGATTTCACCCTCGTCTTGCCCGAGCCTGCCTGCCAGGGCTACGACACCATCCGCCTGCTGCTGTTGAATCTGGCTGAACAGAGCTATGCCATCTCGCTCGAAGGCAGCGCCGCAACAGACACTTTGAGGCACCAGGAGCACGCCATCACAGAAAATGGCTCATACCGACTGTTTATCTTCAATGAAAGCTGTGCGATAGAGGTGAGCTTGGATTTGGTATCCGCTTATTCCGAGCCGATTATCCCTACCGTAGAACTGCAGGGCGACACCCTGCTGGCCTCTTCCCCTGCGATGGCCTATCAGTGGTATCTGAACGGCGAGCCGATCGTTGGAGCGGAAGGCCCGACGCATCTGGTGCAAGCCACCGGCGACTACTGGGTGGAGGTGATTGATATCAACGGTTGCCCCGCCGTCTCCACATCGATTTTTGCCGAGCTGCTCGTCGCAGTCACCGAGCCATCCCCGGGCATGCTGAGAGTTTACCCCAACCCTGCCCATTCCTGGCTGATGCTCGAATCCACTGCCCCGATCGGAGCGGTGCGGCTGTTCGACGCCCGGGGCTGCCTGGTGCAGACGGTGCGCGGCGCTGGCAGCCTAATATTGGAAATAAGCCTGCTGGGGTTGCCGACAGGGGTGTATCAGCTGCGGATGCAGAGCGAGGATGGCAGGCAGAGCGGTACGGCCAGGGTGGTGGTGAGGTGAAAAATTTTGGTTTACGCCCCGCTTCTGGCTTGGGGGATTTGTTCCCAATGCCTTATCTTTGTACACCTACAACTCAAAATAATATTTTTATGAGTGCTGCAGAACTTCGCACTAATCTTCACCAGCTGATCAACCAGATGGCCGCTTCCTGAGAGTGGTCTATGCAATGATTAGCGTTTATCAAGCTAATGAAGACATGTAAAGAGAGGGCCTGATTTTGTGAAAAAGGCGCTCAACTAAATTAAAAATATGAAACTTACCCGCAAAACCTTCTTCAAAGGCCTGGCGCTAGGCACCATCTCCCTGCCTTTCCTCATCCGTGGATTGGGCGGGAAGAGCTTGGCGCAGGAAGGCGAGGGCAGTTCGCCAGGCATCATTACCGCCAAGCGCTACCGCTGGAAGATGACCACTACCTGGCCGCCCAACTTCCCCATCATCGGGGAGGCTTGTAGCAAGTATGCCGAGCTGATCAACGCCCTGTCGGGTGGGCGTATCGAGGTCAAGGTCTATGGCGGAGGCGAGCTGGTGCCAGCGCTGGAAGCCTTCGATGCCGTGCGCTCTGGCGGGGTGGAGATGGGTTCTGGCTCGGCTTACTACTGGGCGGGTAAAGCCCCTGCAGGCCAGTTTTTTGCCTCGGTGCCTTTCGGCATGAACGCTCAGCAGCTCAACTCCTGGCTCCTCAGCGGCGGTGGTTGGGGGCTATGGGAAGAGCTCTACCGGGATTTCAACCTGGTGCCCATGCCCGGCGGCAGTACCGGCGTCCAGATGGGCGGCTGGTTCAACCGCGAGATTGACAGCATCGGCAGCCTGAAGGGCTTGAAGATGCGCATCCCCGGACTGGGCGGCAAGGTCCTGGAAAAGGCGGGCGGCGCCCCGGTGCTGCTGGCCGGCGGCGAGATATATACCGGCCTGGAGCGCGGCATCATCGACGCTACCGAATGGCTGGGCCCTTACCACGATATGCTCATGGGCTTTCACGAAATCGC
>CAYSPJ010000090.1:7146-21517 GCA_964432875.1 uncultured Phaeodactylibacter sp. | reverse complement strand
GGACTCGAACCCCCACGCCTTGCGGCACTAGATCCTAAGTCTAGCGCGTCTACCAGTTTCGCCACACCCGCTGCACGGCCAGCAGTAAAACTGCTGATTTTCAATGAAAAAAAGTAAAAATTGCCCAGGCTTTTCTAAGGCGGGACAAATATACAATCTTTTCGAACAAAAAATAGTAGCTAAGGCCTCAAAAAAAAGCTTGCGCAGGCTTGATTGCCCAGACCTTAGCCAGTGAAAAAAAATAAACCACGGCAATAGCCAAAAGGTCAGCTTTTTTGTTAGATTTGTAAATGCACTTGCCCAAATACCTGAAGGCCTGTATCTTAATGCGCTTAATGCCGTACAACTACTGTTAAGGAGAAAAACGAAATATAATGGCAGAGGTATTGATCATGAACGAAGAAGAGAAAAAGCTGATCCAAAATGCTTACCGGGACTTGCTCAAGTCCATCAAGTCTGAGATGAGTGAAGAGGATCGGGTGAACATCCGCAAGTCTTATGAGCTGGCAGTACAGGCCCATAGCGAGCAGCGCCGCAAATCGGGCGAGCCCTATATCCTGCACCCCATCGCTGTGGCCAAGATTTGTGCCGAAGAAATAGGCCTGGGGCCAACCGCTATCATCAGCGCCTTGCTACATGACGTGGTGGAAGATACCGATGTGACCTTGGAAGACATCCGCGCTCAATTTGGCGATCGCATCGCCAAAATCGTAGATGGGTTGACCAAATTGGATGGCGCCTACACGCTAGGGAACGCTCAGGCTGAAAACTTCCGTAAAGTGCTCAGCACATTGGTGGATGATGTGCGCGTAGTACTGATCAAAATGGCAGACCGCCTGCACAATATGCGCACGCTCGGCGCTATGCCCCGCCATAAACAGCTCAAAATCGCTGCCGAGACCTCTTACATTTATGCCCCCCTGGCACACCGCTTGGGCCTTTATAATGTTAAAACGGAATTCCTGGATCTGTGCATGAAAATCACAGACCCCGACCATTACCAAGCCGTAGCGGATCAACTCTCGGAGAGCCAGGATGCCCGCGAAGCGTACATCCAGCGGTTTATTGAACCCCTGAAAGCACGGCTAAACGAAGTTGGCGTACCTTATCAGGTTTTCGGGCGCTCCAAATCCATCTACTCGATCTGGAATAAGATGGTGAAAAAAGGAGTGTCTTTTGATGAGGTGTATGACCTTTTTGCGGTCCGCATCATTCTGGATGTAGCAGAACGGCCTAAGGAAAAACTATACTGCTGGCAGGTTTATTCTATCGTCACTGACGTCCACAAACCCATCCCTGAGCGCCTTAAAGATTGGGTGACCATGCCTAAATCCAATGGCTATGAATCGCTCCACACGACGGTAGTAGGCCCGGAAGGGCGCTACGTAGAAGTGCAGATCCGTACGACCCGCATGGATGAGATAGCCGAAAGAGGGTTTGCCGCACACTGGAAATATAAAGGTATAGCCGGCCCCCAGGATATGTACGAGCGCTGGCTGGACAGCGTGCGCGAAATCCTGGAAGACCCCAATAGCGATGCGGTAGAATTTTTGGGGGACTTCAAATCTAACAACCTCTTCCACGAAGAAGTCTTCGTGTATACCCCCACCGGAGAGATGCGCATCTTGCCTAAGGGTGCCACGGCACTGGACTTTGCGTTCCATATCCACTCCGATGTAGGCTATCATTGCCTGGCCGTACGGGTGAACAACCAGATTGTGCCCATGGGCTATAAGCTGCGCAATGGCGACCAAATCACCGTTCATACCAACAAGAACCAAAAGCCCAACGAGAGCTGGCTGAAGATGGTCGTCACGGGCAAGGCTCAGTCTAAAATCCGCTCCGCCATGAAAGAAGAGCGGCGCCGGGAAGGAGAAATCGGGCGAGAAGCGCTACAGCGCAAGCTGAATAGCATGAAATTAAATTTTGAGGAGAGCGTAGATATCCTCGCCCGGCACTGTGGGTTGTCTTCGCATATCGAGCTGTATTACAATATTGCTTTAGGGAAGCTCAACCTCTCCGAAATCTTCAAGCCCGCCAAAGTCGCCCTTCACAAAGACGGCCGCCGCTATCTCGCTTTTGACAATGGCGAACCGAACAGCAAAACGGCTACAGCGCCGCCTCCTAGCCCTCCCCGCAAGGCCAGCACGATCAATAAGGCCGCCAAGCCGCGCCTGCTCATCAATGGCGAGCCCGGCGAACAATACGACTATGCGTTTGCTACCTGCTGCAACCCAGTGCCTGGCGACGCAATATTTGCGTACCTCACGGCAAGCGCTGGCTTGAAAATACACCGCACCAACTGCCCCAATGCCACCAACCTCATGGCCAACTACGGCTATCGGGTCATGAAAGCAGAATGGGCCACTAGCAGCCCGGATACGACTTTCCAAGCCACCCTAAAAATCACTGGCATCGATGACGGCCCGGGGGTCATTGAGCGCCTGGCTCACAATATTTCCAGTTTACTGGGGCTCAACATCCGCTCTTTCAACATCGATGGCAAAGAAGGCTACTTCGAGTGCCGCATGAGCCTGTTTGTGCGCAATACCGATGAATTGCAGAAGGCGATACAAGAACTTAAAAAGCTACACAATGTTTCCACTGTGATTAGAGAAGATTGAGGCCACGCTGTTTTTTATCCGTAAAATTGGGCCGGGAGCTTATTAAAAATGATTACCTTTAAGTTTTAAGTATTTCTATTATGACCGTGGGAAGAACACCAGAGGATACGATTAAGGAAGTAAAGAATATCTTTGCCTCGCATTTGGAAAATAGCGGCTTCCGCAAAACGCCGGAACGCTTCGCTATCTTAGAGGAAATTTACAAGCGCACCGACCACTTCGATGCTGAAGCCCTTTACATCCACATGAAAAACCAGAACTACCGCGTCAGCCGCGCCACCGTATACAATACGCTGGAGCTCTTGGTCAATTGCGACTTGGTAAAAAAACACCAATTCGGCAAAAACCTGGCCCAGTATGAAAAGTCTTACGGCTATAAGCAACACGACCACCTCATCTGTGTAGACTGCGGCAAGGTGCTGGAATTTTGCGACCCGCGCATCCAGCAAATCAAGGATATGATGGGCGATTTATTGAAATTCAGGATTACCCATCATTCCCTCAACCTCTATGGGCAATGCGACGGTGCTTGCCCGCGGACTTCCCGGCGTGCAGACCCGGCACCTGAAGACAACTAACCCACTGGGCTGGCCCTGTACAGCTCATTTACCCAACTGATCTTCTTCATCCCATGCATCCGAACTTTTCCATCATTCAAAAAGACAGCGTTCAAATCCTGGAAATCAGCAATCTGTTGAGCGAATATGCCAACAAGGAAATCCTTTTAGCTGCACAATCAAAAATTGACGAAGGTTTCTCTAAATTTGTGGTTGACCTGAAAGCCATCGATTTTATGAATAGCGTAGGGCTTAACTTCCTCATCACTCTGCGAGCACGCTCCGACGAGATGGGCGGCCAGATGGCTATCGCCAATGCCCCGAGCAAAGTGCTGCAGCTGCTGAAGATGACCAAGCTTCTACCTATGTTTCAAGTAACCAGCTCGGTGGAAGAAGCTTTGGAATTTCTGGCTGAAATATAATAAATCCAAAAAAATGGCAATTGACGTTATTTTAGGTTTGCAGTGGGGTGATGAAGGGAAGGGCAAAATCGTAGATTACCTGGCACCTAGCTACGATATGGTTGCCCGTTTCCAGGGTGGCCCCAACGCCGGCCATACCCTCAAATTTGACGGCAAAAAGTTCGTCTTGCACACCATACCCTCCGGTATCTTCCGCCCGGATCTCATCAACCTTATTGGTAATGGGGTAGTGATTGACCCCATCACGCTTACCGCCGAAATCAAAAAACTGCAGGAAGCCGGCGTGGATTACCAAGGCCGCCTGCTTTTGGCCAAAAAGGCCCACTTGATATTGCCCACTCATCGCTATCTCGACGCCGCTGCTGAAAGCGCTAAAGGGATATCCAAAATCGGCTCCACCCTTAAAGGCATCGGCCCCACCTATATGGATAAGACCGGCCGCAACGGATTGCGTGTCGGCGATGTATTGCACAAAAATTTCCTGGAGCGCTATCGGGCCCTGAAAGAAAAACACCTCAGCCTGCTGGCCATCTACCCAGCGATCGACTTTGACCTGGACAAGGAAGAGAAGCGTTGGATGGAGTGCCTGGAGATATTGCGCAGCCTGCAGCAGGTGGATGGTGAATACTATATCAACCAAGCCCTCAATAAAGGCATGCGCATACTGGCGGAAGGCGCTCAGGGCTCCATGCTGGATATCGACTATGGCACCTACCCTTTTGTGACTTCCTCCAATACCATCACCGCGGGCGTATGTACGGGGCTGGGCGTATCCCCGCATAAAATCGGCGAGGTCATCGGGATTAGCAAAGCCTACTGCACTCGTGTAGGCTCTGGCCCATTCCCCTCTGAGCAAGATAATGAAATCGGGGAGCGCCTGCGAGCCGAAGGCGGCGAATTTGGCGCTACTACCGGCCGCCCACGCCGCTGCGGATGGCTTGATCTCCCACAGTTGAAATACACCATCATGCTCAACGGAGTCACTCAACTGGTCATCACGAAAATCGATGTGCTCAACGCCTTTGAATCTATCCAAGTAGCTACCGCTTACCAAGTAGAAGGGCAATTAACGGAAGGGCTGCCTTACGATTTGTGTGAAAGCGACATCCAGCCGGCCTATCAATCCCATAAAGGATGGCAGCACACCTTGGATGGCGTAAGCACTTTTGAGGCATTACCTGACGCTGCCCGCGCCTATCTACGCCATATCGAACACGAACTTCAGGTGCCCATCTCTATGATTTCAACGGGCCCCGAACGCGAGAAGCTCATTGTGAAAAGCGTACATTCGGCCTTCGCGTAGGAAAAGCCTTAATCATCGCAAACCTAAAAACTCGACTCATGGTCAACCCCGTAGAATTGCTCAAGCTGAATTACTACGAACTGGAACACCTCAGCCCTGAGATTATCGAGCAAGCGAAAACGCGGCTGCTCTCCGAAGCGGGGCCTGAAGGCATTGCGTACAAGCAACTGCTGCTCAGTACTGAAGAGGTAGAAGATTTAGCAAAAAGCCTCGATGCTCCCGGGCAGTTGGCCTTTTTTTACCATCTCTGCCAATACCCTGGACTGAGCCGTTTGCTGGAGGGCGATGCTTCTGCTACGATTGAGGCAGGTGCCTTGGGCAAAGCAGGTTTTAGCGATAACCTCATCCCTTTGCTGATGCCATTTTTTGGCGAAGTGCTGGAACGAGCCTTAGAAACAGGTAGTACTAAAGAGCTCCAGCAACTAGGGCAAGAGCTGGCTCAAGGTGATACGCACTTCCAGACCGGAGCCTTTAAAGCCGGTATGGCCATAGTGGAAGAAAAGAAAGCGAAATTAGAAAACTTGGCCCAAAGCCTTCAAACCAGCTTCTCCGAAGCAACGATCAAGCCGCTGCGTGGCCTTCAACAGATGCGCGCCTCCTATCCGGTTGCGGTATTCAACGCCTTGCCCGACTACTTTAGCCACGCCCGGGAAGGGCTGGCAAGGGCCATGGGCAAGCTCGTGCATGCTATCTGGGAAAAGGATCCCCCCCTGGCACTGGCCATCGCCCGCTACGCCCGGCAGTTGGAGATTAGTGAAAACTATGCAGAAAAACTGGATCAAGCCATCGGGTCAATACAAAAAAAAGCGGCAAAGCAACAAAAAGACCTCGATGCCCGAAAAAACCGTACATGGATAGCCGCAGGAGGCGCAGCCCTGCTGGTGCTTATGCTGCTTGGCATCGCCCTGAGCCTGAATAGTGCTTATGATAGGCTATTGGGCTTTTTTTATGAGCCGGACCTCTTCAGCGATACTAAAGCCCTGGAAGAAGCAGGCATTGACTCCGACGATATCGCCTTGCTCCAAGAAGCACTCTCAAAAAAAGGCAGCCTAAGCCGCGAAGAAATGGAGGCAATCCTGAATGAAGGCGGCAGCCGCACTCCGGTTGTGGAATATGATGCTCTGCAATTGCCTTGGCAAGAACGGGGAAAAGCTACTAAATTCCCGCTCAAAGGTGAGGTCGAGCTGGGCAGTGCGCCCATGGAGGCTTGCTTCCCGCCCAATGCGCCAACGGGCAAACAAAACCAGCAAATCACCATCGTGGGGGATGCCAACTACGATGCCCTCGTTTTTTTCTTCAATGGCAGAAACTACATCCGGCAAGCTTACCTGCCGGCCAAAAGCGAGTATATACTCAAAGGCATCATGGATGAGCAGCAAGTGCTCTCCACCATGATCATCTTTGGCAAAGACTGGGACCCTACAGCCGCAAGCCCCTGCGGGACGCCGGGCTACTTCACGCAAAATGTCCATTACTCCGGCTTCGCCGGCTACGCCATAGATCCGGTTTACCCCGACCTGAGAAGCGACCTGGCTGCTTACCTCAAAAAAAGCCGCTTGCTACCTTCGCGTGAACTTGAAGAAAAAGATTTTTTTGACATGCTGGAAAAATACCGCTAACGCACCCCTTGGCGCTAGTTCTTAGCTGTAACAATATACTGATAATCGAGGGATGTATCATTGGTAACGATATTGCGGTAGCCCGCTTTGTACAGCAGCTCCTCCACTTCGAAGAGCGGGACTCGGATGTTGGCCGGCGGCCCCAATGGGGTACGCTTTTTCTTGAAGTCTACAATCAAAAGCATCCCGCCGGGGGTCAGCCCTTTTTTAAGTATCTTAAGGTACTCCAGCCCATCTCTGATATACATAAAGGTGTTGACGATGATGATGACATCCACTTCGCCCGCTTGCAACATGGGGTCGTTCGGCTTTGCCAGTCGGGTCTCGAGTTTATCCTGGAGCTGTTCAGGCAACTCCAACACCTTCGTACTATCCAGATAGCTGATAAACCGCTGGTCAATATCAATAGCTATGACTTTTTTCGCCTTTTGAGCCAAGCGAAAGGCAAAGAAACCCGTGCCGGCACCAATATCGGCTATCGTTTTGTTTTCGATATCTCCTAGTAAATCAATGACCACCTCCGGCTTTTGCCAGATTACGCGATTAGTATGGACATAGTCTTCCGTAATATCTGGCAAGCTGCTCTTCTTGACGCCATTGCTGGCCGGGGCAGCCCCTTCCCCAGTGGTATCTTGGGTAGGCGGGTAGCTTTCCTCCGGTGAAGAGCTGCGCTCATTCCTGCAAGCAGTAAAGCTGAGGACTAGCATCAAAAACAGGGCATAATAAGGTGTAATCCGAAACTCCATTTCAATAGTTTGCGGTAAAGTTATGCTGTTTGCGGCTTATTTTAAACTCTGGTATATTTTAATCTGGCAATCAAGCTTACAATTTGCAAAATACAGCGCATTTACACCATCGCCAGAAAAGCGCTTACCGCTTCTTCCAGGCCTTCCCCCAACACCATGCCTTGCGGGAAGCCGGGATAATCAGCCGCCTGCTTGAGCCCGCTTTCCAGGCAAAGAGCCTTTTGCTTTTGACTAGCACAGAGGCCCTGCTGATGCAACCTATGCGCCAAATATTCTTGTTCAGCCTGGCCAGGCGTGGGGATGAGCAGCGCCTTTTTACCCATCGCCGCCAAATCCATCAGGCTGCTGTAGCCAGATCGGCAGATGATGATACCGGCGGCGGCCATGGCTCTTTGTAAAGCACTGCCAGCCAGGAATGATATCGCCTCGATATTCCGGGCTGGCTGGGAATGTTGTAAGGATTCGGTTTTGCCTTGTACCAGAAGTACGCGCAAAGGCAACCCTCTGAGCTGCTCAATGAGGGCTGCCTCCAGGTAAGTACGTTGGGGCTCGGGGCCAGATAATAGGGCGAGCACCTCATATTCCAAGGGTAGCTCCAAGGGCGATAATCGGGATAATAAGCCTAGTTGGCGAAAGCGCATCTCGGGAAATGGCCGGGCCAAGCTTCCAGCGATGCTATCCTCCCCCGCCCGGTCCGGTATCCAGCATTGGGTGTACTGGTGGATAAACCAATGGTTTAGCCTATTTGCAAGCTGCCGCAACGGAGCTGCCGGGATGGGTAAGTTAAGCTGATGGCTGATAAAAACACAGGGTACCTGCTGGCTATAACAGCCGAAGCGGTTGTCGGAAATCACTCCTTGCACCCCCTTATCCGCGATGAGGCTTTGCAATTGGCGCTGCTCCTGCCATATTGCCCGGGCTAAGCCTGGAGCTTGCCAGCCGATGTTCCAGTACATATTCCCCGCAGGGTAGCGCACATCATAAGCAGGCAGGGATACGGTTTCCAAGGCTGGAAATTCTGCCTCCAAATACGCCGCCGCCCGCCCGCTGGTGCCGATGAGCAGCTCGGCACCCTGCCGCTGCAATTCCCGGATAATAGGCACACAGCGTGTAGCGTGGCCCAGCCCCCAGTCAAGCGGAGCAACTAATATTCGTGGCATGGCAGGCTATGTATTTGTCAAACCCAGTGATTTGTCTTATCTTAGCTGTGCCCAAAACGAATCACAACAACAAGAGAAAGATATGAAGCCGTGGCTGAAAATAACACTATTTATACTAGCCGTAATGCTGTTGGAAAGCTGTAAGTCCTGGGACTGCGGCTGCCCAATGCAATGAGGCAGAGCGAAGGGAGGCTGGACTTTGGTAATCCCGTGCGGTTTACCAAAATCCAGCCAGTTTAATTCAACCTGATTTCGTCCTCGTTTTCATCGAAAAAGCGATACTTGGTCAGATGGAACTCAGCATTGGGTACGATGCGCACCCACTTATAGTATTTCCGGAACCACCTCATTTGCAGGCTCGGCCAACCTTTTTTAAGATAAGCCTCAATGAAAGGATGGACAACTAGCTTGACCTTCGATTTGGGCCGCGATTGCAGGATGAAGTTGATGTCTCGCTCGATCTCATCAGCAATCAAGATAGAGGCGTTGATTTTTCCAGAGCCACTGCAGGTGGGGCAAACCTCGGCAGTGTTGATTTTAACTTCCGGACGCACGCGCTGCCGGGTGATTTGCATCAGCCCAAACTTGCTCAAGGGTAGTATGGTATGCTGCGCGCGGTCTTTTTTCATGGCATCGCGCAAAGCTTTGAGCAGCTCCCGCTTGTGCTCTGCCTTCTTCATATCGATGAAGTCCACAATAATAATCCCTCCGATATCGCGCAGGCGCAGTTGCCGGGCGATTTCCTCGGCAGCCTCCAGGTTGACCTTCATGACCGCTTCATCCTGATTGCTACTGGACATTTTGTGCCCGCTATTGACGTCGATGACGTGCATCGCTTCAGTATGCTCGATGACCAGGTAAGCCCCGCTGGGCATCGTGGCCGTCTTCCCGAAAGAGGCCTTGATCTGCTTGGTTATGCCATGGGCATCGAATATCGAACGGGTATTCTTGTGCAGGTGTAATATTTTGACCTGCTCGGGCGAGATGGACTCCAGGTAGCTCTTGATATTCTGATAAAGCGTTTTATCATTGACGACTATCCGGTTGAAGGAGTCACTGAGCACATCGCGTAGGATGCTGGACGTTTTGTCCAGTTCGCTCAATAATTTCACGGGAGGGCGGGCCTTGTTGAGCTGGAGGAAGATGTCTTCCCATTTTTTGAGGATCATATTGAGCTCCTCATGGAGATCGGCGACCTTACGGCCCTCAGCAGCTGTACGGACGATGACGCCAAAATTCTTTGGGCGGATGCTCTCCACTAGCGTTTGCAGGCGCTTGCGCTCTTCTTGATTAGCGATCTTCTTGGAGACGGCAACTACATTCGAAAAAGGTGTAAGCACCAAGTGCCTACCCGGTAGGGTAAGCTCACAGCTCAGGCGCGGCCCTTTAGTCGAGATAGGCTCCTTCAAGACCTGCACCAGCACCGCATGTTTTTTGTTGATTACCTGATCGACTTTGCCGTTTTTGTCGATTTCCGGCTCCAGCTTGAAGTTGTCCAGCAGGTGGGTATTGATACTGCCCGTCATAGCCCCATTGGTAAACTTCAGCAGCGAGCGCAGTTTTGGCCCCAGGTCAGTATAGTGGAGGAAGGCATCTTTTTTGTGCCCAATATCAACAAAAGCAGCGTTTAGGCCTGGCATCAGGCGCTTGATCCTGCCCACGAAGATGTCCCCTACGGTGAAGTTGTCATTAGTCTTTTGATAATGAAGTTCGACTAATTTGGAATCTTCCAGCAAACCAACTTCGACTTCTGTGGGGGTCGAATTAATAATAAGTTCTTTTTCCACAGTAAAAGCATTTACTCCCCTTTCCTGTCAAGCGCCGTTTACCTTGGATGCCCCGCCAGAAATGCATGAGCAACGCGGATGCGTCGCGACGACAGCCAGGAGATGATCGGCAGCGAGTATCGAGGAAAACCAAGGTTGCAGCGGAAAAAGAACTATTGCGTTGCCGGGGCAGAAGTAAGGAAGAACCTGCTTATTGTCCGGGTGAGTAAAGCTAAAGATTGGCGTTGTCGCTTCAGGCAGAAAATTGTTTTATGTCTTTTTTCTTTGGGATACTGCTTTTCGCCTCATCTCATCCAGTCCACCTGCCTTTGCCAAACACCTGATTGATAAACGCATACACACCATAATAAATGAGGGAGTTCATGCCTCCCGGCAGTTTTGCCCCAACCAGGCTTGCGCGCTTTAATCACTTTAGGTTTACTCTTAGTTTTAGCTGCAGTGAATGTTAGGTGAACAGCTCAGATTGAGAGGAGCTCATTTAACATTCGCATTATTTATCTCGGGCTGAAGTGCTTCTAGTGCCTTTTGCGGTTCACTTCCATTAAGCGGTTTGCACCAGCATAATCAACAAGGTCTGTACCGCGCTACCAGTGGGAGCCTCCCCCGATACCCGATGCCAAAGATTACCTATCTATTCTTCTTCTTATGGCGGTTTTTGCGCAGCCGCTTCTTGCGTTTGTGTGTCGCAATTTTATGTCTTTTTCTCTTTTTTCCACAAGGCATAATCAGAACCTTTTTTTAGATTAACAAATAAAAAATTTAAAAGCTTGCCGCGCTCTTTTTGAGGGGCCAATCACCCTTCTATACAAGTGCGTAGCGTATGTATGAGCCTACTGCAGGGACAGCGCACGGCATCTTGCCGCATATTCTTTCGCTTTTTCAAGCTTGCCTCCTCCTTCGTAAGCCTGAGCTAACAAGCAAATCGTCGCAGGGTTATCTGGCTCCACCCCCAAGGCCTCTTCCAGGCGTTCTTCTGCCCGCTCATATTGCCCAGTCTGAAGCGCTAGCCTGGCTAGGCTATTCAGAATGAGAACGTTGCCCGGATTGCTTTGGTTGAGGTCACGCAGCAGCAATATCCCTTTCATCGGATTGTCCTCTGAGGGGTTGGCAGTATAAGCCAAAGCGAGGTTAACCTGATGAGCAAGATTTGTCGGGTTGAGCGACATGGCATTTTCGAGCGCCGACACCGCCCTTGAGGTGCAAAAACTGCGAACATCTTTTTCCTCGCTGCGTTGAATGCAAATCGTGTAAGTAGTGCCGGCAATAGACCAAGCCTCCTCTTCTCCGGTTTGTTCTGCGACGAGCTGGGCATAATGGCCAGCCAGGGCAGGCACGCCTAATTCATACCATTGGCCGGACAAACGCTTGAGCAAAGCTACGCGGCTTTCGTCGTCAGCTGCTTGGCTCATCTGTGTTTCCAGCGCCATTACGGCATTGGACTGTGCGCTGTTCAGGCTCTCCTTGGCCTTGTTCAGCAAAGTATTGACACTGATGCTTTCTGCCACCAAAGCCCTCGACTTTTCAAGGGCTTGGACGTTGCGGGGCTTAGTCCCGAACACAAAGTAAAGCAATACAAAAAGAGCGGCTGCGCAGGCAATGACCGCCCATTGCAATTTGGTCATAGATACCAGATTTTATTGAAAAGGGCAGCTACTCGCCTGAACATCAATCCTCATCCTCTTCGTCCGGGAGCGAACTTACCTTCTCTTTTACCTGCTCGACAAAGACCTTGGCCGGCTTGAATGAAGGGATAAAGTGCTCCGGTATCTCTATGGCGACATTTTTCTTGATGTGCCGCCCTATTTTCTTGGCCCGTTTCTTGACCACAAAAGACCCAAAGCCACGGATGTAAACATTTTCTCCGTCTGCCAAAGAATTTTTTACTTCCTTGAAAAAAGACTCCAGAGTTACCAGTACATCTACTTTCGGCACTCCGGTCTTTTCTGATATTGCTGCAACCAAATCAGCTTTTCTCATCGTTAGTTATTGGTTTATAGTGAGTTACACCTTTTTTGCCCTCAAAAACGAGTCGCAAATTTCGGAATTTTATTGATTAACAAAAAATAATCCGACTCTTTATTTCAATATTTTTCTGCTAGTAGTCAATGGCTTAGGAGATTTTCCTGGTTTTTGCCCGCAAACAGGGCATCAGCGATAAAGAGATACGCTTTATTAAGCCAGCTTTGGCTATCTTTGCCGAATGTTAAAATCAGTGATTTTTTCAATTTGACCTGCTGGCTGTTTTCCCGGAAGGCTCCGCCTTTCCAGATTAGGCCTTTTATGCTTAATGTATTTGAAACTGTTCTCTATGCTGCTTTCAATGACCGGTTACGGTAGGGTATCGCATCCTTATGGCGATAAGACGATCAACGTCGAAGTGCGATCCCTCAATAGCAAATATACAGATATCCGGCTCAGGCTGCCGCAAAACTACCGGGAGAAGGAGTCCGACTTGCGCCGGGTACTGGCTGAACGCCTGGAAAGGGGGAAGATCGACTTCGCCATGGATATTAGCTCCCATCAGGGAGATGATGGCTACGGGCTAAACCAAGCGCTCTTCCGCAAGTACTTCCGGGAGCTGTCTAAGCTCCGGGAGGAACTGCACATCGTTGATGGAGACATCATGCAGGCTATCTTGCGCCTGCCTAATGTGGTAGCCTCCGCCGCCGATACCATCGATGAGGAGGAATGGGCCGAGGTACTGCAAGCGCTGGACCAGGCCATCGCCAATTTTGACCATTACCGCCAAGCGGAAGGTGCAGCCATGGAGCTCGATCTGCGCATGAGGGTCGGCATCATCCAGCAACTGCTCAGCGAGCTCAACCCGCACGAAGAGGAGCGCATTGCCAAACTGCGGCAGCGCATGCGCCAGAACCTGGAGGAGTACCTGGGCAAAGAAAAAGTTGATGAAAACCGCTTCGAACAAGAGGTGCTCTTTTACCTGGAAAAGATAGACCTGACCGAAGAAAAAGTCCGCTTGGAACAGCACTGCAAGTACTTCATCGAAGAGCTCGACAAAGCCTATGCCTCCAAAGGCCGTAAGCTAAGCTTCATCAGCCAGGAGATGGGCCGGGAGATCAACACGATGGGGGCCAAGGCTTACTCCTCTGAAATCCAGCGCCTCGTTGTCGGCATGAAGGATGAATTGGAGAAAATCAAAGAACAGGTAGCCAATTCGGTATGAGCAAATTACTGTTATTTGCCGCTCCTTCTGGTGCCGGCAAAACGACTATCGTCAAGCATCTGCTCCAGGAATACGAGGAGCTGGCTTTCTCCATTTCTGCCACCACACGCCCGCGCCGGCCGCATGAGGTAGATGGGCAGGATTATTACTTCATCAGCGACGCTCAATTCCAGGAGTTCATCAGCCAAGATGCTTTCCTGGAGTGGGAGGAGGTTTACCCAGGCTCCTGCTATGGCACCCTCCGGCGCGAAGTAGAGCGGCTTTGGGCGCTGGGCAAACACATCGTATTCGATATTGACGTATTGGGGGCGCTCAATATCAAAAAGCAATACCCGGAAGCCTCTTTGGCGGTCTTCATCAAGCCCCCTTCGCTGGAAGCCTTGCATACGCGCCTGAGGGCGCGCAATACCGAAAGCGAAGAGAGCTTGCAAAAGCGGCTGGACAAAGCTGCCGAAGAGATGGCTTTTGAAAATCAATTCGATTTGGCCATCGTCAACGATGAACTGGAAAGCGCTTTGGCCCAAGCCGAGCGTATTGTCGAGCAATTTATATACCAAAGTTGATGGAAACCCTCATCACCAAAGGCATTAAAATCAGTGTAAGGCCCGCTTACCAGGCCGCCTACTCCCGGCCGGCCACCAACCGTTATGTTTTTGCCTACCATATTATAATAGAGAACCTGAGCACAGAAACCGTGCAGCTCATGCGCCGCCATTGGATTATCTGGGACTCCGACGGCTCCACGCGCGAAGTGGAGGGAGACGGCGTTATTGGGCTACAACCCATACTGGAGCCTGGCCAAAGCCATGAGTACTCCTCCTGGTGCGACCTTTCTACCGGCATAGGGAAGATGTACGGCGGCTATCTCATGCACTGCCCGAAAGATGGCTCTAAATTCATGGCCCGCATCCCGGAGTTCCATCTGCTTGCGCCAGTGAAGATGAATTGAGCGACAAGCTAAGGCTCCGG
>CAYSPJ010000090.1:2778-7046 GCA_964432875.1 uncultured Phaeodactylibacter sp. | reverse complement strand
GGCTCCGGCAGCACCGCGATGCACTTCAGCTCGATGGCGATGGGCGTAGGCAAGGAATCGATGCCCACCGTGGTGCGGCAGGGCTGGTTATCCTTGAAATACTCCGCGTAAATGCGGTTGTAGGCATGAAAATCGCGCTGCATATCCGTCAGGAATACCGTCACATCTATCAGGTCTTCCCATTGGGCGCCACTAGCCTCCAACACCAAGCGCACATTGCGGAAAACGGAATGGCACTGCGCGTCAAAATCGAAGGCTTCAAAATTGCCGCTTTTACTTTGCGTTAGGCCAGGCACGCCATCCGTTTCCGGGTCGCGCGGCCCTATGCCGGAGAGGAATAGCAGGTTGCCCGCTCGCCGAGCATGCGGGTACAAGCCCACCGGCTTAGGGGCATTGGCTGCATCGATTCTTTGTGAAGACATCTTCCTTTTGGTTTTATTTCCTAGCTCAACCCTTCGCTTCTTCGCGCAAGGCGCGACGCAATATCTTGCCTACATTCGTCTTCGGCAATTCCTTGCGGAATTCGATCGACCGCGGCACCTTGTAAGCCGTGAGGTTCTCCCGGCAATAATTGACCAACTCCTTTTCTGTGAGGGATTCATCTTTCTTGACGACGAACAGCTTGACAGCCTCGCCTGATTTCTCATCGGCCACACCGATGGCTGCACACTCCAACACCTTGGGATGGGCCGCGGCTACTTCCTCTATTTCATTGGGGTAGACATTAAAGCCAGAGACGAGTATCATGTCCTTTTTTCGATCCACAATCTGCACAAAGCCGTCTTCGGATATCATCCCCACATCTCCGGTACACAGCCAACCTTCTACCACGGTTTTAGCGGTTTCATCCGGGCGGTTATAATAGCCTTTCATTACCTGAGGGCCCTTCACCTGTATCTCCCCAGCCTGGTTAGGCCCCAGCACGTTGCCCTGGTTGTCAACGATCCGGACATCAGTGGAAGGGACCGGCAGGCCAATCGTACCCAAGCGCCCAGTGCCGTCCAGCGGGTTGACTGTTACTACTGGCGAAGATTCCGTCATGCCATAGCCCTCGGAAAGGAAACAACCAGTCAGTTTTTGCCACTGTTCAGCTACCGGCCGCTGCACTGCCATGCCCCCACCTACAGTGACTTTCAACCCACTGAAGTCTACCGAAGAGATATCTTTATGGTTAGCCAGGGCATTGAAAAGGGTGTTGACGCCAGTGATCAGCGATACTTTATAGTCCTTCATCGCTTTGATGACCGAGTCCAGGTCGCGGGCATTGGTCACCAGCACCGCCAGCGTGCCGATGCTCATCAGCGCCAGGCAATTGACCGAGAAGGCAAAAATGTGGTACAAGGGCAATGGGCACAACGCGATTTCTTCGCCATCCTTGAGGAAAGGCATCATCCAGGCACGTATTTGCAGCATATTAGCTACCAGGTTGCGGTTGGTCAGCATCGCGCCTTTGGAGACGCCGGTGGTGCCGCCAGTATATTGCAAGAGGATCACGTCATCAGCGCTCCCTCTGAACTCCTTTATTGTAAAGCGCTTGCCCTGCAGGATGGCTTCGGAGAAGCTGACCGTATTGGGGATATTGTACCGGGGCACCATCTTGCGGATGTTGCGCACCACAAAATTGACGACCTGCCTTTTGGGGAAACCCAACATCTCCCCGATACTGGTGGTGATTATGGTTTTAATCTGCGTATCCGCCAGTACCTGCTCCAAGTTGGCACAAAAGTTTTCTGCAATGACGATTGCCTTGGCCCCAGAGTCTGCAAATTGATGGCGCATCTCCCGGGGGGTATAGAGCGGGTTGGTGTTGACGATGACCAGCCCCGCCCGCAAAGCGCCAAACAAAACGATGGGATATTGCAACAGGTTGGGCATCATCAGCGCGATCTTATCGCCTGGCTCCAAGCCCCGGGAATGCAGATAAGCACCAAACTGGGCCGACATCTTGTCCACCTGCGCAAAGGTCAGCTCTTTGCCCATGCAGGAAAAAGCGGGCTTGTCGCGGTATTTCTTAAAAGTTTCCTCGATCATCTCTACCAAAGTGGCGTATGCATCCTGGTCGATGTTGACCGGGATACCGCTTGGATAGTTCTTTAGCCAGGGGCGCTGTTCGCTCATATCGTTCTCGTTTTTGTTTTTTTTAGCCTGGCCAAAAGCAAGCACTGCTTTTGGCGGGGCTAAAATACGCATTTGATGGGGATTTTGTGCAAGGCAGGGCGTTTTTCGGGGGGAATGGTGGTTTTTGGGGCGTTCTTGGCTTGCCACTTGGCTCTTTTTGCTGGGGATGGCGGATATGTGCAACACTCGTGTGAGGCTCGTGCGAGGTTCTACCTCGCATGACCGCATGGCCTCCCATAAGGCTATCCTTGCTCTTCCCGCCTGAAAATGTTGGCCGGGGTTGAATGTTTGGCGGGTTGGTGTTATCTTAGCGGGTGGGCTGGGGCAGGGTTCATAAACCTCGGGTTTAGGAACCCTATCTCCGGCCCCACGCCCCTCGGCGGCGGCGCCCACAAAACACCAAAAAACGCCACAAGCATGACTAAATCTCTCCAAGACCGGCTCAAACAACGGCGCAGCTCCACCTTCGTAGGGCGGGAGCAGCAGTTGGAGCTATTCCGGCAGAACCTCGGCCGGGCGCTCGACAGCGAGGAATGCTACTTCATTTTCAGCATCCACGGGCAGGGCGGCGTGGGGAAGACCGCCCTGCTTAAAAAATACGACGAAATCGCCCGGGAGGTGCCCAGGAGCAAGATCATGCGCCAATTGGTCAACTACGTGGACTTGCAGCCTCACACCATCCGGGAAAAGGTGAAGGTGATGCTGGAACACTTCGTAGGCCAGACCGCCCGCAATATCAACAGCCGGGCGCGGGCGATGGTGGTCACCCGCTCGCGCCTGCACTGCGTGAAGTACATGCTCGAAATGCGTCGGCAGATGCAGGAAATGGGGCTGCCCTACTCTTGCCTCTGCGGCTTCAGCGGCACGGTGAAAGACCCGGATACGGGAAAGGAATACACCGAAAACAGCCTGAACGGCCTGGATCGGGGCGTGAGCATCCCCTACGGCCTGAAAGACCCGCGCCACCAGCATTAGCTATGGCAAGCGTAACACCTACCCCTTCTCCTTCACAAACACATACGCCCCCTTTACCGCGCCCCACACCTGCACGTCATCGCTGTTCCAGCCCCGGTCCCAACTCAGCAGCCGTTTTTTGGAGATGGTCACTTCCGAGGTGGCGTAAGCCGCGCCGCGCAAGGTGCTCAGGCACGCTTTCGGCTGCGTGGCGCCGGAAAAGTTGCCCTTTTTGTCTTTGTGCAGATAAATGCTGCAACCCTGGCGGTCGAAAATATTATTTAAGCCCTGCCACAGCTTTTTCAATTCTTTCTTTCACTTTTCCCCAAGTCACCTTTTTGTCCAAAACTTTGGGTGGAGATTGCGGATCGGCATCAGCAAACCATGCCAGGCTCTTGATCACGTGAAAAAGTGTGGAGTGCGGGTACATCGCGCTGAACAATTGAAGCATTTGGTCAAGGCTGTATTGTTCCAACAGGTAGTACAGGTCAAAGAAGTCTTTTTTGCTGCCCCGGCCTGTAATGGCATCCAGTTTCATGGGTACAATGTCGTCGATGTTTGCAAGTCGTATGCCATCGCTATAAACAACAGGGTAATTAAACCTGTATTTGAATCGGATAAAATCGACTTTAACTCCTTCAATTTCAATTATTAGCGCGCCTTTGGTCTTGATTTTTTCGACAACAGAATAGCCTTCCTTTAACTTCTCCAGCAGTATATCTGTGTCTATATCGGATATGGTGAACATATCCAGGTCAATTGACTTCCTATGGCCAATTTGTAGAGCAAGGGCAGTGCCTCCTACAAGCACAAACTGCTCCAGGTAGTCTTTTTCCATCAAGGACTTCAATAGTCCCAATGTGAAGGGTTCGACTGTCTCCAGATGTAGCATCGCATTTCTGTAATAGGGAGTTGAAAATAAACACTGCTGAACTGCATGGTTCTTTTGTCCATGTAGCGAAGGTTTTTTACAATTGCTTTGACTCGTTTACGGCCATAGTAGCCCAAGACTTTTTGAAAATCCTCCCAACTCCCCCGGTTAATTGCTTTGTCCACTACATGAACGGCATGCTTTTCAAAATCCAACTGCGCCTTGTCCACATCCCAGAAAAGCGATGGGCTGAAGTCTTCCACGCGCAATACTTTCTTTTTCTCCATGACTTGGACGATTATGCTTGGGCAAATATAGTGAAAGT
>CAYSPJ010000090.1:0-2678 GCA_964432875.1 uncultured Phaeodactylibacter sp. | reverse complement strand
GAAGAACTGGCAGAACAACAATACGAGCAGTTCAAAGCCCGGCAACAGGAAGCTGCCCGCCTCGAAAGCCTGAAGGAATTGGAGCATGACCTGAAAAACCTGAAACCCGGCAACAAGAAGAAGCCATGATGGACAAAATTCGCCCAAGTCACAACAGAAAAAATCCGCTTTTAGCTGCCTGCGTACCCCGTACGCAAAGGTATCCCGGAAAAAGCCCACCGGATCCAGGGACTGACGTCCCTGGCAGGGCACTTTCATCCCTACGAGATTTTTCCTCGCAATTGGGCGGAAAACCACTTCCAAAAAAAAAAATAGTTTGTTATTCAACCAAATAAGCGTACCTTTGCGCCGCTAAAAAATATTCATTAACCTAAAAAAAGCATTCTTTCAATGCTAGAAGACAACAAAATCGAAGAAGAAGGGCAGGAAACGCCCGAAGAGCAGCCAGAAATCGAAGCTGCTGAGCAACCACAGACGGCAGAAACACCTGCTGAAGACTCTGAAGAGAGCCTGCCCAGCGAAGAGGAAGCCGATGAAATCGCGAGCGATGAAGAAGTTGACGAAGTCGTAGCTGAAGAAGAAGCCATTGAAGAAACCACCGAAGAAGATGAAGTGGCAGAAGATGAGGACGAACTAGACGAACTAGACCTCCTCCATGAAGAATTCCTGGTAGCTGGCACGGCACATGACGACTACGATTGGGCAGCAGGCAAAAGATCAGCCGTTTCTTATGCCAAGGATGATCTCGAAAAATTTACGGAGCAGTACGAATCCACCCTCTCTACGGTATTCGAGAATGAAATCGTAGCGGGCCGGGTCACTTCCATCAACGACGGCGATGTCGTATTGGACATCAACTTCAAGTCCGACGGCTTGATCCCGCTTTCTGAATTCCGGGATATGCCCAACCTGGCAGTAGGTGATTCCATCGAAGTTTACGTAGAACAGCAGGAAGACCTCCGCGGCCAGCTCGTACTCTCCCGCCGCAAAGCCAAACTGCTGCGCGCTTGGGAAAGCATCGTCGATTCTTACGAAAACCACAACGTCATCAAGGGCACCGTCATCAGTAAGACCAAAGGCGGCCTTATCGTTGACTGCAGCGGGTTGGAAACCTTCCTCCCCGGCTCTCAGATCGACATCAAGCCCATCATTGATTACGATGCCTACGTGGGTAAAACCATGGAGTTCAAGGTCGTCAAGATCAACGAACAAATTAAAAACGCCGTCGTTTCCCACAAAGCCCTCATCGAGAGCGATCTGGCAGAGCAGCGCGAAGCGATCATCGCCAGCCTTGAAAAAGGGCAGGTGCTCGAAGGCTTGGTCAAGAATATCACCGATTTCGGTGCATTCCTCGACCTTGGCGGCGTAGATGGCTTACTCTACATCACGGATATCTCTTGGGGCCGCATCAACCACCCCAGCGAAGTGCTCTCGCTCAACCAGAAGATCAATGTGGTCGTACTGGACTTCGACGAGAACAAAAAGCGCATCTCTCTTGGCTTGAAGCAATTGCAGCCTCACCCCTGGGAAGTGCTCAACAACGATATCCAGGAAGGATCCGTGGTCAGCGGCAAAGTCGTCAACATCGAAGACTATGGTGCATTCCTCGAAATCCAACCCGGGGTAGAAGGCCTGGTTCACGTCTCGGAAGTGAGCTGGAGCAACCAGCCCATCAATGCGCGCGATTTCTTCAAACTGGGCCAGGAGTACGAAGCGAAAGTAGTGACCGTCGATCGCGACGACCGCAAGATGTCGCTCTCGATCAAGCAGCTTTCCAATGACCCCTGGAGCAATATCGAAGAGCGCTTGCCGCTGAATAGCCGCCACACTGGCGAAGTCAAAAACTTGACTCCCTATGGCGTATTTGTCGAACTGACTGACGGTATCGGCGGTATGATCCACATTTCCGACTTGTCCTGGACCAAGCGTTACTCTCACCCCTCTGAGTTTACCAAGGTGGGTGAAAAAATTGACGTCATCATCCTTGAAATAGATAAGGACAATCGCAAGCTGTCGCTCGGGCATAAGCAATTGGAAGAAAACCCCTGGGATACCTTCGAGAATGTATTCCCAGTCGGCTCTTACCACGAAGCTACCATCGTACGCCGCGACGACCGTGGCGCCATCGTGCAGCTGCCTTATGGCTTGGAGGCTTTCGCCCCCATCAAGCACATCCGCAAAGAGGATGGCCAATTGGCAGAGGTTGAAGAAACCTTGACGGTAAAAGTCATTGAGTTCAACCGCGACGACAAGCGCATCCTGGTCTCTCACATGCGTTACCTCGATGACATCCGCCGCGAGGCCGAAGAAGAGGTGCGCAAAGAAAAGCAGGTGGAGCGCCAGCGCACTCAGACGGCAGTCAAGAAGCAACAATCAACTATCGAGAAATCTACCCTTGGCGACTTGGATGTATTCTCGCAGTTGAAGGAACAACTCAATGAGCAGGCTGAACAGGCTGAACAACCGAAGCAAGCTGAGGCTTCCGCTGAACCAGATGAGGAAGCTGGAGCTGCCGACGATACTGAAGAAGGCAAAGAATAGCCTTTAAAATATAGCAAATTGAAACGAAGCCCTGCAAGCCTGATGCTTGCAGGGCTTTTTATTTACCCCATCCATCATGCCCAGGCTACAGTTAGGACACATCTCAAAATAGGCTGCCGATTGCGCACGAGCCTGAA
>CAYSPJ010000089.1:0-21950 GCA_964432875.1 uncultured Phaeodactylibacter sp. | reverse complement strand
GCCCGCCCCCCAGAGCTAGATAAATAGCCGCAAACTTCTTATCTTTGCCCCGCATCTACGCCATAAAAATCCGTGATGATTTGAAGAACGCAACCGAAACATATCGCCTCCTCGGCGTCGATCCCGGCACCAACATCCTGGGCTACGCGCTCATCGAAATCGAGCAGAAGCAGATGAAGCTGCTCGAACTGGGCGTTATCCGCCTAAATAAATGGGAAGAGCATCAGGAGCGCCTGCGCCATATCTTTGAGCGGCTGCAGAGCATCATCGACGTCTACCAGCCAGCCCAGATGGCTATCGAAGCCCCTTTCTATGGGAAAAACCCGCAGTCTATGCTCAAGCTCGGCCGGGCTCAAGGCGTTGCCATCGCTGCCGCCATGACTAAAGGCATGCAGATTACAGAATACTCCCCTAAAAAAATCAAGCAATCAGTAACAGGCAATGGCAACGCCACCAAAGAGCAGGTCGCTGCCATGCTCAGCAGCATCCTCCATTTCAAACCCGATGAGCACGCCCTCGACGCTACCGACGCCCTGGCTGCCGCCGTCTGCCACTTCTACCAGTCTTCCAGCCACTCGCAGGCCAGCAAGAAAAATGTTAGCGGCTGGGAAGGCTTCCTGAAAAACAACCCGGGGCGGGTGAAGGGCTGAGAAACTCCGTTAGATGGCCTGCTGCTGCTTAGCGGCAGACAAGAGGCTTTTCATAAGCCCTCCTCATAAACCGCACGTATCTTCGCCGCCAAATCCGCTAGATGCTCGTTTGATAAGGAAAGGGATGGTTTGGAGAAATTCATGTCCCCCACCTGACGGATGGGGATGAGGTGCACGTGGGCGTGCGGCACTTCCAGGCCGATGACTGATACCCCAATGCGTTCGCAGGGCACCACCGCTTCGATGGCTTTGGCGACGCCTTTGGCAAACACCATCAAACGAGACAGATGGTCATCTTCCAAGTTGAAGATGTAATCCACCTCCTTTTTGGGGATAGCTAAAGCGTGGCCTACTGCCAAAGGGCGGATATCGAGAAAGGCCAGGAACTCATCGGTCTCGGCCAATTTGTGGGCAGGTATTTCCCCCTGGATGATTTTGGTAAATATAGATGCCATGGCAGTCGTTTCGAGTTAGGAAAGAGAAATATCGATGATTTCAAATTCGAGATTGCCGTTGGGGGTTTCCACTAAAGCTATTTCGCCAATAGCTTTACCCAACAGGCCCTGGCCCATGGGCGATTTCACGGAAATCCGCTTTGCCTTCAGGTCGGCCTCCGATTCTGATACTAGCTTATAGGTCAGGCTTTTGCCAGTTTTGGTATTCTTGATGGTCACGTTGGAAAGCACCGTCACTTTGGAAATGTCTAGTTGGCTCTCATCTAATACTCTAGCGTTGGCCAATACTTTTTCCAACTCATTGATCTTCAGCTCGAGCATACCCTGGGCTTCTTTAGCAGCATCATATTCGGCATTCTCCGAAAGGTCGCCTTTTTCACGGGCTTCGGCAATAGCCTTCGCCACATCAGCGCGGCCCTGAGATTTCATTTCTTCCAATTCCGCTGTCAGGCGGGTATAGCCCTCTTGTGTCAGGTAGTTATATCCAGACATAATTTTCGATTTTTGCTTTTTTCTCTTTTTGCCCCTTCGGGAAAAGGAGCATGCTGATGCTATGTGTTTTAATATAAAAAGCAAGAACGCTTCCGCAGGATGCTGCGAAAACGTTCTTGCCTCGTTTTGAAATGCAAAGATAAGCCCAATCAGGGAATATTGCAAGTATTATGGCAAGTATTTAATACTCAATCCAGTTCGCGAACCGCCCCAAACCACTTGAGGGTACGCTCGCCCAGCCCCGGTGCGCTCACATGAATGAGATAGACGCCACTAGCTACTGGCTCGCCCCGGGCATTGCGCAAGTCCCACTCTAAGGCTGGGGCAATCTGCCCCCGTTCGATAGCGCGGTTGCCACCAACGGGCACCAGCCCGGCCTCATCGCGCTTGTATCGGCGCACGAGTTTGCCCTCCAAGGTGTAAATCGCCACATCGCAACGGGCGGGCAGGTTGGTGATTTTAACCCGCCCATCCGTCGGCCCGCCCTCGTAGTCGGAAAAGCCGTAGTAAGGATTGGGCACTACGTTGATGTAGTCCAACGCGCTTTCAACCAAGGCTGGAGTGAGCGGCCCCGCCTGCTTGCCTTCGATCTGGAAACGGTAAAGGGGGTGAAAGTTATGCTCGCCCGAGCCCGTGCGCTGGTCGCCAGCGAAGGCCGGGTCGTCGGTTTCTACCTGATAAGGGTTGGCCACCCGCATTTTGATAATCAAGCCGTCAGGGATGAGGCCGTCAGCATAGCTGTTCAGGCGCACGCCTTCGCGCATCAATATCGTGCCCGCCCAGGTGATTTCCCGCATCGCCCGGATTTTCGTGAGCGGGCTGGGGCCCGGGCGGAGGTTGAGGCGGAACAGCTCGCAGCCGTCATAAGGTGTGCGGGTGATGTAAACAGTATGCTGGCCGCCCGTGTAGTAGGGATAGGGGATGCTGCCCAAATCAGCCGGCAACAGTAGTTGGCTAGTAGGGTTGAACATCATATCGCGGCCCGCCGGGCCTTCGGCGAAGGCTTCTGGAAGTAACGAACCATCATAGACGGAGTTCTCGCCGAAGAAGACATTCAGGCGCTGGCCGGTTTCCACATCCACGGCATAGCCGGGAAACCAGCCCATGCCACGCTGCAGTGCCGCCTGGCCGCCGATGAGGATGGGGTTGCCGTTTTGATCGGTATCAATCGCTCCGTCGGGCAGGGGCAAACCATCGGGGCCAGCTTCTTTGCTGACCGATAAACCAAAGCGCAAATCGAATTGCTGGCGGCTGCCCTCGGTTTGGAAGCCTTGGCCCGTGTAAAAACGGTTAGCTGATTCGATGATGACACAGCGGCTCCATAGGTTTTTATGCGGAGTAAAAACGAGGTCTACGTTGTTCAGGTTGGCCAGGCTCATCTGGTTGCGCACGATGCCGCTGGCGCTGTTATTGGTCCATACCGGGTTGATGAAAGGCAGGTCAAACTCATTGCGAGCGCGCCAGTCCAGCAGGAAATAGGGCATCAGCGGCGTCTGCCCGAACTGCCGCAGCCCCCCATCCGGGTCAAAGACGTTGTCGCTCGTGCCAAAGTAATCATACATGAAATTATCCAATTCAAAAAAGCCGGTGGGGTCAAAGCCGTCCGGGATGAAGTGCATCCAGGGGCTTGCTGCGGGGTCGGCATATACCACCTCGTAGCCGATGTAGCCGTTCGACTGATCCGTTTGGCTACCCGGCTCGGCCACTTGCCCGATGGCGATGGAGAAGCCATACTGCCGGATAATCTGTTCGTTGAGCTGGGCGATGCTCTTCTCGGCGACAATAGGGGCACCGCCGGGTTCGTCAAGTTTGCGCAGTTCCCAACGTGCATCTGGATCCAGTTGATCGTCGCTGAGGTCGCGGTCCACAAATTTCAGCTCGAAGCTGCCGTCTTGCACTTCCAGTGGGTTGAATATCTGGATGGCGATGGGGCCGCGCCCCGGGGCATAGACCAAATCGCCGCTATACCGTTCATTATTTGCGAAAGCCTCTTCTAATGCCCCGCGGGTTTCAGCGCTCAAGTCGAGAAAATTTTGCCCGGTGCCCAGGCCGTCAGCGCGGGCGATGACGGTCCCCTTGCCGAAGGCAGCGTTCAAAGCGCGGTCGGTAATCGGCCGGGGGATGGCCACGTAAGAAGGGTGCCCAGCACTCCAATCGCCGATATTGCCTCGCCCCAGCAAGTAAGGCTGACGCTGCCCCAGAAGCAGATCAGGATCAAAAGGCTCGTACTCATTGTGGGCATAAGCCACCGCTACGAAGTAGTATTTTTTATGGTTGACCAAACGCCGGTCGCTTTCCGCGAAAGCGTCCTCCGTCACCCGGAAAGTGCGGCGGATGCCCTCGTCGCGCCCATCCACCATGAGCTGAGGGGTGAAGAACAAGCCCGCAGCCGGGCTGTCGGCGGCCCCCCAGTTGAAGATACGCCCGACGCCATTGCGCCGATCGGCCTGAAAAATCAACCGGGCTTGGGCTGGGTCGGCAGCGGCCTCGGCACTGAAGAAAACCTCTGGGCCCGCCAGTTGATATAGCTGATAGCCCTCGAAGGCATACGCCCGGTTTTCTGCCTCCAGCGGGCTGAAGTAGTCCACTTCCCGGTAGCCCTCGAAAGCATTATTGGAGCGCCCCTCATCGTTAGTCAGCACCAGGATCAGCTCGCGGTCCAGCTCGATGATGTCCAGATCGGGCGCATCGGGCCCGGCCAGCAGTTCGAAGCAATGATCAAATGCCGCCTGCGCCCGGTCGGAGGCCTGCTGCAGCGGGCGGAGGCTCGGGCAAGGATGGGGCTGGTCGGGCACCCAGATCATGCCGAAGACCGCTTCGTTGATTTGGCCCGGCGAGAGGCGGAAAGGGCCGGAGGATTGGATATTTACCCGATAGCTAGCAGGCCATGGATCGTTACACACAGACCAGCCCTCCGGGTCATCAGGGGCGCCGGGGAAGACGTATTTTGTCGGCATTCCGCCGGTTTGAAAACCATCGAAACCAAAAGTAATTGGGCTCCCATCGCGCCAATGCCCAGTCAAATGGCGATAATACTCCAGATCGCTCGATGGATTAGCCATACCTGGTGGAAGAGGGTCCCATCCCCAGGTGATGTAATAAGTGAATGAAGACATGCCGAGTTCCACGATGGTATCCCCTGCTTCTCCGATAGCAGGATTGAGCAATGCGCCATCGGGCCCGATTTTTTTATGCCCCAAAGGCCCGCGCAGCAAGTCGATGCCAAAGACAGGGACTTTGTCGCAGTAGGTATTGATTCCCTGGGGGCAAGCACAGCCCGGCTCGCCGTCCACAGCATCTTCGTTATAGACGTAAGCCATATTGCGCAAGGTATCGCAACCAATATAATCATCGACGGGGCATCCCAAATCGAAATCTGCCCAAAGCCCCAAAAACAGGCTGTCCAAAGGTTCGATTGCCCGGCTGATGAGCTTGTAGCGCAGGAAGGTCATATCGTTAAGCTCATCATCGGTGGCATAGGCGAAGGAGGTGGCATGGAATTCCATCTGCAGGGGCGCGCCGCCGGAGCTGGTGTGGTCGTTGCCGTTGTCGTTGAAGATCCAAAAAGCCATCTCGTCGGGATAATGAGGCTGGCTGCAGCGGTAAAGATCGAGGATGGGATAGTCACCCTGCAGCGGGTCATAAACCCCATCGCCGTTTTCATCCCAGAAAGGGGCCAGGCCACTGCCCTGGGGCAATGCATAAGCCCAATAGCCAGCGAAATGAGGGTTATCCTTGCCGGGCCAGCCTAAGACGCTCTTTGGCATCATCTCCAGGCGGTATGGCCGCCCGGTGCTGATGCTCAGCCGCCAGAGGCGGCGGTGTTCGTCAATCTCCTGAGCAGTGACGGAGAAAATCTTATCCCAATCCATACAAGACTGCGGGTCGGTCGTGCCGGGCAGCGGATGGCCGGCTGGCGTGAGCGGGCCGGGCCAGTAATCAGCACGGCCGTTGCCCCGTCCGTAGGTCTGAGCCGCCAGGCGGAGATTGCCGCCCGCATCGATGCCGCCCAGCCAAAGGGCGGCGGCATAGATGGCAGACACTTCCGGCTCGCCGGGCGCGACCTTGGGCACGATGTAGCGCCCCTGGCTGCTGCCATCCCGCACTTCCCACCACAGATCGCCCGCGCTCCACAAGCGGGCGCGCACGTTGTTGATGGCTAAGTCTTTGCCAGCTTTGCCAGGGTTGCAGGCTTGGCGGAAGGTTGCTGGCGGTTTATGGTGGCCAGGCGGCAAATGCGCCAGCGCCAGGCCCACAGCAGCGAAGGTCAAAAACAGGGTTGATGATAGTTTTAGCATAGCTTTGTCATTTTTAAAAAAAAAGCGCCTGTCTCAGGCCATTGCTGAAACAGGCGCTTGGGTTGGCCTTCAGGCATTAAACCTTGAGCCGAAAGGGCAAACGCCGCTTACATGTTGATGCGCAGGCCAAGGTTGTGCGTACCATCCCACACTTTGGTAGCACGGTAAGCATAATCTATGGAGAAGCGCGAATCTTTGCGTTCCTTATTGGTAATCAGCGACAAAGTAGCGCCGGCAGCAATACCCGTATAAATCGGGCCTTCAACCTCATTGGTGCCCAGTTCGTATTGATAGCCACCGCGTACCATAAACAGCTCATTAAGAGAATATTCCAACCCGCCGCCAACTTGGTCGCGAGAGAAGGAGTTGGAGGTAAAATTGCCAACCGCAGTAAGGCGATGCGCATTGCCGATCAGGAAATCATAAGACAAGCCGATGTTCAGCGTAGAAGGCAGCTCGAAGTCAGCAGCGCGCTGGTTGTAAGTCAAGTTGTAGCCGCCATTGTTTGGCGCTGGCCCTTGGGTAGTCAAACCCTCACCGCCGTAGCGCATGCGGGAGCCCACATTGCGCAAGGCAATGCCGAATTTGAAGTTGTCCTGCGCGCCAGTGACATACTGCACCCCGGCGTCAATCGCAAAGCCGAAGGAGCTGACGTCCTGAATGGCTTCTGATACCCCCCGGAAGAGGACCCCCACTGATACCTTGTTTTCAAAGGTATGCGAATAGCCGAAGCCGATGTTGAAGAAGCGGGGTGAAAAAGTAACTCCGGTGCCTTCTGGCTGGCTTTCTGTAGTGACGCGGATATCTCCAAAATCAAGTGCCGTCAAAGTAAACGCGATTGCGCCTTTATCGCCTACCCGCTGAGAGAGCCCAAGGGTATTCATGCGGATATCGGTCCCTTGCAGGTAAATGCCGTGCCCCAGCGTGATTTCCGTCTTATTGATGCGCGAAGCACCCGCGATATTGATACGCGTGGCCTCTACACCAGTAGCGAAAGAAGTGGTCATAGAATGCAGGCCCGCGCTTCGGGCAAAGGGGTTGAGCAACAGTTGGCCACCACCCGATTCGCCCTGCCGGTCGGGGTTGCCCGCCCAGGCAGGCACCTGAACAGCCCATGCCAGAACGAAAGCGATTAGAGTGTAAATAAGCTTGTTCATATCGTCAAGTTTGAGAAGCAGGGCTTTCGGGCGATGCCCGAAAGCCTGCGTTCTTAAGTTTTCAAGTTTTACAATTTCATCCTTACAGACCGGAGGGGTCAAACTCGCGGTTGACGCCGAACCACTTGAGCGTACGTTCGCCCAAGCCTGGAGCCGCTACGTGCACCAGATAGACCCCACTGGCGACCGGGATGCCTTTGGTGTTGCGCAAATCCCACTCTAGTGCTGGATTGACCTGGCTCTGCTCTACCCCCCGGTTGTTGCCACGTGGCGTCTCGCCAATCTCGTCGCGCACATACTGGCGGATAAACTTGCCCTCCAGAGAGTAAATCGTCACCACGCAATTAGACGGCAAGTTGGTGATCTTGATGGTGGTGGTAAACTGGGAAGTCTCGTAATCGGAGAACCCGTAGTAAGGGTTGGGTACGATATTGATAAAATCCAGTGCGTTTTCCACCAGCTCAGGCGTAAGCGGCCCAGCTTGCTTGCCCTCGACGCGGAAGCGGTACAGCGGGTGGTAGTTATTTTCACCCGAGCCTGTGCGCTGATCGCCAGCGAAAGCAGGGTCGTCAATTTCTACCTGGTATGGATTGGTTACCCGCATCTTGATGATGAGGTCGTCTGGGATCAAGCCTTCGGCATAGCTCTTCATGCTGGTACCTTCGCTCATCATGAGCATACCGCCCCAAGTAATTTCGCGCATCGCCCGGATTTTGGTCAGCGGGCTTGGCCCAGGCCTCAGGTTGAGGCGGAACAACTCACAGCCGTCATAAGGAGTACGCGATACGTAAACGGTATGCTGCCCCCCCGTATAGTATGGGAATGGGATGCTGGTCAGGTCAACCGGCAAGAGCAATTGGCTGGTCGGGTTAAACATCATATCGCGGCCGGTAGCCCCTTCCGTGTATGCCTCGGGCACCAGTTCACCATCATAGACGGAGTTCTCGCCGAAAAAGACGTTCAGGCGCTGACCAGTCTCAACATCGACGGCATAACCTGGGAACCAGCCCATGCCGCGCTGTGGAGACGGCTGGCCGCCGACCAATATCGGGTTGCCATTCTGGTCCGTATCAATTGCGCCATCCGGCAGTGGGCGCCCATCAGGCCCTGCTTCCTTACCGACTGACAGGCCGTTGCGCAGGTCGAACTGCTGGCGGCCGCCATCGGTTTGGAAACCTTGCCCGGTATAGAAACGGTTGGCAGATTCTACGATGACACAGCGGCTCCAAAGGTCTTTATTAGAGGTCATGACGATATCCACGTTGTTCAGATTCGCCAAGCTAGACTGGTTGCGCACGATACCGCTGGCGCTGTTGTTGGTCCAGACCGGGCTGAGGAATGGGAAGTCAAACTCCCCTCTCGACCGCCAATCCAACAAGAAATAAGGCATCATGGGTGCCTGGCCAAATTGCGTCAAGCCACCTTCCGGGTCAAATATATCATCGCGCTCACCCGGCCGGGTGGAGAAATAGTCATACATGAAATCATCAAAGGCAAAGAAAGGCGTCGGGTCGAATTCTTCCGGTATAAAGCGCATCCAAGGCTCAGCCGTAGCGCTGCGATAGGTGTCTTCGTAGCCAATAAATCCATTGGATACATCCGCTAAAGCCCCTGGCTCAGGAACCTGTCCGATACCTACCGAGAAGCCAAACTGACGGATAATTTGCTCATTAAACTGCTGGATGGTTTTTTCCGAGCTCACCACGAAGGTCGGGTCATCCAAGTTGCGCAATTCCCAACGTGCCGTGGGGTCGAGCTTGTTGTCGCTGAGGTCGCTATCCACAAACTTCAGCTCAAAGTTGCCGTCTTTCACATCCAGCGGGTTAAATATCTGGATGGTGACCGGGCCGCGGCCCGGGGCATAGGTTAAATCACCGACATAGCGTTCGTCTTTAGCAAAGGCTTCTTCCAAAGCAGCACGAGTCTCCTCGCTCAAATCGAGGAAATTCTGACCGGTACCGACACCATCAGCACGAGTGATGATGGCCCCATCGCCATAAGCAGCATTCAGAGCGCGGTCGACAATCGGGCGTGGAATAGCCGTGTAGGGTAAGCCATCACCGCGCGGCCCAATATTGCGGCGGCCTTCGAGGTAGGACTTGCGCTGCCCAATCAACGTGTTCGGCTCGAAAGTTTCATAGTCGTTGAAAGCATAAGCTACGGCCACGAAATAGTACTTTTTGTGGTTGATCAACCTGCGGTCGCCTTCGGCAAATACGTCTTCTGTGACGCGGAAGGTGTGGCGGATACCTTCATTGCGGCCATCGACCATGAGCTGAGGCACATAGTAAAGCTCGCCGGTAGGGTTATCGACCGAATTCCAGTTGAAAATCTTACTGACACCATTGCGCAAATCCAATTGGAAGATTAGACGAGCCCTGGACGGGTCGTTTACTACTTCCTGGTTCAGGCCGATATTGGCACCGGAAAGCTGATAAATCTTGTAGCCTTCAAATACGTAGAGGCTATCATCAGCGGTAGGCGGGATTTCCAAGCCTACTTCCTGATACTCCTCATAAGCATTATTAGACAAGACGGTGTCATTGGTCAGTACCAGGATCAGTTCGCGATCCAGCTCGATGATGTCCAAGTCTGGCGCATCGGGGCCGAAAGGCAGTTCGAAGCAATTATCAAACAAAGCCTGAGCCAATTCATCAGCTTCCTGCAACCTGCGGATATCGGGGCAAGGGTGCGGTTGGTCCGGTACCCAAACTACACCAATAATCAGCTCATTGACCGCCCCCGGATCGAGGCGGAATGGGCCGGAAGCCTGAATGGTGCGGCGGTCGCCAAAAGGCAAGCCAGCCGTACACATCGACCAGCCATTCTGGTCATTGGGGGCTTCGGTGAAAGCATACTTTATAGGCGCTCCGGTCTGATAAGCATCGCCGCCATAGGTAAAGGGGCTGCCATCACGCCAAGAGCCAGTCAAGTAGCGGTAGTAGTCCAGGCCAGTGCTGGGGTCGGTCATGCCGGTAGGCCAAGGGCCGCCAACGCCAGAATTATTGTAGTAGGTAAAAGAAGACATCCCCAGCTCGACAATCGTATCGGCCTGCTCATCACGGGTAGGGTTGACCAAGGTACCGTCGGGGCCGAATTTCTTCGGGCCCAGCGGGCCGCGGAAGTAGTCCACGCCAAGGATGGGTACCTTATCGCAATAAGTGTTCACCCCCTGCGGGCACGTACAGCCCGTCTGCCCGTCCAGTGCATCTTCATTATAGACATACATTAAGCTGCGCAGCGTATCGCAACCGACGTAGTCATCGGTATAACAGCCCAAGTCGGCATCCACCCACATCGCGAAGAAAGTACTATCAATCGGCTCGATGGCGCGGTTGATGAGCTTGTAGCGCAGGAAGGTCATGTCGTTGAGCTCGTCATTGGTCGCATAGGCGAAAGACTGCACCTGGATTTCCATCTGGATGGGGGCGGCATTCGTCTCGGTATGGATATTACCGTTGTCGTTATAAACCCAGAAGTACATTTCATCCGGGTACTGCGGCTTGTCACAACCACGGATTTCAATGACGGGATAATCCCCATTGAGCGGGTTGTATTCGCCATCGCCGTCCTCATCCCAGAAGCCGGCCAAGCCCTGCTCGGTATTCGGCAATTCAAAGCGGTTTACCGTAAAGAAGAAAGGGTTCTTCTTTCCCGGCCAGCCCCTGACACCACGAGGTATCATCGCCTCTTCGTATGCTGGCCCACCCGCAGCAGCCTCATTCCACAAGCGGCGGTGCTCATCGATTTCCCTGGCATTGACGACGAAAAAAGCATCCCATTGAGAGCAGGTTTCCTGATCGGTAACACCGGGATTGGGGTCATCCAAGGGCGTTAGCGGCCCGGCCCAAAAGTCGGTCCGCCCACTTGAGCGGCCATAAGTCTGAGCAGCCAGCTTGAGGTTGCCAGCCGCATCCACGCCGCCCAGCCAAACTGCGCCGGCGAATATCGAGGAAACTTCTGGTTGTCCTGGCGGCACCTTGGGAACAACATAACGACCGTCGCCGCTGCCATCCCACCAAATGTCACCGGCGGTCCACAAGCGGGCCCGCACGTTGTTGACCGCTTGGTCTCTACTGACTTTGCTGGGGTTACAAGACTCCCTGAAAGTCACCTTATCCTTGCCCGTACCTGGCGGCGATTGCGGCTTATTATCGGGATTGATGTGGGCCATTGCCAAAACGGTGGCAAAAGCAACCCCTAATAAGCTAAGTAATACTTTACGCATAGCACTATTAGTTTTTTAAGTGAAGTATATTAAACACCCAGGCCAGAAAGCTCGCCTTGTTTCAGGCGAGCTTTCTCCTTGGTGTGGCAAATTAAAAATCAAAAATAGCCCCCAGGTAAATCCTACGCGGCAGGCTGAAGAAATTCGGGTTCAGGATACGCCACTGGTAAGAAGCGAAGAAAGATTCCAGCGTACGCTGAGAATCAATCACTGAACGTACCAGCGACTCGCCCTGGGCCGTGCGCAGGAAGCCATCATCCGATGGGGATCCCGTCGCCGAATAAACATTGATTACGTTGCGGCGGTCCAACGCGTTGGATATCCGGCAGTAAACATTCAAGCCCATATTGTTGCCGATATTGAAATTCTTGTCCAGGCGGAGGTTGACGACGAAGTTCCAGGGCTTGCGGGCACCATTGAGCGAACCGACCGTACCCGTACCGCCCAACTGCAAGGCCTGCAAGGTAGCCGTATAAGGGCGGCCAGAAACTGCTGTGGTCTGTAAGTTCAGGCCAGCATTAGCCAACAGATCCAGGCCAAAAAGACGCGGCCCAGTATAGCGGTTGCCAGAGCCATAGCGATAGTCCATGGTGGCTACCAAGCGGTGCCGTTCGTCAAAATCGAGCGGGAAGAGGGTACGCAATACGCCCCGTGAGCTGATACCCCGCTGTGATTCTGCATTGGAGCCAGTGCCGTCAGCAAACTGCAAGGTATAGTTGACATTGAAAGAGACGTTGCCCGTGCGGCGCAGGTCATACTGGAAGGTGAAACCTTTGACCGTACCAAAATCCAGGTTGTCAAAAGTGGTGTATTGCGATACGAGAGGTACCGGGAAGAAGGTCCTGATTTGGATCATGTCCCGCATCTCCTTATAGTAAGCAGCGATTTTCAAAGCTGAAGTATTGGACAGCTTTTGCTGGAAGCCAACCTCGTAGTCTACCGTACGCTCTGGTTTCAGGTTCGGGTTGTTCTTGATATCGCTGGCGCGTTCGGCGAAATAGAAGTAGTCCAGAGGCGTAGCGATGGTATTGGACGGCGGGCGCTGTACCAGTACATCATAGTGGGCAAAGAAGTTGGCTTCATCCGAAATGGGGAAAGAGAAAGCCAAACGCGGCATGAAGTTGACCTGCACTTCATAATCTTCAAAAGATGCATTGACATCGAAGTCGCGTTTCTTGATGAAGTCAAGGTCTGTGCGCACACGCTGGTCGTTGTAAACCGGGTTGACTACACCGCCCTGGAAGATGAGGGCCGGGTTGTTTACCGGGTTGCCATTAGCCTGGAACCACAAGTCGCCATCGCGATAAGCCAATACTGATTCGCCAGTCTCGTCAGTTGAATAGACGCGGAAATCATCGCCAATGTTGCCGGGGCGTTCGCCACCAAATTCGTTGTGGTAATCACCTGCGCCAATGATATCGTAGAGCGAGTAATTATCCTTGAGTACCCGGGTGTTGGCATCATAGCGGTCAACGCGCAAGCCAAGCCGGAAGATAATATCTTTAAAGGTGAACTTGTCCTGGATGTAAGCCGCGCCATAAATGGGGCGGTTGGGTGCCACGGGGAAGGAGCGGATCCCGTTGGCATCTGTGGTGGTAAAGAAATCATCGAAAGTGCCATCGAAGTTGTTGCCCAGGTAGTCGTAGCCAAAATAGTTGAGCAACTGGAAGTTGTTCAATTCGGCAGCCGAGAACATGTCCAGGCGGAGTTGATCTGGGCGCAATGCGTCCACATTGACAAACTCTTTCAGCCCTTGGCCGGTCACGCCACGTACGCTACGGTAGAAGAGGTTATCCGGGCCTTCGGCGATGTCCACATCATAAAGCAATCTCGGAACCGGTATACCATTGACGATGACGGTGTCATAGACTCCAATGGATTCAGTCAGCGGGTTGCCCTCCTCATCAAAGGGGATACCCTGGATGTGGTTGTTGGCCAACTGACGCGCCAGCAGCCATAAGCCACGGGGGTTGATGTCATAACCGCGGTTGATGCGCTGCTCATACCACACGCCAAGCTCGATGTTGTGGCGGCCTTTATCCGACCGGCCCGGGATAAGGTCGAAGTTGATGCGCCCCTGAAAACTGCCTTGGTCGTTATCGCGCTTACTGTTGAGGTTGTAGATCGTGCCGACGTTGGTGTGCAGGCTCCAGGCGTTATTAAATACAGCCTGGACAAAGCCGTTGTAAGTGTTGAATGCTTCGATAGAAGTAGGCAGGTTGCCGCCATCGGCATCAATGCCTAATACTTTATTGTAGTTGGCCAGTACCGGGTTGATATTGGCGTCGGGCTGATAACCCGTCAATACCTGCTGGTAGTCAATGTGTTGGAAGGATATCCCTAAGTCGGGGTCAAAGCGGATGTCAAACACTGGCTCCCAGGTTTGATCGAAGCGTCCAATGTAGCCATAATTGAACAAATTGTCGCCATGGCGCGGGTCAGCTACATTCGAGCGGTTCTTTTCATAACCAAACTGGAGGGTGTAGGAGGCATTCTGAATCAGCGCGCTCTTACTGGCCCGGTCTCCCTCTCCGCCGCTAGTTGAGCCGCCGAGGCGGTGGCGGAAGCGGAAGTTGCCCCGGTAGGTTTCATTGTCTTGGGTAGGGTTGTTGTGGCTATTCAAGGTGCGCCATGCCAAGGACGGACCAAACTGGTTGGTCTGATTGCTCACCGCACCCGTAAAAGAGATATCGATGGCATTGCTGAGGCGCGCATCAATCTTGGCCGTCAAGTCATAACGACGGAACTCATCGAAGGGCCGGTAGTCCAGCACGTCCACGTCATCATTAGTCAGGAAGTCAGCGGCTACAAAAGGGTTTCCACCGATGTTAATCACCGGGTCTGCTTCCAGACGAGCCAGCACGTCGGGCTTGATGCGATAAATATTGACTGCCGGGGGGTCATCGTCCAGCTGATCAGTGAGGCGGCCGGAGATGCGGAAGCCCAGCACGGAAGACTTGCTGCCGTCTGCTTGTTTCTTGCTCAAGAGCGGCCCACTGAGATTGAACCCGAGCAGGCTTTGGTTGTAAGGGTCGGTCAGGTTGGAAGACTCGATTTCCACCCCGCCAGAAAACTTATTGGAAGGGCCCTTGGTAGTAATGGAGATGATACCGCCGGTAACGTCCCCATATTGGGCTTCGATACCACCGGTGATGACCTGCAACTGGTCGATCTCCGATTCTGGGATGAGGTTGCCGCGAACGCGGATACCGTCGATGTAATAGTCGGTAGCATCCGAACGCGAACCCCGCACGGAGATGGCAGAGCCCTCATCGGCCGAAGCCAAGCCCGCGGTAAGTGCCGCCAAGGCGTTGATGTTTCGGGTAGGCAGGTTACGGATCTGCTCGCTGGTGATAACTTGCCCGGAAGTGGTGTTGTCTTGCTCGATGAGCGGGACCTTGTACTCGGTGACCACCACTACGTCAAGGGCAATCCCCTCCGTACTGAGCTGAATGTCCAGCCGGTTGGCTCTACCTGCCGTTACTTGTACCCCGGTTACGCGCTGTTTGGCATAGCCAACATAGCTGACCTCTACGTCGTAGGTGCCGGGGTCCATCGATGCGAAATTGTAGTTACCGTCGAAGTCTGTCTCCGTTCCGGTTGTAAGCACCCCGTTCCGGAAGAGGGCTACGCTGCCGAAGATAATCGGCTCGCGCGTTTCCTGGTCAGTAACCTTGCCCTGCAGCGAGGTCTGCGCCACGGCACTTGCCCCTATTAGAAGGAGGGTAAAAAGTGAGAGTAAATAACGTACCATAAAGATTCCTGTTTTTAAGTATTTCGGCTTAAAACCTGAGATGTTCCAAAAAACTGGCCAATGTTAAATAAAATTAACCTTGTTTTCAAAAAAAATCATCCTGGATTAATGGGGTGGGGCTTTTTTCTTGCTTAGCGGCTCTATCCCTCCAGTATATCCTGCTTTGGGAGGCTCATGGGTTCACAAATCCAAGCTCCAAAGTTAACATCTTCCCCCGCACATACGCTATCAATATTTTGCAAAAGTCAGATTCCTGATTGGCAAAAAGGAAGCTGGAAGCTGATTGATTGGCGCATCGCGTTTTTACAGCCTGGGCGGCAAAGATAAAATTTATTCTGGATAAATGTGAAACTTAGCTTTCGTCCTCTTGCAGACATGCCTGCTTTTTTATGGCAAATCCATCAAAATGCCTTGCTGCCGACTATGAAAATGTGGAAATGCCCCGCAAGCAGCTCCTCCCGGCCCCAACCAGGCCCAGAAGAGGGAGCGAGCAAGTGCGAAGCAGATTTTCTAAAGATTTCCCGTAAATTCGCGCCACATTCATGTAAATTCGCATTCTATTGTTATTTAGTAACTATTTAGCTAGCTTCGAGTCGCGAGTTTCGAGTCGCGAGTTCAGCCTTGGCGAAAGAAGGTTGCCGAGTTTCAACCATAGGAAAAATCGTTCTCCAATATACTTCAAAACTTAATCTTGGAGATATAGCAGAGAACTCGCAGCTCGTGGCTCGTAACTCGCAGCTTTTCGCCATGCTAAATAGTTACGTCATTTATTTAATGGTGCTGCTTTCCAAAAACCAAGCGCCTTTGGAGGGGCTGACCGGGAATATTAAAGCAAAGCACCTAAAAAAAGCCAACATGCAGTACAAGTATCTTTTGCCCTTAGCCAGCATTCTGTTACTATCCCTAAGCTGGAGCTGCCAAAACAGGCAACTTCAACAGGAGCAGGGGCCGCGGCTCTTTGCCGAACTATTTGTGCGCTACCTGCAGTCTGAACGAGAGCTCAAGGCCGTAGCCACCTTCTTTGAAGGTGATTCACTTGCCAGCGCCCTGCCAAAAACCTTTACCAGTGGGGTTGCTTTCCAAGGCAGCGGCATGGAGACGCGACCCTTGCCCGGAGGCACCGTACGCTACAACTTGCAGCGCCAAGCGGATTACGCCGAGGCCTTCCCTTTCCGCTTCGCCAATGATGGCGGCAAGCCACAAGAGTATACCCTGGCGATGATCCCACTCGATACTTTCTTTGTGGTGGATGGGAAAGCCAGTAAAACCCAAGGCATGGTGCTCTATGCTAAAGGAGGCGAACTGCAGGCCGATGAAAGCCTGGTCTTTTTCTTCAGCGACACCCAAAACCGGGCCGCTACTTTTACCATCAGCGGCCCCCACCAGGGTGAGGAATATCGCATCAGCCGCCAGCAATTAAAGGATTTGTCGCCGGGGTCACATTACATGTATCTGGTCAAGAAAAAACGCACGACTGAAGAAAAAGGCAAGCTCTCGGTATTGGCAGATGTGGAATTCTATACCCGCCTGACCGAATTGGAAGTGACACCTTAAACTTTCGGCTCTCTCAATTCAAAAAAAATTGAAAACCTGTTGTATCTTTGCGCACGATTTTGAAAGGCCTCCCTTGCGGTCAAATAATCATTGCTAGCTTTCTAAGCCTTGAACACTTAGGATAGTTGGTTGTCGCCTCCTGCTTGTTGATGTGATTACGGCCTGTTTCGTCAGTCGTTTTCATCCTGCCTAATCGACGGGGCAAGCTATATCCGACTCCCGACTCCCCCACTTGGTCCTGAGCTAAGATGGCAGCCCAAAACTCAATGCTGTACCCATGCCGAAAGATACGTCCATCAAATCCGTACTGATTATCGGGAGCGGCCCGATTATTATCGGGCAAGCCTGTGAGTTTGACTACTCTGGCACTCAGGCCGCTCGTTCTCTATGCGAAGAGGGCATCGAGGTATCCCTGATCAATGACAACCCCGCTACGATCATGACGGATCCGATCACCGCTGATCATATTTACCTGCTCCCGCTGACGGTAGAAAGCATCCGCAAAATCCTGGATGAACGCCAAATTGATGCCGTACTGCCAACCATGGGCGGCCAAACCGCGCTAAACCTCGCCATCGAGGCGGGGCATCAGGGCGTATGGGAACAGTATAACGTGCGCCTCATCGGCGTGGACCTGGCCGCGATAGAACTTACGGAAAACCGCGAGGCTTTCCGCAAACACATGATCGAGATCGGCCTAAAGGTAGCGCCTTCCCGCATCGCCAATTCTTTCCTGGAAGGCAAAGAAGCCGCCCAGGAGATCGGCTACCCCTTGGTTATCCGCCCTTCTTATACCCTGGGCGGCTCGGGAGGCGGCTTCGTCCACAAAGAAGACGAATTTGATGCCGCCCTGCGCCGGGGGCTCAACATGTCTCCTACCCACGAAGTGCTGGTGGAAAAAGCCGTGCTGGGCTGGAAAGAATTCGAACTGGAGCTGCTGCGCGACCGCGCCGACAACGTCGCCATCATCTGCACCGTCGAAAACCTCGACCCCATGGGCATCCATACTGGCGACAGCATCACCGTGGCACCGGCCATGACCCTCTCGGATACGGCCTATCAACGCATGAGAGACGAGGCCATCCACGCTATGCGCTCGCTGGGCAATTTTGCTGGCGGCTGCAACATCCAATTTGCGCTCGAGCCCGAAACAGAAGACCTCATCGTCATCGAAATCAACCCGCGGGTATCCCGCTCCTCTGCATTGGCCAGCAAAGCCACGGGCTACCCCATCGCCAAGATCGCCGCCAAACTGGCCATCGGATACCAGCTCGATGAGCTGAAGAACCAGATCACCCAGACTACTTCAGCCTATTTCGAGCCCAGCCTGGATTATGTAATCGTGAAGATGCCCCGCTGGGACTTTGAGAAGTTCCTCGGCTCTGACCATCAGCTGGGCTTGCAGATGAAGTCGGTGGGCGAAGTGATGGCCATCGGCCGCAGCTTCCTCGAGGCTTTACAGAAAGCCTGCCAGTCTCTGGAAAACAATCGCATGGGCCTGGGTGCCGACATGAAGGAGTGGATACGCACCAGCGATATCCTGGCGAGCCTGGAACACCCCAGCGAAGACCGCATCTTCCGCATTAAAGATGCGCTGCGCCTCGGCGTGCCGGAAAAAACCATCCAGAAGCTAACCCGCATCGACCCCTGGTTCATCCGCCAGATTAAGCAGCTGGTCAAGCTCGAGCAGCAGCTGATGCGCTATAATGTGCCGGATGACATCCCCTCGGAATTCTTCCTGGAACTGAAGCAAGCCGGCTACTCCGATGCCCAAATCGCCTGGCTCCTGAGGGTCGAAGAGCCCGAGGTCACTCAAGCGCGCAAGAAGCTCAACATCCGCCGTACTTATAAAATGGTGGATACCTGTGCGGCCGAGTTCGAAGCCCAAACGCCCTACTTCTACTCTACTTTCGACCAGGAAAACGAAAGCATCCCCTCTGACCGCAAGAAAATCATCGTGCTCGGCTCTGGCCCCAACCGCATCGGGCAGGGCATCGAATTTGACTACTGCTGTGTACACGGGCTCATGGCCATCCAGGAAGCAGGCTTCGAAGCCATCATGGTCAACTGCAACCCCGAAACGGTCTCTACCGACTTCAACATGGCCGACAAGCTCTACTTCGAGCCGGTTTTTTGGGAACACCTGGAGGAAATCATCGAACTGGAAAAGCCCGAAGGGGTCATCGTGCAATTGGGCGGCCAGACGGCATTGAAAATCGCCCGGCAACTCCACGAACGCGGCATCAAAATCATCGGCACTTCTTTCCCCAATATGGACCTGGCTGAAGACCGTGGCGCTTTCTCCGACTTGCTCAAAGAATTGGGCATCCCCTACCCCGACTATGGCGTCGCCCACGATGCCGACGAGGCGCTGGGCGTAGCTAAGCGAACTGGCTATCCGGTACTGGTGCGCCCTAGCTATGTGTTGGGTGGCCAGCGCATGCGCATCGTCATCAATGACGATGAACTGGAGCGGCAGGTGCTCAGCATCTTTAAACACCTGCCGGGCAACCGCGTACTGATCGACCACTTTCTGGAGCGCGCCAAAGAGGCCGAAATCGATGCCATCTTCGATGGCGAGGAGGTCCACATCATGGGCATCATGGAACATATCGAGCCAGCCGGCATCCATTCCGGCGATAGCTCGGCCGTGCTGCCTACCTATAGCCTCTCGGTGGAAGCTGTAGCCACGATGGTGGAATACGCCGAAAAATTGGCCCACGCCCTCGATATCCGCGGCCTGATCAATATCCAGTTTGCTATTAAGGACGATAAGGTATTCGTGATTGAAGCCAACCCACGAGCTTCGCGCACTACACCTTTCATCGCCAAAGCCTACAAAGTGCCTTACCTCAAAATTGCCACCAAGATAATGCTGGGTACGCACAAGCTGAAGGACTTCGACATCAAGCCCCAACCCAGTGGCTTTGCCATCAAAGTGCCGGTCTTCTCCTTCGACAAATTCCCCAATGTGGATAAAAACCTCGGCCCGGAGATGAAATCTACCGGCGAGGCCATCCGCTTTATCCGCGATTTGTCCGACCCCTTCTTCCGCGAGTTGGACCGGCAGCGGTATATGTATTTGACGAGGTAGGGATAGTGGTTTCTGACCAGGCGAGATTTGGGAAACAAGCAGGTCGGTGCTTACCTTTCGGCCCCTGCCTCTGCCGTATATCCCTTTGCCGCCGGCCCGGCCAGTACCTGACCACAAGGGTGTGCCCTCATCGGCAAACCCTATCACCCTCCCAGGTGTTTACCAACAGAACAACCAGATTTGAATGAGCAAGCAATCCAACCAAGATACTTCCCTGGAGGCGATCAAAACAGCAGTAACCCAACTGCTCGAGCAAGCACACCAGGAAGAGCGGCAGCTTCAGGCGCGGCGCCAGCAGATTTTTGATTACCAACTGGAAGCAGAAAGGGCTTTTGTGGCGCACGTCAGCAAGCTTTGGCAATTGCGGGAAGACATCGTCGAATTGGTCAACCACCTGGAGCAACAGGATTTCCTCGATGAGGAAACGATGGAGGATATGATCTACATCAGCGAAGAATTGACCAGCGCTCCGCTTTTTCACCCACATTACGAAAAAATGCTCCAGGACAGAGCCGGCGCCGCCCAACAAAACGGGCAGACCATGGAGCATGACATGGCCAAGCGCATCAAAGACCGGCTCGATTCCTTTAGCGATTATCCCACGGAAGAGGAGATCGAAGCGGGCAAAGCAGCCCTGCTCGCGCTCTCCCAGCTCGGCATCAACCGGCCAGGCATGGACATCGAAATGGCACTCCAGGGGATAGTGCTCCCCGCCACCGCTTTGCTGGATGCTGCGCTAGAAAAACTCGGGCAGCAAAAGGCCCTGGCTCTTTTGCAACAACAAGCGCAGGGGCTAAAAGCCTACCTCGCCCGCATCGAAAAAGAAAGCCACCTGCTGACCACCTCTGATGCTACTCGTGCCGCCCTGGAAAACCGCCCGCCCGACGATCACCACGATATGGCCGATTTGCAAGCCACCCTGGATAAGCTCAAAGCAGCCCTGGAAGACACCCTCCACCTGCGCGCCCCTTCCCCGCTCCTCAATGAATTGGCAGAGGCCTTCGAAGAGGAAGATGAGGACGAGGAATTCCGCAGCCGCCAGGTCGATGCCTTCCTGCACGATATGCTCGACGAATCGGAAGGCCTCTTCTTCGGCGGAGGGTTTGACGATGAGCCATTTTTCTCTGCGGATGATGATGGCTTATGGGACGAAGTAGAAGACCCGCTCTTCCCCCTCGGCAGCACGGTTCAAATAGCCGCTGACTTCTGGCCTTCCAAGGATTTCCCCGAGCTAAACCTCAATGGCTTGCAGGGCCGGGTCGAAGCGGCCTTTACGGATGGCGAAACCACCTTCTATAATGTAGAGCTGGATAGCCCCAGTATGTTAAAGCTGCCCGAGCCTTATATCCGCGCCCTCTGCGAGGATGAGTATGGCAACTTCTCGGACTATGAGCTCGAAGAGGATCAACTGAAAGCGGCGAAAGCACAGGATACAGAAGACGAGGCCACCGCTACCATGCGCCGCCTTTTTCACCAGTATTTCTGGGGCGACATTAAAGACAACGCCGCTGCAGTCCGCATTTTTGATATCATGATGCGCGCTCCTGCTGCCGACGACCTCGACAACTGGGCAGCCTACTTCGCCCAAGAAGTCCAGTTCCCCTTCGATGCCCAGGTGGAAGGGCTCATTTTCCATAATATCGAACCCGGCACCAGAGTGGAAGTGCTCGGCATCGAAGGCAAAGACCCCGAAGATTCCTTTGGCCTTATTGCCTCTATCCGCAAGGGCCGCGCCATCCTCTCCCACCCTCTCTGCGAACTCATGCCCCTCTACGACGAAGACCCTAGGGCGCAACCGCTCGCTGATTACCGGCTTTGGGCTGATTTGATGTTATAATGTAGCGCAGAAGCTTCATCGCCTCAACTGCGCCGCCGATGAACCTCTCTCTCGAGCCAAGCGGCTACCGATGAAATTATGATGCCCCCCTTCACCGCAGGGGCATTGGCCCTATTGGCATCCGTCTGCTATGCTGCTCGTGACTGGTCCGGGAGAAGTTTCTCGCAACGGCGCAAAGTCGCAACGTTTCCGTGTTTACTTGTACCCCCTTGGGCAGGGGCGATTGGTTCTGCCAGCATCCGCTTGCTATGCGGCTTGGCGCAAGTTTACCCTATGGAATAGCGAAGCTTTTATTCCATCAGGGAGAAAAAACTCGATGTAGCAGCGCTGCGAAACCCCTGCTTATGTCCTCTATCAGGGCTGTCTGCGAGATGCCTTCACCGCAGCAGCAAAACCTCCCCATGCAGCCACACCACCACCCCATCCAGCCG
>CAYSPJ010000088.1:4842-22279 GCA_964432875.1 uncultured Phaeodactylibacter sp. | reverse complement strand
CAGGCGAGCGCCGGGCATACCGGCGGGTAGTAGTGGAGTAGGCAAGGCTTTGGTACGGCTTTTGACAAGCGGAGCGTAGCGACATCCCAGACGAGCGCAGCGAGAGCGGGAGCTCTGGCATTGCTGCCGTGGGCGGATTACCTCCCATTGGCATCAAGCAGGGTCATGAACATAAGCCACTTTTTTTCGTGGAAAAGGCTATCTTTGCGCCATTAAATCGAAAATGCAGGCATGTTGATTAATATTACCGTCATTGACCGGGCAGGGAAAGAGGAGGTCTTCGAAGCCCCCACCGATATGAATTTCAACCTCATGGAGGTCTTGAAAGCCCATGATTTGCCGGTCAAAGGCACCTGTGGCGGCATGGCGCTATGCTCCACCTGTCACGTCTATGTGCTCAGCGAGCATGAACTGCCCGCAATGACAACCGACGAAGAGGACATGCTCGACCAGGCTTTCTTTGTCGAAGACAACTCCCGTTTGAGCTGTCAAATCCGCATCACTAGCGAATTGGAAGGGCTGAAAGTACAGATGGCACCGGAAGATGAGGAAGCCTAGGGCGGGTTCATCGCCACGGTAATAGCTGGTTAGAGGAGTAGATCGCCAGGTTTTCGTACGGGGCCAGTCCAGCGCTATCCCCCCCCTTTATCCTTTACCCTTTACCCTTGACTGCCCTTTTTCCCAAAAACGAAATCCTATGAAGCAGTTATTTTCAATTGCCATGTTACTCCCTCTTGCTTGGGCGGTAAGTGCCCAAGACACCCTGTCAGGCATAATCAACCACTATGCTGCCGTGCAAGGCATCAACTATTGCAACAACAGCCTAACCCTATCCAGCACAGCGGGCTTTAGCGTTGGGCAGGCCGTGCTGATTATCCAAATGCAGGGGGCAGAAATCAATACCAGCAATACCGCTGCTTATGGCAATATCGCCAGCCTCGGCTCGGCAGGGCTTTATGAGCGGGGATCTATCAATAGTATTGACGGCTCGCAACTCCGGCTGGAAAAAGCTTTGCTCAACGAATATGATTTAGCCGGTGCGGTGCAAGTAGTCAGCATGCCTGTTTATGAGCAGGCAATTGTAGCCGAAACCTTGACTGCCCAGGCTTGGAATGGGAGTACGGGCGGCGTATTGGCTTTTTCAACCGGGCAATTGACCCTACAAGGAGATATCGACGTGAGCGGTAAAGGCTTCCGCGGCGGCTCGGCAGCTTTAAATTACAACGGTGATTGCACCTTCTTATCCAGCTTCAGCAACTATGCTTACGAGGAAAGCAGCATCCGTGGCGGTAAAAAAGGAGAAGGGATCAGCGCAATACCGGTCAATCTCAGCCGCGGGCGGGGGGCGTCGTCCAATGGCGGCGGCGGCGGCAACGACCATAACGCTGGCGGCGGCGGCGGCGCCAACCTCAGCAGCGGCGGCAATGGCGGGCAAAACGACAATCCGACCTTCTTCGGCTGCCGGGGCTTGTTCCCCGGCATCGGCGGGAAAGCGCTGTCGGCCGCCCCAGAGCGGCTCTTCCTGGGCGGCGGCGGCGGTGCCGGGCACGGCAACAATAACACCGCTACGAGCGGCGGGAATGGCGGTGGTATCGTCCTGATTGAGGAAAGCGTCACCGTCAGCATAGGTGGCGCGATTCGAGCCAATGGCGCGGATGCCGAGACTGCTGTCGGCGACGGCGGCGGCGGCGGCGGTGGCGGCGGTACGATTGCTATCAGTGGTATCGCGCCCAACCTGCCTGGCATCATAGTAGAAGCCAAAGGTGGGCGTGGCGGCGATGTCAATAACCTCAATTCCAGCCAATGCCTCGGCCCGGGCGGCGGTGGCGCGGGCGGGCGGCTAATGCTAGCCCCTGGCTTTATGGCTGCCGTTGGCCTGGCCGGCGGGCAGCCAGGCATGGCGCTGAATTCTACCCAATGTAGCCCTTCGACTAATGGGGCGCAGGCTGGCCTGACCGGCCTGCAGCAGGCTTTCACTGATATCCCCGAGGGGAGTGAAACCAACCAGCCGCCAAGCTTGCAGGTGATGGCTGACAGCCTCTCTGCCTGTGTGGGGGAAGCGCTGCAGCTCATAGCCCTGGTACAGGGGTTTGAACTCAGCTTCCAGTGGCAGGTAGATATGGGCAATGGCTTCATGGACATAATGGCGGGCGAAATTTACAGCCAGCCCGATAGCCCTGTTTTACAAATCAACCAAGTCAGTGCTGCTATGGGCAGCTTCGCTTACCGCCTGGTACTCAGTACGGACTGTTTTCCGACGATTTTTTCGGATCCGATTTTTATTCAGCCAACATCTGGCCCCAGTGCGAGCTTTTCCTTTGTGGTAGCGGGCCTATCCGCGCAGTTTACCAACGCTTCCTCTAATGCGGATACTTTTTTCTGGGATTTTGGCGACGGGGCCAGTTCAGCAGCAGCAGCGCCCAGCCATAGCTATACCCTAGCAGGGACTTACGAGGTACTGCTCATCGCTGAGAATGAATGTGGTAGGGATACCGTTAGCCAGGAGCTATTCGTCGGCCAGCCACCGGCCCCTGCTTTTTCGGCTACTAGCCCTACTACGGGCTGTGCGCCATTCAGCGTGAGCTTTGCCAACCAGTCGACCGGCATCTACGATAGCCTGCTATGGCTCTTCCCTGGTGGCACGCCCGCCAGTAGTACCGCCGACAACCCGACGGTGAGCTATACTGCGCCGGGGCAGTACGCTGTAGAGCTGCGCCTGTTCAGCCCCTTCGGCAATGAGTCTATTTCTAATCCCCAAGCCGTGAGCGTGCTAAGCCGGCCCGAGCCAGATTTCAATTTTAGCATCGATGGGCTGACCGTAAGCTTTTTCAACACCACGCCTGCGGCAGATTCTTATGTCTGGAATTTCGGCGACAGCAATACCAGCGCCCTGGCTAATCCAGTGCATACCTATGCCGCGCCCGGTACTTATAGCGTTACGCTCAACGCTTCCAACGGCCCCTGCGCCAAAGCGATTAGCCAGACGATCGTTATCTCTGCGACTCAAGCGGTAGAGGCAAGCCTGCCAGAAGGGGTTTCCCTCTTCCCCAACCCTTTCTCCTCTCGCTTATCGCTGCATACAGAACGATCAGATTGGTACCCAGTGCGCTGGAAATTGCTAGCTGCCGACGGCCGCCTCCTGCAAGAGGGCATAGCCAGTGCCGACCGGGACTGGGAGCTCGAATGGCTGAGCCCGGGCGTTTACTGGCTGTTTTTTTCAAATGGACAGGCAAGCTGGGTGGGGAAGGTCGTGAAAAGGTAAAAGGGGCTTGGTTCGAAAGCAAAGCTGAAGCCTTTCAAAAAGTGATACATTTGGGGGGACAGCCTCCTGCTCATATCGAAAGGCTAAGCCGAAAGCTTCAGCCCCTTTATTTTCTATAACCCATTCCCCTTTGTTTACATAGAGCCCTCTCCTTTACCGCAACAAGGTCACGCTCCCCACCTCGGTACGGCGTACGCCGTTGACGAAAGTGAGATCTGCCCGCCAGGTGTACGCGCCTTGGGGGAGGATGTCTCCTTGGTTGTGCTTGGCACCATTCCAGCTTTCGGCCGGCTGCCCCTCCTCCAACGCTTCCGAATACCACACTTGCTCGCCCCAGGGGGAATAAATGGCGATGCGGTACTCCGCCAGGCCAATACCTACGGGCTTGAACACCTGCACCCCCTCTGCGCCATAGCCTGGAGAGAGGGCATTGGGGGCGTAGAAGGTGGTAATCCATTCCGGTTCGATGGGCTGGATGATGCTGTCAGCGCAGGTGAAGGCTCCGCCGTTGTCGTTGTAGGCCACCAGCAGCACCTCGATAGAGCGGTTGATGTCGTATTCGTGCTCGGGGTCGGAGGCCGTTGTCGTGGTGCCGTCGCCAAAATCCCAGAAGAAGCGGTCGGCGTTTTGCGATTGGTTGATGAAAACGACATCGCCCAGGATGTTGGGCTCGCGGTCGGCTTCGTAGGTGAAATCGGCTAGCGGCGAGGCGTAGATGCGCACGTAGGCCGGGCGCAGCAGGGTGTCCCGGCACCGCTCGTTGTAGATGGCGATGAGTTGGACGCTGTAGATGCCAGGCTGGTCGAACCGCACTTGCGGTTCCGGGTCGGTAAAAAGCTCAGTAAAGGGCTCGATGCGCCACTCGTAGCGCAGGGCCTCCTCGCTCAGGTTTTGGAATACAATCTCCTTGCCTTCGCAGCCGATCGGGTTGTCCAGCCGGAAGTCGGCAATGGGCTGCCCGTAGATGTCGATGATTTGCTCGGTGGTGTCACGGCATTGATAGATGTTGGCCACGATGAGGCGCGCGGGGTATGTGCCAGGCGTCAGGTAGAGGTGGGTGGGATTCAGGGCGGTAGAAGTGTTGCCGTCGCCAAAATCCCAGTCGGCGCTTTGCGCCAAAGCGGACAGGTTTTCAAAGGCGACCTCCATCGGCGCGCCACACTCCTCGGGTTTGTCGAAAGCGAAGCCGGCATCGGGCTTGGGCCAGACCTGGATGGCGAAGCGCCCCGTGTCGCTGGGGCAGCCGTTGGTGCTGCCGGCGATGAGCAGCCCCTCGAAGTCGCCCGCTTCCAGATAGCTGTGGCTGGGCAGGGGCAAGGTCGAGCTGTTGCCGTCGCCGAATAGCCAGAGGAAGGTCGAAGCATGCTGGGAAGGGTTGTCAAAGGCGACCCGCAGCGGCTGGCAGCCTTCCATCGGGCTGGGTGCCGGGCTGGCGATGGCCGAGGGCAGGATGTCCACGAGCCGCGCAAACGTATCCTGGCACTCGAAGGCGTTGGTGGCGACGAGCTGCAACTCAAAACTGCCCGCCGCTTGAGGGACGATGACGGGTGCAGCCACACAGACGGTATCGTTTTCCCAGCGCCAGCAATAAGACACGGCATCTTGCGAGAGGTTGACTGGCTGCAAGGCCGCATAGCCGAGGCAGTACCGCTCATCGGGCAAGCTGAAATCGGCCACCGGATCGGGGAAAACGAAGATATTGGAGACCGCTACGGCAGTAAAGCAACTATCCGCATCATAGACCGTGAGGGTGACCGCATAATTGCCGGGCTGCTGGAAGGTATGCACGGGATTGGGGACGAAGGCCGCTGTGCCGCCGTCGCCGAAATCCCAGACGTGATTGACCCCAGGCGTACTGTTGCTGGCGAATTCGATGGTCAGCGGCCCGCAGCCGCTGGTCGCCGATGGGGTGAAGGCCGCCGTGGGGTTGCCGATTACCTGGATGGTGCTGGCGAAGGTAGCCGGGCAATTGTTGAGCAGCGAATAGGCCGTCAGCGTCACGGTGTATTCGCCGGGGGTGTCGAAGATGTGGGTGGGAGAAAAATCAGTGCTGAGGTTCCCATCGCCAAAATCCCAATTGCTGCCGCCGATCTGGAGAGAGGTGTTGGTAAAGGAGACAGGCTGGCCGACGCAGATGAAAGGCCGATGGGTGAAAGAAACCAGGGGTGCCGGCAGCACTTCGATATAAACTGTATCGGCGGCGGTGCCGCAGCGCGTGGCGTAGAGGATGACGGTATGCTGCCCCGGCACATCCAAGACCACCAGCGGGGCGTTGAGGTTGCTGCCTTGCTGGCTTCCATCGGGGCCCAGGATGAGCCAGGAGACGATGGCACCGGGGGTGGAGAAGCTCTCCAGCTGTACCACCAGGGGCTGGCAGCCCTCCAGGGTATCCGCTTCGATAAAGGCATGCACGTCGGGGGGGTAGACGATGACTTCCTTAGAAAGCGTGTCCGTCCCGCAATCATTGGTAGAAATAAGGGTGATGGTGTAAGTCGAAACGGTGGTATCAGTGGTGGTATAGACAGGGAAGGGCGGGAGCGTATCGGCCGAGGTGGTGCCATTGCCGAGGTCCCAGAAATAGGTTTGCGGATTGCCCACGGTGGCGTTGGCCAGCTCTACCTCGAGGGGCGAGCAGCCTTCGCCGGGGAAAACGCCAAAGCGCACGATAGGGTAGGGGCGTATCAAGACCTCGGCTGCGGCGCTGCGCGTGCCGCACAGATTAGTCGTTTCGAGGCGGATGATGAAGATGGAATCCTGGGTCACCCCATCGAGGATGACCCCAACGGGCGGCGCGCCCACCACCGTATCGCCAGCGACAAACCAGGTGCGGGTGATTTCAAACCCGCTGCTGCCATCCTGGATAGCCAGTGGGAAAGGCGCACAGCCTTCGTCGTCGTCCAGCGTGAAGGCTGCCACCGGAGGGGTGGTGACAAACAGGCTAAATTCCGTCGTATCGCGGCAGCTCGTCGCCGCATTCGTCGCAATGAGCTGAATGGTATAGTTGCCCGCCGCCGTGTACTGGTGGGTGGGGCTGGCCTGGTTGGGGATGATTGTGCCATCGCCAAAATTCCAGCGGAACTGGTCGGCGCCGCTGCTGTTGTTCTGTACGCCAAAAACTTCGTCGATGCAAGCCGTGCCATCCAGGGCAAAATCCGCTACGGGATTGGAATAGACGATGAAGCTGCGGCTGTCGCAGGCCTGGCAGCCCGCCACGGCCTGGCTCTCGATGCAATACTGAAAGGTGTAAAGCGAATCGGGCGAGAGCTGGCTGAGGTCGAGCAGGCCGGCCTGGTCATCTGCCAGCCCCGGGCCGACCCAATAGCCCGGCTGGGGTGCCGCGCCGCTGAGGGCGAAGGTGGCGGGGCCCGCGCAAATCGCGGTATCCGGCCCTGCATTGACCAAAGCGCCCAGATCGATGATTTCCACCCGCACCGTGGCGTTCTGCTCGCAATTGGTGCCGACGGCAAATTCGTAGCGATATTCATGGATGGTGTTGCCGCCCGCCACCTCTAGCTCGATGCGCCCATCGCTGTCGATGCCAGGGCCGAACCACTGGCCGCCCGCGAGGTTGCTTTGCAATTGCAAAAACTGCTCGCTGATGCAGACTGTCGTATCCAGGCTGATCTGCAGCGGCTGGGGCTGGGTGATCTCCACCATGATCGTGTCCCTGACCAGGCAGTCATTGCGGTGGTATTCCACCGTCACCGGATACACCCCTTCGCTCAAAGTGCCGGCGTTGAAATCGCCCTGCGGGTTTTGGATGCCGGGGCCGCTCCAGGTGGCCGCTCCCCCTGGCGGCTGGGGTGCGAAGCCGACCGTAGCGGGCAGGTTGATGGCGATGGAGGAAAGGCAGAGCAGGGCCGTATCGGGCAGGCCGAGCTGCGGTACCGCTTCTACCAGGATGTCGGCTTGGGCATTTACCGCACAGCCATTGGCATCGGTGTAGTCGTAGCGAATCTCAAAGACCCCTTCGCCCGATGTTGTCGGAGTGAAGAGGCCGCTCATACTGTCCACGCCGACACCCGAGAAGGTGCCATTCGCTGGCGAGATGGACAAAAGGCGTGGCTCGCTGTCCAGGCAGAATGTATCCGCCGGGAAAGTGATGTTGGCGGAAGCCACTACGGTCAGTTCAATGCTGGCCGTGGCGCTACACGCCCCGTTTTCCAACTCATACTGGATCGAGATGGGCTGCCCCGGGATTACCGCACCGGGATCGAACAAGCCCGCCATGCCGTCGATAATGCCCTGGCCCGACCAGGTGCCGCCCGGCTGGTTGGCCGTCAGCTCAAAGGGCGCAGAGCCGGAGCAGAGTATGCCTGGTGGCGGGGTGATCTCCAATTGTACATTGGCCTGTACGATGATTTCCACCGTATCGCGGGCAGTGCCGCAAGGGCCGACGGCTTCCAGGGTGGCCAGATAGGTGCCCGGCGCATTGTACTGGATGCCGCTGGGGTTGGCTTGGGTAGAGGAGGCTGGCGTGCCGCCCGGAAACGACCAGGCATAGGCGTTGATTTCGCCGCCGTAAGTCACCTGCGGGGTATAGCTCAGGCTTTCGCAAGCGGTATCTACCGCCATGATGGCAGCCTCTACGGCCGGCTCGATCTGGATGTCCAACGTGGCATCATTGGGGCACCCCATCCCTCCAGTAGAGTAGGTGTAAGTATAAGTGTCGGGACTGAGGCCCACCGGGTTGAGCTCTCCGTCTGGCGAGATGCCCGGGCCGCTCCATTGCCCATCCGGCGTGGCTTGCAAGAAGACGGGCGCCGCATTCGCGCAAAGCGAAGAGGGGTTGCTGCCGAACACGATGGGGGCGGTATTGGCCACCGTCACCGGCACACTTCGAGTCTGATTGCCGCAAGGGCTGGTGATGTTCAGCGTAACGGTGCCGGATTGGGTGAAAACGATGCCGCTGAAACTCGGCCCGGTCGCAGTCGCCGGGGTGCCGTTGGTGAAAACCCACTCAAAAGTCGTGATCTCACCGCTGTAATAAAACCCAAGACTATCCGAAGTCAGTATCAGCTCATCGCAAGAAGCATGTGGTGGAGACAAGCTGATGCTGGGCGGCGCGTAGATGTTGATGGTCGCCGTCTCCGTATCTTGCCCGCAGGCATTGGAAGCGGTAAGGGTGACGATATATTCGCCGACGGCGTGGAAATTCACGGAAATATCATCGGTGCTGAGGGTCATGGTCGTGTCGGTGAAGTCCCAGCGCGAGGTATCGTTGGGCATGATGCTCCACACCGTATTGCTCCATTGGTTGGACTGGTCGGTGAAGGAGATGACTGTGGGGCCGCAGCCCAAAGCCGGGTCGAAGTCAAAAGCCGCCTCCGGGGGTGCCACCACGCGGATGGGGCGCGACTGCGTATCGCTGCCGCAAGAGTTGCTCACCGTAAGGGTGACGGTGTAGTTGCCGGGGTTCGCGTAGGTATGGCTGGGGCTGGGTTCGGTAGAGGTGTTGCCGTCGCCGAAGTTCCAGAGGTAGCCATCATTGCCGACGTTGCAGCTGCTTTGGGTGAAGTTGATGGGCGTATTGACGCAGGCTTCGGCTGGTGCGTCGAAGCGAGCCACGGGTCGCAAGCGCACCGTCACCACGGTTGTTGAGGTATTGCAGCTCTCACCATTGGCACAGGTTTTCCGACCCACGTAGCAGATGATCTGGTTGAATAAGGGGCCTTCGGCACAGCGGTCGATACCCGAGTAGTCGTAGGTATGGGTGACGTTGTTGTAATTGTTGACGGTGTCTTGCTGCCCATCGCCCCAATCGATGTAGAAAACCTGAAAATCAGTGGTGGTGCTGGTATTGGCCAGGGTGATAACGCTGCCTTCGCAAAATACGTTTTGCCCGGAAGGGGCATAGGTGACGAAAGCCGGGCCACAAGCATCATCATTGCACAAGGTTAAGTTGCAATCCGACAACTGCCCCCAACCATTCTGGACTAAGGCCAATAGGAAGAGCGCCGCGAAACCCGCTCTGGAAAAGAGGGGATAAAGCTTGGCAGCCCCGGCTGGGCATTTGTCAAATAGAGGTAAAACGGCGTAGTTCGTCTTTAGGGGAAAAAACCAGTTCATATCCTGAAGATTTATAAATAGCACGCAGTTGATATCAATAAAGTGGCGGAATGGTTCCGTAAGCTCGCCTGCCGCTCAAAGTATCACTTATGGCCATACCAAAGATGGTCGTACAGCTTGGAGCGCCGGCTCAGGGAGGCAGTGGGGCAGACGATGTCGTTGCGATACCGCACTTCATCCTCTCTGCCGATGAGCTTGCAGCTGGGGCTCGAGGCGAAGAGCAAGGCTATCGACACTTCCATGATGCCGCCCCCGCCAGTGAAATTTTGTAAGCCGCTGAGGTTGGGCGAATAGGAAAAGCCCAGATTGAAGCGGTTGGCCTTGGAGAGCAGCACGCTCGTTTCGGCATTGATAGAAAGCCAGTTGGTATTGACCCCATCTGGGGGGCGGCTGGAGAAATGGTAATACGTACCCAGCGCAAAAGCCCGGCTGAAAGCGAAGCGCAGCCCTGCTTCGGCATAGCTCAGCTCGCCTTGCTTTTGCCACAAGACAGTGGGCTTGACGCTAAAATAAAAGTAGTTGCTCGCGCTGTAATAAGGTATAATTTCCCACTCGGCAAAAGCCGTATGCCGGGGCGTAGTCGTGGTGCCGATGCGCAGGATCGACTCTTGGTGGCCAAAGAAGCCTTCGTCTCCTAGCCCATATAAATTATGGACACTATAGCCCATGCTGAATACCCCCAGGTAAGGGTTGCGATCATTGAACAAGCCTTTGTAAGCGATGCCTACGGAGGGGATGAAGTACCAGAGGGAGCCGGGGAAATCTGGCGGCACGAAATCAGTCGGGTTGAGGTTGCCCGCCGCATCAGTCAGGCCGTACTTGGGGTCGAGCTGATCGGAAAAGACCAGGCGGTTGAAGTCCACCCGGCGCTGCGCCCAGTTGAGCCCCAGCCCGATGCGCAGGTTGTGCACCGCCCGCGCCGCGCCATGCCGGGTAATCAGCGTTGGCGTGCCCGCCAACATCATGCCGCCGCTGAAGGTGCGCATCAGCCCGTCGCCCTCCACGTCCTGCATCAGGTTGAGCCCCCAGTCGAACATGCTGCAAGGCATGCTCTCTTCGGCCACCACGGCCATGGTGCGATAAGGGGTGGCCCCGGCCAAGGGCCATTGCGATTTGTACAGCCCCCGCACCGACAAGGCACCAGCCTCGCCGACCAAAGCAGGGTTGAACAGCGCTCGATTATTGAAAAAATGGGCGAAGAAGGGGTCTTGGGCGCTCAGGCTAATGGCCCACCACAGCCCCAAGTAGCATAACAGGGTTTTTCTGGTCATGGTGCTTGTGTTAATTGGGGGCAAGATAAACATTCATTTGTATTAAGATGGACGTGCGTGGGGGATTTTCGATAAAGCGTTGATTATATGATGGGTCAGGATGGGTAAACCTGGTTATTTTATTGCAAAATGCCATCGGGGATTTAGCGCATCTTCCCTTTCGGTGGGGGGGCTGATTTGATTGATTCTAGGCAGTTAAAGCCAGCCATAAAGCCTCTTTTGACCTACCTCACTACTACTACTTCTCCCTGAATCACGACCTGCTGGCCGTCTACCAGTTCCATCTCCGCCATATAAACATAAAGGCCAGTTGCGGTGGGGGTGCCTCTATAGAGCCCGTCCCAGCCTTCCATCTCCAGGGTGCCGGAGCTTTCCTGGTAAATCTGCCCACCCCAGCGGTCGTAAACGGTAAAGGAATTGATGGCTTTAACTGACTCTGACGGATAAATCACAAAGCGGTCATTTCGGCCGTCATGGTTTGGAGAGAAGGCGTTGGGGGCGTAAAACAGCTTTCTTTTGACCACTCTGACCTCGGCACGAGCTAGGCTGGTGCAGCCATTTTCATCTACCGTGACCACTTCGTAGAAGGTGGTAATCTTAGGCTTTGCCGTGAAGGAGAGGCAGGATTCACAAACCAGCTGCCCATCAGCGTACCAGTTGATTTGTTGGAGGAGTTCCGGGGCTAGGTCAACCAGGGCGGTTAGCGGGATGGAATCGCCCAGGTTAATAGAGGCATTTGGAGGGCTTAGGGAAAGTGCATGGCCACTAGCGGGGAAGATGGTGAAAGTGGTATCGAAGCGACAGCCCCGGCCATCAATAGCCGTAAGGGCATAAGAGCCTGCCGATAAGCCATCGGCTTGGCCAGAAGCCCCTAGAGGTTCGCCGTTTAGCGTGTAAAAATAGGGTGGCTCTCCCCCCTCAGACCCGTTGACGAGTAGACTGCCATTAGCAGTTTGATTGCATCCGATGGGGCGCACTGCAAAGAGCACTGCCTGGATGCCGTCAGGGTCGGCATTCAGCTCAATCGAAGCGGAACTGCGACAGCCGTTGAGGGTGTCGATTACCTCTAAGTTATAAATACCTGTTTCAAAAACAGTTGCCATGGCGGTATTCAGCGCATCGACCATTAATGCAGGGCCGGACCAATCGTAACTATAGTGGTTGCCAGGTGCAGCAGACAACACGGCTTCCTCTGCGGCACAGTCAAAATCCTGTTCGATGCGTATTTCTGCGAGCGGAGTGACACGGTTTTCGATGATGGCAAAAACGGTATCCCGGGTACAGGCATTTACACTACTTTGTACCAGAAGCCTGAATAGCCCTGGGGTGGTTGCTTCAAAGGCTGCCGTGCGTACAAGCGTATCTCCAGCGGCATTTAGCCAGAAGAAGGCTGCTCCGGCATCGCTTTGAGCAGTGAGTTCGATTTTGGTGCGTACACAGGTCAATACCGGAGGCTCATCCTGTATATCTAGATATAGGCTTGGGAGTGTAAAATCTGCGACTACTTCTACGCTATCCAGTGCAATACATCCGCTAAGGGTATCGGTCAGTAATAGGTAGTAGGTGCCAGGTTGGCTGGCCTGAGCAGCAGAAAGGAGCATGCCGGTGCTATCCTGCCATTCGACAGTCGCGCCCACGGATAGCTGCTCAGCCAAGAGCGGGGCAAAAGGTGTGTCGCAATCGAGGGTTGACGGTCTGGCGGCTTGCCCTGTCGGCAAGCTCTGGTCTTCTTCAACCGTCACATACTGTCGGCTGGTGCAGCCTGTCAGGCTATCGCTGGCAATGAGGGTGTAAATACCCGCAGCGTTGGCAAAGGCGATAGCGCCCGTGGAAAGGGTATCGAGGGCCGTATCTATCCAAGTATAAACGGTATGCTCATAGAGGGTATCGGTAAATAATCTTACGCTTGTATCTCGACAATTGATTATGCCTTCCACTTGTGCCGCAATTGGGGGCAAGCTATCTGCACGGGTCACCGTAACGGAATCTAAAGCCGTGCATTGGTTGTATGAATTCGTTACCATGGCTGTATAAGTGCCTGGTAATGATATAGAAGCGGAGCAGTTGTTGCCTATCCCTAGCCATTCGCATTGCCCTGCTGCTAAGTTGGATTGGATGTTTAGCTCGATGGCATTTTCGTTACAAGTCAATAAAGTGCCGCCGGTGATAGTGAAATCAGGGGTGAGGGTGTCTTGGAAAATCTGAGCTTGCAGGATGGTGTCGCAGCCGTTAAGTGTATCAGTGGCGAGCAGGACGTAAAATCCTGGTTCATTTATATTTAGGGATGGTTCATCGCTCAGGGTTTGCCCTTCTGCCGACCATTGAAAAGCCAACCCAACGGCCGAACTCCAGCCTTCTAATGAGATTTGGGTTAAGCCGCAAGTCAAGGTGTCGGTGGGGACAACCAGGTTGACCTGAGGTATGGCAAAATCGCTACTTATCGTTATAGCGGCAGAAGCTTCACAACCGTTGAGGGTGTCAGTCAGGAGGAGGGAGATTAAGCCGGGGGCTGCCCAATCAAGGATTGCTTGGGTGCTTAGCAGGTTGCCAATCTCGTCACGCCACTCCAGGCTTGTGTGGGGTGGCAAGTTGTCAGGTTGGAGTGACAAGCTGGGGCGGCGGCAATCCAGTACGCTATCGCCTTGGATGGTGGTGTTTGGCAAGGTACGGTCTTCCATGATTTCCAGGCTATCAACCGCTGTGCAGCCACTAATCGGGTCGATAGCATATAAAAAGTATTGCCCCGCCTGGCTTATCCATAGCGTATCAGATTGGGCAGCTAGCTCCCCCTGTGCATCCCGCCATTCCAGCTCCAGGCTTAGGCTATCGAGGTATAAGGCAATAATATAGGCTGTATCACGGCGGCAATCAAGCCCTCCTGAGTTTACAAGGCTAATGTCGGGAGATTGTGACTGGTCGATGACGTATGCCGTGTCGCGGCGAACGCAGCCATTAGTCGGATTATTGGTCTCCAGGACATAAAGCCCGGCAGCGGCTACTTCCAGATTGGGGCCCGAGTTCGTATCCTGAGCCGGTCCAATCCACTGGTAATCAAAGGACCCATTGATGAAATCTGGAGACAGCATTGCCATCGCTACCCGGCAATTTATGGTATCATCAGCTATGGTGGTAAAGGGCGGTGCCAAGGTATCGTAAGCTACGTTTACCAATTGTGTATCTATACAGGTGCCTAGATTGGCTACCAGGGTATATTCACCGCCGAAAATAACTGTGGTATCAGGGGTCGAAGCGTATAGGGTGCCTGCTGCAAACCAGGCATAGTTCAGGTCTGGAATGGCTGAAAAAACGGATATCTGACCCGCAGCAGCGCAGGTAATTGGGCTGGAAGCAAGCTGCAAATCCATATTCAAATCTAAGAAACTGACGCTGCCTGTTTGCGTCTTGGGGCGGAAGGTAATGGCCGAGGCCCCGCTAATTGGCGAATTGACCGTGACTTGGCTGTTGATGCTAGGAGGAGACTCATTGAAAAAGACGCTTGCTGGGCTATCCAGGTTGAGCACTACGAATTTCAAGATGATAATCGTATCGCCATCGGGTAAATCAACAGGGTCATCCGGGTTGGCAATCAAAGGGAAGAACAATAGCGTAAGCTGATCCATGGCGAATTGGTTGCCAAACACACTGGGGTGGAACAAGTCGCAAGTGTCAATGAGATTCAACTGGTTAGCATCCCACTTGATAAAAAACTGAAAACCCCTTACATTTAGGAAGTTTTCTGTGGTCACGGGAAGGAATATGGTATCGCCAGGACAAGCCTGTACCTGCGGTAGGATAAATGAAGTTGTGTCGATTGCCTGGCCGTGTAGGGAAATGACATTCACCAGGATGGTAAGTATAAATGCGTACTTCTTAAACATGAGTCCACTTGATTGTCTATAAGGATGAGGCAACTAAGCTGCCTCATCCCAAATTTGGTATAACTATTCACAAATCAAAGTATGGTTCAGTACGCCTTGTGGCGTGCGGATACGGGCAAAGAACAGGCCCTTCTTGCCCCATGAAGCATTGTGCAGCGGCCAGGTATTGATGCCTTGGCTCAACTGTCGCACCTCCCGGTGGACAAGCTGCCCTTCCGCGCTGATTACATCTAGCTGAGCGAGTTGAGGCGTTTGGCTATCTAGCATCAATACGGTAAAGTGGGTGAAAGGGTTAGGTTGGCTGCTCAGGATGCGCAGGGTGGGCTGAGAGGGATTGTCACTGTTGGTTGCCAGTATGCACTCTTGTAGCTCGCCTTGTGGCGTACACAACAGTGAAGGCATCTCGTTGCTGCCCGCCAAGCGAAGCCCCTGGCTAAGCCAACCTGCGCGCCTGGCTTTCAGCGGCAGTGTAAATCCATTATCCCCATCCATTATGATTAGTTTAAGCAATCCATTTTGCCAGTCTATATAGTTCCAGGACTCATCGAAAATGCTGTTTAGAGCGGTTGTGTCTAGCGATAACAGCCGTTTTTCCAGTTGCATGGCAAGCTGGAAGGCCCGCACGCGATTTTGCTCGCCTTCAAATGAGAAGCGAGTCAGTACACGTTGCCCAACTTCCAGATACTGGTCTTCAAAGCGCAGGCTTACTGGGGCGGACATCCAATTGTGGGTATCATCCACATCGCCTGTCTTGATGCCAAGGAAGTCAACATCGGTCAAGTCGCTGCTCAAGGTATTAATACTGATCCATTCGATATAGGGCGGTACGGAATCCGGATTGGCAGGTTGGGTTAACGGATAAGCTTGAGGTACAAAGCGCCAGGAAGGGACGCCGTTGGGGAATTCTGTCTCGGCTGCCATCACCAGTCGGGCAATCGCGACGAGGTCGGCAATGGTGATTTTACTGGAGCCATCGACATCAGCAGCGATGTATTGATGCGCTTCGCTGAGCAGCGCCCGGCGCAGCAGATGATCTTGAATGCGGATGAGGTCAATGATGTTGACCCCATTGGTTGGGTTGGCATTAGAGTAAGGCCGTACCTGATAGGTAAGCCCTGCCTGTAATGCGTCTATAGCGTAGTGCCCCGTGCTATCAGTCAGCGTCGATCCAGCCCCGCTAATATTGACTTCGACCGCGCTCATCGCCAAATCCATAGTGCTTTGGATTTGACCAGCGATGCGTAGTCCTCCTCTTGGGCAGATAAGCGCTCCGTAGGTATCCGGTTGGATAGAGGAGCCATCAGAGAAATGCACAATAGGGGAGGGGGCGGCCCCTGCGTCAAACCACAGCTCGGCGCAGGCCTGACTGTCGGGCAAGTGCAGCATAATGCTTAAGACCAAGCTGCTGTCTGCCCAACTCCTGCTCATCGCGTTAATGCCCAACCAGTAAACGGCAGCCTGATTAGGGTTCAGGAGATCCCATTCCAGTTCGCCTGGCACCATGGCGGTGCTGCCGACAACCCCAAGGATAGTAGCATCTGAACGCAGGGCGAACCTAAATTCAGCGATACTGTCCAAGCCGATACCCTTGATAGTAGCGAGCAAAGTGTCACCCGAGAAGCTATACTCATTGCCATCTACATAAAAAACAGGGCCACTGCCTCTGATGACATTAATTTCAAAACGACAAGGCGCACTTTCATTGCCAGTGGCATCTACCGCAGTATAAATGATTTCATACTGCCCAGGCCCAAACCAGCTACTCGCGTCTGGATAGCCATTGCCTATCAGGCTTGGTGCCGGGTCGCAATTGTCGCTGGCAAAGGGTAGCGGCCAGGAAAGCAGCAGGAGGTCTTGGCCTGCTGCCAGGAGCGTATCAAGGCGCCCAGGGCAGCCGCTGAGGATAGGGGGCGAGTTGTCTGGCACTGCGGTTATTTGTGCAATAGATTCGGTGATGCAATAATCAGCACCAATGCTTCGTACGGCGACAAGATAGCTTCCAGCCGCCAAGCTGGTAAAGATATTGCCGGGTTGCCAGCTTTGCCCCCCATCGATGCTGTATTCTGCCTCGCCGCCGACGACAAAGGCGTCTATGGTTAAGCTGCCGTTTGATATATTGCAATCACTGGGCGGGCTGGAAGCGATGCTAATGATTACCGGCTCTGGTGTCACCTCAATGAGGGCTTCGATTTCAGTGGCGCAGTAATTTAGATTAGGGGTAAAAGTCGCCGTAATCGTTGTGCCTGCATATAAGCCTAAGTCCAGAACCGGGCCGAGGTCCCAAGTACCCCAGATACCGTTGGCTGATACAATGGGCAGTACCACTGGATCATCAGAGCTACAAGCTTCTTCCGGCAAAATGAAAACAGGTACGGTAGCAGGCTCTATCTCGACGACAAACAGCATCTCGCTATCACAGCCAGATGCTCCGTCATAGGCATAAAGGACGGTATTGGTTGAGATCGTATGGCCCGGATTATAGCTCGAACCCGTACCATTGGGGCCGGTGTAGTAAGCCTGCGAGCCAGTTAGACCAATACCTTGAATAGGGGGCAAGATATACTCCGCACAAGCAGCGACGTCGGCAATCGGTTCGAGGATTGGCGAAATGGCTATCGCAACGGTGAAGCTCTGTTCTGTACTACATCCTGCGTTACTGTCGAAAGCATATAAGGTAGTAGTACTGCTAATAATCGCTCCTGGGACAAACTGTGTACCCGTTCCAGCTGGCCCAGTATAGTATGCCTGTGTACCGCTAAGGTTGCTGCCCTGGATAGGAGGTAATAGGTAGTTATTACAAGCAGTGACATTATTGATTGGTGCCAAGTTAGGTGCTGCTGTAATAGCAACCGAAAAAGATTCCTCATCCTCACATCCCGCCATCCCATCATAGGCATAGTAAGTGCCGCTGGCCGTGACGGCCTGCCCCGGGAGGAGCTGTGTGCCCGTGGCGCCCG
>CAYSPJ010000088.1:0-4742 GCA_964432875.1 uncultured Phaeodactylibacter sp. | reverse complement strand
TAGGCGGCAGGGCGTAGCTGCCGCAAGCCGTGGCATTGGGGATGGGGTTGATGTTAGGCGCGCTGGCGATAGTGATGGTGAAGCTCTCCTGGTCGGCGCATCCCGGCGCGCCATCGTAGGCATAGTAGGTGCCGCTGGCCGTGACGGCCTGCCCCGGGAGGAGCTGTGTGCCCGTGGCGCCCGGCCCGGTGTAATAAGCCTGGCTGCCGGTGAGGTTGGTGCCGCTGATAGGCGGCAGGGCGTAGCTGCCGCAAGCCGTGGCATTGGGGATGGGGTTGATGTTGGGTGGCGCACAGTTTCCAATGACTTCAAATTCATGAACGTAGGTTTCTCCCTCGAAAACGACCTCAAAACGCCAGGTTCCACCAGGTGCGTTGGCGGGTAAATACCACGACCAGTACCAGCTAGAGGAAGAATAATGTGCCCCATTGGAGCTATGTGCCCAGGATTGGAAAACACTTCCATCTGGGCGGAGGATGCTATAATCAGAGACTTGCCCAAAAAGCTGATCCTGATAAAAAGCGTGATAGTAAACAAGATCACCAGGATTAAAAAGATCGGAGGCATTGAGCGTTTCTGTAACGCCACAATCCGGGCTGTAACCGATATTGGCGAAAGTGGTCATCAGCCGGTTAATCCGAGACTCATAATAGGGCTTTTGGTTTTGCCACCAACTTGAGGGATTCAGGTTATTGCAACCGCCATCATAAGGATCGATGAGGTTGCCGTTGGAGTCCTCTACTTCGAAGTGCAGATGGGGGCCTGTGGAATATCCTGAGCTACCCACCACGCCCAGGTACTCTCCTTCTGCTACGCTTGCCCCAATCCCTTTGGTCGTTACCGAACCGTTTTTCAAATGCCAGTACCAGGATCTCGAGCCATCAGCATGCTCCAGGATGACGTAGTTAGCAGCGCTATTGTCAAAAGAGCAGTTGCGGTCGAATGCGCCATCATTTTTACTGACGATCAGGCCGGCTGCTGCCGCTACGACATGAACCTCGTCATTGTCCATCATATACCAAGGGAAAGGATCGGTATAAATATCAATGCCCTGATGATTATAGCCATCGCTTAGGTCATAAGTGCGATTACCACAGTTCCAGTCCAATAGCTGGTTGGGGTAAGCGGGGTTTTGGTCCACATAGTTGGAAATGCCATAAAAACCATAGTGCGTGAAACCAGGTGCGGCTTCTACTGGCCAACGGAAAAGCGTAATCAGATTGGGGTTGCGGAGTGCTGGCAATATCCCTTGTCGCTTCAGCAGTTCGACATTAGCTTGTAGCTGTTGCTCTACTAACGCCCGTTCAGCGGGAGGGATGCAGTTTTCATTCATCTTAGGTGGAGCGGTTGGCCCACCCCCAGATAGCTGCCCCTTTCCTACCGTGGTGAAAAGGATGAAGCAGAGAATTGATAGTATTGCCTTTTTCATGGTATGCATTTTTTTGCTTTTCATATAATCTCAGCCTCAATGGTCAATCAATGACCGGATTGGCTGATAAATTCAAATCCCCGATTTTTACCCCGATGAAATCGATGTTTTCCTGGACTCCCTGAATCCTGGATAGGTTAACGGTTTGCGGGTAAGGTACAGGCCAAGGCGGGAGCACGCTGGCAAACTGGAAAGCTGCATCCACGAACTGCCAGGAAGGGCTTTGGGGGAAGCTGCTAATCGAAGTCAGGAGTAAAGCGCGCAATGTAGTCAGGTCGGTAATGGTCAATGTGGAGCTATTGTTGACATCTGCCGCGATGAAGCGGTAAGGCGTAGATATCAAGTTGCTCTGAGCCCCGTTTAACAGGCGATCGCGCAAGATGGTTAAATCTACGATTGAAATGCCATTGCGGTCATCCCCGTCCGCTTGAGGCATGATTTGATAATTCCAGCCAAGCGGGACGTCCTCGAAACGGTAGTAGCCCATCTCATCGGTGTAAGCTAAGCGGGTATCAGCCGGGCCGATGCAATGGACCTCAACGCCTTTTAGAGGCACTGCGTTTTCCTTTCTGATGAAGCCCTCAATCACGGCAGGGAAAGGCACGCACAATGCGCCATCGAGCGTGCTGGGTACGATAGCGATATTGTTATACTTGACCGCCTGTTGGCGCTCGGCGGAGGGCGTAAAGGTCAAAGGCAGGCAATCCTCAGGTGCGCCGTTGGTGTGGATAAGCAAGTAGAAAACTGCGCTACTATCGGGTAGGGACATGGAGGATGAAGAGATGCTCCAGCTAATGTCGGCTACCAGCCGCCCCTGAGTCAGCGCATAAGCGATGGTCATGCCAACTTGCGCGGGTTCTATGGACTGGATATAGCTGCTGAGCGTATCTGCCAGCTGCAACTCCAACCGGAAGCTGCTGATGTTTTCGAAATTCAGAGTAGCTACCGGGATGCGTAGGAAGCTATCAATAGCGAAGACATTGTCATTGTCTATGTAGAATAGCAAACTGTCAGTCCTGATGATCTCGACCAGGAAGCTGCAATCACTGGTATTACCTGCTGCATCGGTGGCGGTATAGGACACGAGCTGTGTTGAGCTGAACAGAAATCCTGGTTCGAAATCCGATTCCACCGTGGCGTTGCTGCAATTGTCACTAGCGCTTGGTGGCACCCAGGAGACGGCCACCGCTTGCTGCTGGGCGATGTTGAGCAGCACGCTGGTGTCCGCCGGGCAGCTGTTAAGCACGGGGGGCTCGGTATCGCCCGTGATGGATACCTCTGCGGTAGCGGTGCAGCCGTTGGGGTCAGTGGCCGTCACCGCTACCTGGCTCAGGGCCGGTCCGATGGGGCCGGTGCTAGGGCCCGTAGCTCCGGTACTCCACTGGTAGCTCCAGCCGGGCTGGGGCGCTACGGTCAGCTCGCCAGTGGTGCAGAAAGCGGAATCGCCTAAGATTTCGACCGTCGGGCTGATGACGGTGAGCTGCAGCAGCACAACGCTGTCGCAGCCGTTGGCGGCCAGCAGGGTGTCCGCATAGCTGCCGCTAAGGGTGTAAACTGTATTGCCCACGCTGAAGCTGCCGCCTGTGCAGATACTCTCGGTCAAGACAGCCACCGCTGGCGCGCCGCAGCCCGCCCCGATTTCGAAGGGCTGGCTTGCCGTACAGCCCTGGCTATCGGTCAGCACCGCCATATAGCTGCCCGGCGGCAGGCCGTTCAGCTCTAGCGTGCTGGCCGCCGAGGGTAGGGTGCCGCTCTGCGGGCCGCTGTAGCTCAAGCTGTAGGGTGGCGTGCCGCCCGAGAAGGATAGGCTGGCGCTACCGCCAGAGCCGGGGCTGGCCTCGTCGGTAGCATCGATGCTCAATGCCAGGCTGTCCGGCGCTTGCAGCCAGAAGCTGGCAGAAATCGCACAGCTGTTGCTGTCGGTGACGGTCAGTACGTACAGCCCGGCCAGCAGGCTATCCGGGTCTTGCACGGTGTCGCCGTTTGACCAAGCGAAGGCATAAGGCTCTTGCCCGCCTCCCACTTGCAGACGGATCCGCCCGTCGGCTTCGCTCGCGCAGGAGGGTGGTAGCACTTGGTTGGGAGACAGGAAAAGGTTGTCGCAGGGGTCCACCGCCGGTTCGATTACCACCTCAAAAATACAGGTGTCTTGCCCCGGCACGTAGTAAGTCACAGTAGTCAGGCCGACTGGGAAGTAAAAAATGCCTAATGAGCCTGGAGATTCTGCCACCGTGGCAGCGCCGCTGAGCGTGTAGCGCAGCGCATCCAGGGGGCAGGTACCCATACCAGGCACCGGGATGTCCAGGTAGATGCCCAGTGAATCTGCTTCGATGGTTACCGCTATATCATCGGGGCAGCTGTTGAAGGTGAATGGGGTTTCCATGAGGGTGACGGGGAACAACGTTGCCATACAGCCGTTAGCATCTTCTACCGTGACGCTGTACTGACCGGCGGACAAGCCGGAGATTTGAGCCATACTACCGCCATTTGACCAGTTGTATTGGTAAGGGGCAGTGCCGGTACTGTTTGCCAATACTACCACCGTTGCCAGCCCGTTGTTGAGGCCACAGCGCGGGCCGACCGTCTGACCATAAGCTAAGTTGATGTTTATGGTATCACAATTGGCGGCTGTCAATGCCCCACAGGCGCAATCAGCGAGGATGATTTCTCCAGCGGTAGTGGGATTGCCGTCATCACAGGGTGCTCCGATTGGGTCTTCACCGTTACAGAAGCGGGTGAAGTCACCGTTCCAGGGGAGGGCGGGGTTGTTTTCAAAATTAGCATCTACGCCCAAAGAACAAAAATCTGCTAATTGTGGTGGAAAGCATCCGCTGAGTTGATTGTTGTATAGCCAAAGTCGTTCCAGCATATTCAAATTGCCCAATTCAGTGGGGATGTTGCCGCTGAGTTGATTAAACTCAAGTTCGAGGATGCTGAGTTGAGACAAATTGCCTAGCGCAGCCGGGATGTTGCCCGTAAGGTTATTGGAGGCAAGCGAGAGCCTGGTCAGGTTTTGGAGGCCTCCCAGCGAAGCGGGAATGTCGCCAGTCAGTTGGTTATCAAAAAGCCAAAGCTCCTGAAGGCTATTCAAAGCTCCAAGCAAAACCGGTAAATTGCCGGATAATTGGTTGCCAGCCAAATCTATCGAGCTTACCCGCCCATTTCCATCACAAGCCACGCCATACCATGTACAAGGCTCGCAATCCGTTCCAGCCGCGCCGTCTGCCCAGCCAGTGTTGTTCGTCCAGTTAGGGCCATCGGTGGCGTTGTAGAGGGCCATGAGGGGGGCGTAGTCGGGATGGGAGCAGGTGGT
>CAYSPJ010000087.1:7182-22399 GCA_964432875.1 uncultured Phaeodactylibacter sp. | reverse complement strand
AAAAGGGCGTTTTGTAAAAAGCAGCATGTCCGTGATGTTTCCTGCCAGGCCGGGGGCCTGCCTGGCAGCATATGAACAATGGAGTGGTTTCATCGTGCTAGCCCTATCTTCTGCCTGGCGCACCCTCCGCTACTCCAAATACTCCCCCATCCATGCGATCCGCGCCGCCAATTCCCGGTTTTCCTTGGCCAGTTCCCTTTGCGCCAGGCGGTGCAGCTCCTGCAGCGGCTGGGCGGAGGACAGGGCGGCTTTGACGTGCTCGTCCTCGCGCAAGGCAAGCACCTCGTCTTGAGTGGGCAGGGCGGGCAGGCCGGCCAGCGTGCCGAGGTTGTTGCCGGTGAGGATGTCGCTGTGGCGCACCGAATCCGGCAATTGGTCGAAGCCGATGCCGGGTTTGCTCATATCCTGGAAGATGGTATGGATGGCTTCGCCGCTGGCGCGCACGTAATAGGCGCGGCCCATGCGGCCCATGAGGTCCATTTTGTGGGGGTTGATGCGCCCTTGCTCATCCAGCACCTCCTCGTTGAGGTGGATGCGCAAGACCTCGCAGATGATGAGGTGCCCGGCGCCGCCCTTTTCGCCCAGAGGGATGATTTGCTGCAGCTTACACTCCAGATGGGCATAAGATTCCTTGACGCGGGCGGGGCGCACCAAATCTGAGGGCAGCGGCGTCAGTCCGGCTTTTTCAAATTCGCTGACCCCTTTAGGGTATTCGATGCTCGCCACGGCCATCTGCCGCACCATCGAGTAGTTGACGGCGTTGATGACAACCTCCCCGGTGCTTTCGATGTTGTGCAAAGTATCTTTTGTCGTATTGTTGGCCACTCGCCGGTTGGAGGAGAAGACCACAATGGGCGGGTTGGAGCTAAAACAGTTGAAAAAGCTGTAGGGGGCGAGGTTGGGCTGCCCGTTTTCATCCACGGTGCTGACAAAGGCGATAGGCCTGGGAGCAACGATGCCCACCAGGTATTGGTGGAGTTCGGGGGTAGGCGTTGTTTTAGGGTCGATAGTCCGCATGTTTTGGTTTTATTTTAACCCGGTCAATTTACGAATTACATTCGATAGTAATTTACGCAAAAGTGTTATGTATTATTGAAAATCGCAACTAATTTTCATAAAGAATGCCACAAATCAAGTTTAATACCATCCTGAACATCTTGTTGGTGCTGGTCGTAGCCCTGTTTATCGGCCGGTATTTTTACCTGCGGCCCCGCCTGATCCAGGGCGAAGCGGCACCGGATTTCAGCGCACTGGCCATCGGGGGCGAAACCATCCAGCTCTCGGATTGGCGGGGGCGCTACGTGCTGCTCGATTTCTGGGGTAGCTGGTGCGGCCCCTGCCGGGTGGAGCATCCGGCCCTGGTACAACTCCACCAAAAATATAGTGCTGCTGCTTTCCAGGATGCGGAAGGCTTCCACATCCTCAGCATCGGCGTGGAAGACAATGAGGAACGTTGGCGCCGTGCGATCCAGCAGGACGGGCTCAACTGGCCCGGGCATATCTTCGACCGGGCGACGAGCCTGCGCTTCTTCGATTCTGAGATCGCTGCCCTTTTCAGCGTCAAGCAATTGCCTTCTAAGTTTTTGCTCAACCCCAAAGGGCAGATTATTGCCGTCAACCCTTCGATCAAAGAGTTGGACAAATTGCTGGGCAGTAAAGCCAGGCTGGCAGACTGACAAATTGACGCATCGGCGGGAAGTGGCAAAGAAATTGCAGGAGGCAAGGGGAATGGTGTACCTTTGCGTCAAGAAAAAAACATGCGATAATGAGCGAAAAAGATAATCAAGAAACCAACACACCAGAAGAAATGGTAGCGGAGCAAGAATCCCTGGAGCAAGAAGGGCCCCAGGAAAACCAAGAAGGCAATAACCCTCCCGAAGGGCAAGCGCCGCAAGCCGGTGCCACTCTGGAAGAAGAATACCAAAATTTGAAAGCAGACCACAACGACCTCAAGGATAAATACCTGCGCTTGCTGGCGGAGTTTGACAACTACAAAAAGCGCGCCATCCGCGAGCGGCTGGATTTGATGAAAACCGCAGCTCAAGACACCCTGTCAGCCTTGCTGCCAGTTTTGGACGATTTTGACAGGGCCCAGAAAGCGGCGGCGGAGCAAGGCAAGAGCGAGCTGTTCGACCAGGGCGTCGGCCTGGTTTACAAAAAGCTCTTCGCCATCCTCAACCAACGCGGCTTGGTGCCAATGGAAAGCGATGGCCAGGCTTTTGACCCCGAACAACACGAAGCCTTAACGGAAATACCCGCTCCTTCTGAAACGCTGAAGGGCCACATCATCGACACCATCGAGAAGGGTTATAAGCTCAACGATAAAATCATCCGCCACGCTAAAGTCGTGGTGGGGAAGTAGCAGGCGCGGCTCCTGGAGGAAGGCAAACTTGCTTCAGCACCCCAAATGCATAAAAGGCATAAAGAGTCATGGCAAAAAGAGATTATTACGAAGTGCTGGAGGTCTCCCGGAATGCAAGCGCGGAGGAAATTAAAAAAGCCTACCGCAAGCAGGCCATCAAGCACCACCCAGATAAGAACCCTGGTAATAAGGAAGCCGAAGAAAAGTTTAAGGAAGCAGCGGAAGCTTATGAAGTGCTGAGCGATGCCGATAAGAAGGCGGTGTATGACCGCTATGGCCATGCCGGGCTGAACCAGCAAAGCGGCGGCGGCGGCTTCCATACCAACATGACGGCCGAGGATATCTTTGAGCACGTTTTTGGCAGTGGCGGCTCGCCTTTTGATTCTTTCTTCGGTGGTGCCCGGGCGCGCAGCGGCGGCGGCACTAGCCGAGGCCAGCGCGGCACCAACTTGCGCATCAAAGTATCACTGACGCTGGAAGAAATCGCCAAGGGCGTCACCAAGCGCATCAAAGTTAAAAAGGAAGTGACCTGCGATTCCTGCAACGGCAGCGGCGCCAAAGATAGCAGTTCGGTCCAGACCTGTTCTACCTGCCGGGGCAGCGGTTATGTGCGCCAAATCAAGAATACGTTCCTGGGCCAGATGCAAACTACCGCCACTTGCCCCACCTGCAACGGTACGGGCCAGCAGGTCACTGCTAATTGCCCTAAATGCCGGGGCAAGGGGGTTGTAGATGGGGAGGAAACCATCGACATCGATATCCCCGCCGGCGTAGAAAACGGCATGCAGCTGTCGCTGCGCGGCAAGGGCAATGCCGGCATGCGCGGAGGCCCGCCCGGCGATTTGCTCATCAATATCGAAGAAAAACCCCACGAAAGCCTGGAACGCGACGGCATGAACCTCGTCTATGAGCTTTACCTCAACTTCGCCGACGCAGCGCTGGGCACTTCGATCGAAGTGCCGACCATAGACGGCAAGGTCAAAATCAAAGTGCCGCCCGGCACCCAGCCTGGCAAGATTTTCCGCCTGCAAGGCAAGGGCCTGCCCTCGGTGCAAGCTTATGGCACGGGCGACCAACTGATACACGTCAATGTATGGACGCCGAAGAAATTGGACGAGGAGGAAACGCGCTTGCTGGAAAAAATGCGCAACCTGCCCAATTTCCAACCGCAGCCTGGCAAGTCAGAAAGGTCTTTTTTTGAAAAAATGAAAGACTATTTCCGGTAGGGTTCGACCTTCCCTTGTTCATCGCTCCCAGGCACTTGGAGCCTAAGCACAAGGGGGGTAGCCCCGAAATGCACATTACTGACCACAAAATAAATAGAATGCGGCACACCCCATGCCTACGGCCCACGGGCTACGGCTTCATGCTCACGGCCCTGACCTTGCTACTGGCTTCCTGTGGCCCCTCTTTCGTGTATGAAAAACAATACGATATCCCAGAGGGGCAATGGGCTTATGAGGATACGCTCCGTTTTGATTTCGCCATCGAAGACACCCTGGGGCTCTACAACCTCTACCTGGAAGTAGAGCACAGTGACGGCTTCGGTTTCCAAAACCTGTATACCCGCCTCCACACTCAATTCCCCTCCGGCCAGCGCGCCAGCAAAACCCTGTCGCTAGAGCTGTCTTCCAAGGAAGGGCTCTGGCTGGGCCGCTGCGGCAAACAGCATTGCCGCCTGCGCATCCCTATCCAGGAAGGCGCTTTTTTTAACGAGCCGGGCCCCTATGCTATCTCCATCGAGCAATACATGCGCCAAAGCCCGCTGCCAGGGGTGAAGAGCATCGCTTTCCAGTTGGAAAAGACCGGGCAACAGCGGTAGGCGGGCGTCTTCGCGGCTAAGCTCGAAGCGCTGCGGTATGCTCTGCCACGACAAAGGGCCAGGAAGGTAATAGAGGGCTCCAATTACGCTGCCCAAACAATAGCCCGGATAAATCGCTTATTAAAACCTGCCACTTTGTTAAAATCCTCCTTTGTTGCAAACACCTGAAAAAAATAGCGTTGAAAGCGAAAGGAATACCTTGTAATCTACACCGACAATTCCTCATAATCGCTACGCCATGCCTTATCTGCTATCTTTCGCCTGCTGGTCGAGCCGCACCAATGCCTGCGGGCGCTCGTATGCCCTGCTGCTCGCCCTCGCCGGCGCCCTCCTCTGGAGCGGCTGCACCAAAACGCTCGAGCTCGAAGAGCTGGAGCTACTGACCGAAAAAAACTGGCGCCTCGTCCAGGTCACTTTCGACGGCGACGATGGCACCGAGGACTGCCACCGGGATGATGTGCTGTCCTTCCAGGACGCCACCCGCTTCAGCTACGACTGGGGCGAGCTGAGCTGCTTCGGGCCCGACCGGTTCCACTTGGAAGCCGATACTTGGAAGGTGTTCGACAATCGGCCCACCCTCCGCTTTCGCTACAAGGTCAGGGAGGGCAGTGCCGGGCGGGGCAGCTTGTTCGAGTACTGGGAAATCGTGGAGCTCAGCGAGACGGTGCTGGTCTTGATGGATGATGCATCGGACAACAAGAACCGCCCGACGGAGGTGCGCCGGTACGAGCATTGATTAAAAGGTGTATTTTCTCTCCCAAAGCGCTCATGAAACCATTAATTTACACAATCGGCATCCTGGGCATGCTCACCCTGCTCTTTTGCACCCGCGACCTGCCCACCGCTGCTGACCAAAGCCCTTTTCTCAACCTGGCAGAGGGCGTTAAGTACGTAGGCATGAACACCTGCAAGTCCTGCCACGCCAATATTCACGAGACCTTCATCCACACCGGCATGGGCCGTTCCTTTGCGCCGGGCAGCCTGGAGAAATCGGATGCCGCCTTCGGGTCTCACGCCCTGGTCTACGACACGGCTTCCAACCTGTACTACTACCCCTTTTTCCGCGACAGCGCCATGTACGTCCTGGAGTTCCGCCTGAAGAACGGCGATACCGTGCACCAACGCCTGGAGCGCATCGCCTACATCATCGGCTCTGGCCAACATACCAACTCGCATATCGTCGATTACAACGGCTACATCTACCAAGCCCCTATCACCTACTACACCCAAGAGGAGCGGTGGGATATGGCACCGGGCTTCCGGGGCGACAACATCCGCTTCAGCCGCCTCTTGGCTACGGAGTGCATCACTTGCCACAACCACCTGCCCGAGTTTGTGTCAGGCTCTTTGAACAAGTACGCCAAAATGCCCGCGGGCATCGAGTGCGAGCGCTGCCATGGGCCGGGCGAGCTGCACGTACGTGATAAACTGGCGGGGAAAGTAGTGGATACCTCCAAGTATGCCGATTACACCATCGTCAACCCGCGCCGCCTGGGCCGCGAGCTGCAGATGGACCTCTGCCAGCGCTGCCACCTTCAGGGGATTGCCGTACTCAACCAGGGTAAGGATTTTTTCGATTTCAAACCGGGCATGAAGCTCCACGAGGTTTTTAATGTCTTCATGCCGCGCTACGACAACTCCCACGAACGCTTCATCATGGCTTCGCAGGCCGACCGGCTGAGGCTCAGCCCTTGTTATATCAATTCGGAGATGACCTGCCTGACGTGCCACAACCCGCACCAAAGCATCGAGGTCACCGGGCGGGAGCGCTACAACCAGGCTTGCGTCAACTGCCACGGCGGCAAGCCCGAACAGGCATGCCCGACCCCATTGAGCGAGCGCCTGATTCAGGGCAATGATTGCTCGGGCTGCCACATGCCGCGCTCCGGCAGCATCGACATCCCCCACGTCAACATTACCGACCACTACATCAGCCGCCTTAACATCAAAGGGCAGCCGAGGGAAGTAGCCCCTCCAGGACAGCCACGATTCCTAGGCATGAAAATCTTGACCAAAGAAAGCGCTTCGCCCCTGGAGATGGCACAGGCTTACCTGGCGATGTACGACAAATATGTACAATCACCCCTCATGTTGGATTCGGCAAAATACTACCTGGATCGCCCGGGCCTACCGAAAGGACAAAAACTGGCACCGCTGGCCCACTATTATTTTGCGCGTGAAGACTATGCGGCCCTGGCCCGCTTGGCAACCGATCAGCAGCCCGACAAGCTCGACGACGCCTGGCTGGCTTATCGTTTTGGCGAAGCTTTCTACCGCTTAGGGCAATATCCCTCAGCCCGCGCTTTTTACCAGCAGGCCGCCACCCTCCTACCCTACCACCTGGATTTCCAAGAAAAACTAGCCGCTACCGATATCCAACTTCGGCAACTGCCCCAAGCGATCAAAACACTGGATTGGATACTGATGGAAAACCCCAAGCGCCCCGTGGCGCTCAATAACCGGGGCTTTGCTTACGCCCTGCAAGGCCAGCTCGAGCAGGCCGAAGCCCTCTACGCCCAAGCCATCGCCCTCGACCCGGACTACGAACTGGCGCTGCTCAATATGGCAGCAGCCCGCCTGGCGCGCGGAGATAGGCCCGGCGCAAAAAAAATGCTCAAGCGGGTGCTGAGCATCAATCCAGAAAATATGCAGGCCCGTGCGGCATGGGAGGGGCTCTAGAGTTTGTCCGGGTTTTTATCCTTCATGCCGAAAGCGGCCATACCAGGCTGCTCCTGGATTTTATACACCCCTATCCCTCCCCCACCACAACTTTCCCCACCGTTTTGCCGCTTTGGAAAAGCAAGATAGCCTCCCTCATCTGATCGAAGGGGAAGACATGGCCCACGTGGGGCTCGCCCAGGTTCATGGCTTGCAGCTCAGCCAACAGGCGGTGCATCAAATCAGCTTTGTGGTAGAGCCAGATGAGGTTGAAACCGAGCACCGCCTTGTTGTTTTCGGGCATCTTTTGAGGGTCGATCTTGGGCCGGGTGAGGAAGAGGTAAAGCAAACGCAAGTAATTCGGCCGGTTGCCGACCGTGCCGTAACGGGCCGAGCCGTAAACGACCATACGCCCCTGTGGTGCCAGCAATTCATAACCCTGCTTGAGTATCTTGCCGCCGATACACTCCATGATTACCTGAAGCTCCCGGCCATCCAGGGCTTTTTTCACCTGCTCCGGAAAATCGCTGCCGCGCACCAGGCCCTGGTCGTAGCCCTCTGACTTCAGGAAGGCCAGTTTTTCCGCTCGTCCGACCGTACCGATAGTGTAAGCCCCATAATGCTTGGCGATCCGGTTGGCCCAGATACCCACCCCGCCGGCAGCACTGTGGATGAGGACTGACTGCCCCTGCTGCAGGTTGCCCAACTCCTTGAGGGCATAGTAGGCGGTAAGCACTTGCACCAGATAGGAGGCGCCCTGGCCAAAGCTCCAGCCCTCAGGCAAGGGCAGGGCATAACGGGCGTCGATATTGAGATGAGAAGCATAAGCCCCGAAACGGGTCACCCCCATGATTTTATCGCCTTCCCGCAGGTGGCCAACCCCCTCCCCTACTTGCCTCACCAGGCCAGCATACTCCAGCCCCGGCACGAAACTGCCTTGGGGGGTAGCGCCATACAAACCCCAGATCGCAAAAATATCGGCAAAGTTCAGCCCAATCGATTTCACTTCAACCATGATTTCACCCGGCCCTGGCGGCGGCAGTTCTTCTTCTGCCGCTTTCATCCGGGCCAGGTTGCCAGCCGTAAGGCGATACGCTATCCTTTTCATGTAGCCATATTTTTTAAATATCGATCAATCTCAGCAGCTGCCCACTACAATGCCATCACATAAGCCCTCAAATACTTAAAATGTGCGCCCAACTCCCCATCTTCCGCGATGACCGCCCGGGCTAGCATTGCGCTTTCCGGCTTGAACAACTCAGGGAGGATGTGGTGGATAAACTGTTCGCCAAACTCGCGAGAGGCATCGCGGGGCAGTTCGCTGGGCAAGTTATCAATCGCCATCATATCAATGGAACCTGGCAAGTAAGGCGGGGTTTCCGTTTCCGTCACCGGGTCATAACCATAGACCGGGTGCGCAATAGAAGAGGCGCGCAAGGTGGAAGGGATGGAGGATAGGGGCGCAATATCGCAAGTAATATCGGCAATGACTTTGATGCGGAAGTCCTCGCGGCGCATTTCTTCAGCAGTGAAGAAAGCCGGCGCGCGGTTGTCCCAGAAAATACCATGTACGAGTATATCGCTGTTCTGGTAAAAGGGCTGAAAAGTACTTTTGTAGCGCTCGGGGTGTTGGTGGAAGCTCTCCCGGTCATAAGCGCCGCCACCTTTAGAGGCCACGTAGTCGCTGCTGCTCAATTGAGTAAAAACTGGCTCGTCATACTGTTGGTACAAGTATTCCGACGGGCTCACCAGGCGCAGGCCCATGTCGGAAAGCACCAGGGCCGCACCAGAAGCCACCCGGCCGGTGCCGGTAAGCACGACCTTCATGGGCGGCAGATTTAGAGACCGATAGACTTTTTTAGCATCGGCGTAATCCAGGCAGTCTTTCATCCGCTTGAGTCGATAAAGGCCGGTGCGCTCGCCGTAGGCAAGGATGCCATTATGCGCGCCTACCATGCCGGCAAATTTCCCAAAAGCGATCAGGCGGCGGCCTGCTTCATCGGTGAGCACCTCGTAATCGACCAGGCGGATCCCTTTTTCCAGGATGACCTGCAACATCCTGCGGTTGTAGACCTGCTCCTTGATAGTATGGGAGAAAAAGAAATAAGCCTTCCCTCCGATCAACATGCTAGCGGGTACTTCTTTGATGCCCATGAGGATATCGCAATCCGATAAATCTTCCTGCAGGCGGATGCCCTGCCGCTGGTAGGCATCATCAGGAAAACAGCGGACGAGAGATGGTTGAACGACAATCTCGAGGGGGTATTTGCGAGAAACTTCGACGCATTGCTCAGGGGAAAGGGGTACGCGGGCGTCCGGCGGTACCTTCCCTTCGCGGATAATGCCGATTTTCATGGGCTAATGTTTATTGGTTATGGCTGTTTGTTTATTTTCGGCGCAAAATAGGTAAAAAATGATTGCCAGAAGCCCTGCTCCAGGCAGGATTTCCGATTTGAATTACCACTCCATGATAAAGCCGGCATAGGTCAAGCCACCGCCAAAGGCCAGCATCATCACCTTATCGCCTCTCTTGACTTTACCGGTGCGCAAGCCCTCGTTGAAAGCCAGGGGGATGGAAGCCGAAGAGGTATTGCCATAAATACTGATGCTTTCCAATGCTTTTTCGAGCGGCAGCCCTACTTGTTTGCAAATGGCTTCGATGATGCGCATGTTGGCGCTATGTGGCACAAACCAATCAATCTCCTCTATGCTCAGGCCGCTTTGTTCCAACAAGGCATTAAATTGCAGCGCCATCTGGGAAACCGCCCATTTGAAGACCTTGCGGCCATTCTGTACGATTTTGTTATTCGCTTTGATGACTTCGCCATTTACCAAAGTGTTTTGGGTCGAGAGGTAGAGGTCTTGCCCACCGCTGCCGTCTGCACCGATTACCTGGGCCAGGATATTGCCTTTTTCAGCTGCCTCAACTAAAGCTGCGCCAGCGCCATCGCCAAAGAGGATGCAGGAGGTGCGGTCTTCAAAATCGGTTACTTTTGAGAGCGTTTCGGCCCCTACTACGATTATCTTGCGGCACATGCCAGAATTGATAAGGCCCTTAGCCAAAACCACTCCGTAACCAAAACCGCCGCAAGCTGCCGAAATATCCAGAGCGCCTGCATGAGTTAACCCCAGGCGATACTGCAGTTGGCAAGCCATGCTGGGCATCACCTGATCAGGGGTGACGGTGGCAACCAGGATGAAATCCACATCATCCAGCTGCAGCTTGTACTCGGCTGCCATGTTTCTGATCGCCTGCTCAGCCAGGTCGCTGGTATATTCCCCCTCAGCCGTATATCGCCGAGTGCGGATGCCGGTACGGCTCTGTATCCATTCGTCAGAAGTATCGATGAATTGCTCAAAATAGTGGTTGTCTATCACGCGCTCCGGGGCGTGAGTACCGATGGCAGTGAGCTTTGCTTCCATGCTATTATGATTTGAATGTAGAAAAATCAGGCATCGGCTGCCTTTAGGGCCGCCTCAAAACTGAAGCCGCCGCAAAAATAGCGTTTAATCGGCCAATTTCCTTGCCCATTGCTTTTTAATGCCTAAGTTTGCCGCCGCAAAATACTGCCAGGCCGTTTGAACTTTAAACCCGCCTGGCGATGTTAAGTTAGTGTAAGTTCTTTGAAAGCAGACAATCGGTCTGACTTTTCCAAGATTCTTCCGCCGGAGCGAAAGCAAAAGCGGATAAAAAACGGGGACGTAATGGAATCGACAGGGGAGTTAACTGATAAGTAAGCATGCCGGAGCAGGATAGTTCACCTCCGTCAACAACTGGCTATTAACCTTCATAAATGGCAATACTCAGTATGCCATGGCTGCCTAGTTCTAGGAATTAGAAAGCCTTTGTGCCGTACGCTTGAAGCCTGATACACAGCGTGCCGCGCATCAACCAACCTTCGGGCTAGCTTTGGGGTTTTCCTCGCCTCTGAAGCGAAAACTAAGAGGATAAGGGATGAACTGGGAGGGTTTCCAATCCTATCTCATCCCCGACAATCCAACTGGGAAATAAGCATGTAGAAAGCTTATGAGTGCTTTCGCTGGACGCGAGTTCGACTCTCGCCGTCTCCACCAAAATTCAAAGGGTGCCTCCAAGGAGGCGCCCTTTTTTATTTCATCCCACTGCGCTGCCCTGCTTGCGGAGGGCGGCCATAGCTACCTCCTCACGCTGTGTTGACAGTACCTCTTCTTTGCCGATGCAATGATACAAGCTAAACCCACGCCCCCGCTAGCTCACCCCTCCGTGAAAATCCGTGCAATCCGTGGCTAAAAACCCACCCGCTGCCGTCAGGCAGCTTCCGTGAAAATCCGTGCAATCCGTGGCTAAAAACCGCACACCCCTTGCCAGCCCACCCCTCCATAAAAACCCGCGCAATCCATGGCTAAAACCCACCCGCTGCTGTCAGGCAGCTCCGTGAAAATCCGTGCAATCCGTGGCTAAAAACCTACCCGCTGCCGTCAGGCAGCTTCCGCGCAATCCGTGGCGAAAACCAAAGCCAAGCCATTTGCCTCCATCCCGGCTCAAACGCTAATGGCTAGCAGCTACCTCCACGCGCTGAGGGTAATGCCTTACGCCAGGGGCGAGTTCTGCCCGTGGAGAAAAGGGCATATAAGCTGCGCCTTTCCTTTCCCTTAAAGATAATAACGCACCCCCAGCCCACCACCTACGCTGCCGCTGGTGCGGTCGACAAGCTGCAGGCGCAAGGTGGCGCCCAGGTAGATTTCAAAGCGGTCGATGAAGTAGTTCAGCCCGATAGTGCCGCTGGCGCCGAGATAAATTTGGTCGTCGAAGTACCAGCGGCGGTCGCGGCCGCGGTCGCGTACGCCGATAAAAGCGCCGGGGCCGTAAAAGACGCCCAAGCGGGGTTCGCTACCCAATTGCTGCTGAAAGAGGGCATGCCCATTGAGGAAGAAGAAGTCATCCAAATCCCAGGCGGCCAGCAGATCAATGGTGGCGCGCCCGCCGGTAGGCAAGTTTACCGATAGGCCGCTGGGGCTGCCAATCTGGACGCCAATACCTACGCCCGAGGGGCGCTGGGCAAGCGCAGCGGAAGCGCCGAGCAAACATAAACCGCCGACAAGCAGCCAAGACTGAAGAAAACAAGTGTAAGGTTTTTTCATGTTTTTGGTTTTGAGTCAACTCATAAACGCAAAGGCGCAACCGATAATTTTGCCAATTGAAAAAAGCAGCCTGGCCGGCTAAATTTTGCTATTGCGGCCCATTCTCATTACTTTTGGGGCGCAAACTCAAAAACCTCTCCTCTATGTCCAATAAACTCAAGAATTATGCCCTGGGCGACTGGATCGCTCACGAAGGTGATGGCATCCCTCAATACGATGCTATCACTGGCGAGCTCATTGCTACTTGCGGCAGCCAGGGGCTCGACTATGCCGCCATGATGCACTATGCCCGCAGTGTCGGCGGCACTAAACTGCGCAAGTTGAGCTTCCAGGAGCGGGGGCTGATGTTGAAAAAACTTGCCCTTTATCTGCACGACCTGCGCAAGAAGTACTACCCCCTCAGCTACCGCACCGGTGCTACCAAGGGAGATAGCTGGGTAGATATCGAGGGGGGTATCGGCACCCTCTTTGCTTATGCCAGCCTGCGGCGGCAGTTTGGCGACAAGCCCTTTTACGTGGAAGGGCAGGCCGCTAAGCTATCTAAAGAAGGCAGCTTTATCGGACATCACCTCCTGGTGCCCAAGCACGGGGTCGCCATCCACATCAATGCTTTCAACTTCCCGATCTGGGGTATGCTGGAGAAGCTCTCTGTCAACCTCTTGGCCGGCATGCCCGCCATCGTCAAGCCCTCCGAGCTGACCTCCTTCCTCACCCAGGCGATGGTGGAAGATATCATCGCCTCCGGCATACTACCGGAAGGGGCGCTACAACTAGTCTGCGGCGATGGCATCGGCATCCTGGAGCCAGTCAGCTCGCAGGATGTGGTGACTTTCACCGGTTCTGCTTCCACCGGGCAGATGCTCAAAGCACATCCTAAAATCGTCGCTCATTCCGTACCGTTCAATCTGGAAGCGGACAGCCTCAACGCTGCCATCCTGGGGGAAGATGCGGAGCCCGGCACACCAACCTTTGAACTCTTCATCAAGGAAGTGCGCCGGGAAATGACGACCAAATGCGGCCAGAAATGCACCGCTATCCGCCGCATCATCGTGCCGGCAGAATTTATCGAGGACGTACAGATCGCCCTGAGCAAAGAACTCGCGAAGACGGCCCTCGGCAATCCCCAGGCCGAAGGCGTGCATATGGGTTCGCTAGTGAGCAAAAGCCAGGTAGCAGAAGTGCGGCAGCGCGTGGAGGAACTGGCACGGACGACCCAGCTGGCTTATGGCAACCTGGACGATTTCGAGGTTGTCGGCGCGGATAAAAACCATGGCGCCTTCTTCTCGCCCATCCTCTTTATCAATGACGACCCCTTCAACAAACGCGACACCCACAAGATCGAAGCTTTCGGGCCCGTGAGCACCATCCTGCCCTACAAACGGATGGATGAAGCCATCGAGCTGGCCAATATGGGCAAGGGCTCGCTGGTGAGCACCATCGCCACCGCCAACGAGCGCATCGCCCGCAACTACGTGATGGGCTCGGCGGCCTATCACGGCCGTATCCTCATCCTGAATGCAGAAAGCGCCCGGGAAAGCACCGGCCATGGCTCCCCCCTGCCGCTCCTGGTACACGGGGGCCCCGGCCGGGCGGGCGGAGGCGAAGAGATGGGCGGCGTGCGCGGCGTGCTGCACTACCTGCAGCGCACGGCCATCCAGGGCCATCCCAGTATGATTACCGCTATCACCGAGGTTTACCAGTTGGGTGGCCGCTATAAGGAAAAGGAGGTACACCCCTTCCTCAAACACTTTGAAGACCTGGAAATCGGCGAGACGCTCATCACGGCCAAACATACCCTCACCGAAGCTGACATCGTCAACTTCGCCAACGTCAGCGGCGACCACTTCTATGCCCACGTGGATGCGACCTCGCTGGAAGGCACGATTTTTCAGCAGCGGGTAGCCCATGGCTACTACATCCTCTCCAAAGCCGCCGGCTTGTTTGTAGAGGCACGCAAAGGGCCGGTCTTGCTCAACTATGGCATCGATGAGTTCCGCTTCACCAAACCCGTTTATGCCGGCATGACCATCGGCGTGCGCCTGACGGCGAAAGAAAAAATAAGGCAGGAAAAACGCGAGGATGAGGACTACCTCAAAGGCATCGTCAAATGGCTGGTGGATGTATATGATGAAACAGGTGAGACCGTGGCGATCGGGACGATTTTGACCATGGTGAAGAGAAGGGAGGAATGATTGGCGATGCCCCTTGATATATTTTTGAATGTTGCCTAACATAAAGCCTTGCATCCCACGGCTTCGTTTTCGATGTCAACTTTCAGCCCGACTTCCAACGCAACCTCAACCTGATTTCGATTGCTTTACAACAACGGGTTAGTGGCAAGCCTCACGTTAAAACAAGAAAGGCGGCCCTTACGGGCCGCCTTCGCGCTTACTTGATAAATTTCCGTTGTAAAGATGTTTTCCCATCGCTCGCCTCCAGTAGGTAAGTGCCGGCGGGCAAGGCAGCCACATCAATTGGAGCATAGGTATACGACGTCCGGATGATAAGCTTGCCGCTTAGGTCGGTCACGGAGATCAGCAGCGGGCCGTCAAAACCCGTTGCTTCGATCCATAACCAGTCCTTGGCAGGATTGGGATAAACCCACAATGATTGAGGATCAGGGATGGACAAACCCTGGTTGGTGCCACTGGCGCCTCCGCCGCCAGAAGCACACGCGAATGCGCCGCTATTTAAAGCCGGATCATACGGCAGCGGGCCGCTGACGGAATTCACGCAGAAGTTTACAATAATTGTCCCCTTGGCGAACCCTACGGTTTGCAGGGTCACCTGGCCACTCGAATTTGTGGTGCCGGAGGCGCTTTCATTGAAGGTGCCGGAAAAAGTACCGGAAACTACCGCGCCGGAAACGGGGTTGTTCAAGTTGTCGAGGATAGTCACCGTGGCGGTGCCTCGTTTATTCCCGCTTCCTATATTCACTGTGCCCGTAACGATAGAGCTGACATAAATAGCCGTGGCGGTGCCGCCGCCAGCGGAAGTGCCCGTAACGGTGACTGGCGCCGAGGTGGTGGATGCCCCCAGGTTGTCGGTGGCCACAGCGGTGAGGGTGTGCGTGCCCAGCGGCACCGTCCAGTTGACGGCATAGGGTGCGGTGTTATCAATCCCCAAAGAGACCCCATTGGCAAAGAACTGCACCTGGCTGACCGACCCGTCGGGATCGCCGGCTGTAGCGGCTATGCTGATGGCAGTGCCCTCTGTAAACGATGAATTGTTTGCCGGGCTGGAGATGCTCACGG
>CAYSPJ010000087.1:0-7082 GCA_964432875.1 uncultured Phaeodactylibacter sp. | reverse complement strand
GTAAAACTTTTTCTCGGCAGGTACCTGGGCATATTGCGAGGCATTAGAAATGGCAGTGGTATTGTAGAACAAGACGTCATATTGGCTTTGCGAGTTCCTCACGTAGCGCCCGCTTTGCGCGCTGCCGTTGACCGAGTTAGGCGCCGGGTTGGCTACCTGGGTCAAGGTGCCATCGCTGGAGGCAAAGGTTGCGGCACCTGGCTCGTCAAAGTTCACAAAAGTGAAACCCTTGGTGTAAGGCGGCTCTACCAATACATAGATCGGCAACGACTGGCTGCCCGATCCCGTGTTGAAGGTCGCCGTCACATTGCCGCTGGTACTGCCAAAATTCACGGTCACCGCATTCGATCCCTGACCAGAAACAATGGTAGCGCCAGTAGGTACGGTCCAATTCACGTTGACACTACTAGCGATATTGGCAATCGCATAGGTGATGCCCTGCGCCTGATTGGCCACTACACGGCCGCCGCTGATGGTAGGCTTGGGGCCATCATAGACCCGCACATAGTCCACGAGCATGCTGGCAGGGAAAATGTTGTTATCCACCGTGCCCCCTAGCGTGCCGCCTACGGCGGTATTGAGGATAAAATGGAAGTTGTGGTCAAACGGCCAGTTGAAGGGCGCAATATCAGCCGGAGTTTTCACCGAATACAAGATATTGTCCACGTACCAGCGCATTTCGCCGGGGCTCCACTCGATGGCAAATTCATGAAAATCATCGGCGAAGGTTGACCCGTCATACAGGTAAAAATCATTACCCTGGAACTGGTTGTTCGGATAAGGGTCGCCGTAGTGGATAGTGCCAAAGACATGATCGGGTTTGGCAGAGATGAACTCCATGATGTCGATCTCTCCGCTTTGGGGCCAGCCACCATAAGGTTCATCGGTGGAAAGCATCCAGAAAGCTGGCCAGAGCCCGGCCCCAGCAGGCAGCTTGATGCGTGCCTCCATGCGGCCATAGGTAAAGTCTGCCAGGTTGCGGGTGCGGATGCGGGCAGAAGTATAAGCCTTGGACTGTACGCGCTCACGCTTGGCGATGATCTGGAGCATGCCGCCGCTGACCACCGCGTTTTCCGCTTTGTAATACTGAAGCTCCCCATTCCCCCAGCCACAGATGCCTTCTGCGCAGCCATCGCCGATTTGAGCTTGCCATTTGGTCAAATCCAGCGCAGTACCGCTAAACTCGTCAGACCAGATTAAGGTGGGATTCTGGGCCTGCAACTGCAGGCTCATCCATAGACCGCATATAGCGATCAGGTAATGCAATGGTTTTTTCATACTATTTTGATGTGTTTGGTTTAAGTTGGGCAAATTACGTACCCAGTCAGGAGGGAACCCATTTTTCAACTACATCACCACTACATCGACACTATTTTATACTACATCATCACTACATCACTTTTTGTTTCTTTCAAGCAAAAGAAGCATTTCACTAAATTCATACCATGATAGCCAATAGAACAAATTTTTATACTGACTGCTCCTTTGTTGCTACGACTTAGGGGGGAGGAAGCTGCCGCCTCTAGCCGGGCGATGCGCCGGGCTGTCACCCAGGCTCCGAGCTGGGTATCAAATACGGGTTGTTATCCTGTGATGATTAAACTTTTTGCGATGGGGATCATCGCAAAAGCCTATTTTGATGCTAGAATCAGGGGCTTAAACGATGTCAGGCGTAACTTAAAGCCAACCCTGGCTTGCGCACCATGTTTTAGACAACAAAAAACCGCCCTGGAATACTCCAGAGCGGCCTCATAACTGTTTTTGGGATTATTTCGTGCTACAAGAAGCGATAGCCTAAAGTTGCCTGAATCCAGGCGTTTTTATATCTAGGTGTTTGGGATGAGCCATCGCCATTGTTGGTAGAAAGGTCCCAACCGGCTCTTGCGCCGATTACTAATGGGTGAAGGTTTACATCAAAGCCAACTACTCCGCCAAGGATATTTTTGCGGATATTGTCATTTTCAAACTCCTGAATTTGCTCCGCACTGCCCACCGCACTGTTAAATTCATCCTTGCGTTCTAGCAGATAAGAAAATTGAGGGCCGGCCAATATTGTCAATACCGGAAGGGGCTTAATGGCAAAATATAGCGGCACATCAATAAAGTTGGTGGTGCGAGTCAGGCCATAGTTGGTGCCCAAAAGGGTACCGGTTGCTTTGAATCCTTTTTGGGAGAACAAAAACTCCGGTTGAAATCCGAACATATCTCCGAAAGGGACGGTCACGAAAACACCGCCAGCAAAACCGAGCTTGCCGTCTGCTCTAAATTCTTCGCCTTGTGCGTCATAAACGTTGGCGAAGTTGCCGCCGGCTTTGATGCCGATGTGAAACTGCGACCGCGAGTCGCCATCCTGTGCGATAACATAGTTGGCCATAAAGGCTACTGCGATTATCAATAAAATGATCTTTTTCATAGTTCTCTTTTTTACTACACTGTGAATTCTTGCACTTCAATTTCCGAATTACAACCGCTTAGTTGTTTTTTACGGTCAAATCTTTTAAGGCGGCACCTAATTGGTCCATATCCCTATTAAATTCCATCTTGAAGGCTTCCCATTGGTCTTCATTCTCTACTCTGTAATTATCCAATTTCAGTTTCAGATCGCTGTTTTTCTTTTCGAGTTCAGCGATCTTCACTTTGTAATCCGCTTTTGTTTCCTTCTTCTCTGCCTCAATTCTTGCATTAAACTCGGCGATGGTCCTATTATTAGCTGCAATCTTTTCCGCTGTTTGTTGCCTGTAGTTTTCTACGTCAACCAAGTAGTCCTGTTGTGCTTGTACTAATTCTTCTTTGGCTTCAACGACATTAGACTCTGCGTTTTCTACCTTTTTAGCAGGCGTGTCGCAGCTTGTGAATATAATGCCTATGGCAAAGAAAAATACTACCGATGCCCAAATTGATTTTTTCATTTTAATATTATTTTGTTTCCGAAAATGGCGGAACATTTGTGAATCAATTTTCACAGAACAAAGATCAGCATATTAGTAGGTAAAAGCATTACACAATTACATCAGAATGTTGTATGATTGCAACATTATGCTGATTTAACGCTCGTATGCGTTGCATTTCCTTAAAAAAGGAAGGAGAATGGCCAGTTATTTTTTTAAACTGGTTGGACAAGTGCGCCACACTACTATACTTCAATTTATACGAAATCTCGGTCAAGCTGAGCTGGTCATAAATCAGCAGCTCTTTGGCCTTCTCGATTTTATTTATAATTATAAATTGCTGAATAGTAATGCCCTTTACCTCCGAAAATATTCTTGCAAGAGAGGCGTAATCGCACTTTAACTGCCCGCTAATATAGTCCGAGTAGTTCACTTCGGGTATTTCATCGAAATAATAAATCATTTCAACGATCAAGCGTATCGCCTGCTCAATAAGTGTACGGTTTTTATCGTCCATCAATTCCAGGCCAGATTTCAATAAGGCTACTTTTAATTGATCCCGCTGTTGTTGTGTTATCTCGTCCGAGATTTCAACCATGCCGAGTTGGATAGAGGCAGGATAGAAGCCTAGTTTATTCAATTCCGTTTCCACTAACATTTTACATCGCTGGCTGACCATATACTTGATATATAGCTTCATATTATTCGTATCCGCTTTTAATGACCGTAGAAATCATTTTAAACCGCTCATTTGCCTTGATGGTATTGCGAGTATGTGCAGGTATGATAATGGAGTTGCCAGTTTCAAGCAAGCTCGATTTATCATCAATGACAATTTCTGCCCTTCCGTCAATCACCTGAATAAAAGTATCAAAAGGAGAAATCTTCTCGGTCAGCGTTTCTCCGGAATCAAATGAAACGGCGCTCACATTGCCCGTTGTTTTCTTAATAATGGTTTTAATCACCACAGAATTGGGAATATACTCAATGATCTCTACAATGATAAAAACTTTAGACTTTTCATGCTCTTGATTGTTCATTAGAAATAGGTTTAAAACACAACGCAATATTTTTTTTCACATCAAAGGAACCGGTTTGAGGCAAGGAGGCTCAACTTTAGGTTCTGCATCCGGTTTATCCGGGGATATCATCAAGAGGCTCATGCCTTGAAAGGCTTAAGGTGTTTCACCGTAATCTTCGGTTTGCTCCTAAAGGGCTTCAATCAGGTTTGCCGGGGTTCCCATAGCCACATTTAAAAAACAGCTGCAAGAAGAAATATCAGCTCAACGCTGGTTATGACTTCCTGCTGCTGCAGTCAATTCTACCATTCTCCTTACTAAGTATCTGTCTTTATAGCCCGATAGCTACGTTACGTTCGCCCCAAAATCCTCGACTTTGGCGTGGGGCCCTTGTCCCACGCTTCATGGAGCAAACTCCAGTTTCGAACCATTTGCATGCCTGACTCTCGAAAGCAAAAAACCAGATACTCGACTTAGATGCACAGACCCTACTTAAGGCTGGAAATTATTTTTTTGTCTACTGCATCCATTTTCGCTTTACCGTTGTCAGCCAAGCGCATAGCTTCTTCCCTTGCATTATCAAATTTCTCCGAAATCCCATCGATGAATTCATTGAATTTTTCTCCCAGGCCGGCCAGGTACTCATCACCCCGACGAATGATTTTCTTCCTCGTGGAGGCGCCTTTGCCCGGAGCAAGTAAAACGCCGAGTATGGCACCCGCAGAAATACCTGCCATGAAGCCTAGCAACACTTTTCCTGTATTCATTATTTGAAGTTTAAATGATGTTCAAAATAATCATCACTTACAAAATTGGTGATTATTTCATGAAAAATGTTACACAATTATTGAAATAGCTTACAACATTCGCACCCATGGTGCAAATTGTATGAAAAACGCAATTATCTCCTGAAAATATATAACATCAATCATGGGATAAATGCTTATCTTACGTGGTGAATAAATAGTTTTTATTCGCTAAAATAACCAAAGATGAAAAAGCTTAGAAAAGGGTTGATTCCCGTTTTGTTAGGTGTAGCACTAATTTTTGCAGGCTGCTCCTCTTTAAATAAAACCCAGAAGGGCGCCATTACGGGGACAGCTGCAGGCGCTGCCATAGGCACTATAGCCGGAAAGACCGCAGGCAATACCGCATTAGGCACTATCATTGGCGCAGCAGTGGGAGGCACTGCTGGCGCGATAATTGGCCGCCAGATGGACAAACAGGCTGAGGAAATCAAAGCAAAAGTACCGGATGTAGAGGTTGTCCGGGTTGAAGAAGGGATTATTGTGGAATTCAGCAGCAGCGTCTTATTTGCGTTTGACAAGTCAAATTTGTCGAATGAGGCCAAAGCGAATTTGGATAAGCTGGTAGTCGTACTGAATAGTTATGAGGACACGGACATTGAAATCCAAGGGCATACCGACAGTAAAGGGAGCGAAGCGTACAATCAGCAACTTTCCGTACAGCGGGCGTCTAGCGTTTCTGCTTATTTAGTCGCGAAGGGTATTTCGAGCAGCCGCTTGACGACCAGAGGGTTTGGCGAAATGCTGCCGAAATATGTTAATGACACCGTGGATGGCCGGGATAAAAACCGCCGGGTAGAGTTCCTGATTACGGCAAACGAAGCCATGAAGGCTGAAGCTGAAAAGCAGGCCGGCAAATAATCTTTATTTCACCATTAAGAGCTTGCTCAAATTCCATCATTAGAGCTAAAACAAAATCTGAGCAAGCTCTTTATCAATCATCAACCATGAAAACGAGTAATCTTTTTTTAGCATTCCTGCTTATGCTTTCTGCTGCATTAGCGAATGCTCAAAGTTCAGGCAGCAGTAATACCGCCTTTGGCATCCTCGCCGGGGTGAATGTTCAAAATTTGAATGGGAAAGATTTCAATGGAGACAAGCTTGAAAATGACATGACCATTGGATTCCACGCCGGGATAAATGCCCAGATACCGATCGTCCCGGAATTCTACTTTCAACCGGGATTGCTATTCTCCACTAAAGGGGCAAAGAATACCGAAGATGCCATAAACAGTACGTATCAATTATCCTACTTGGAATTGCCGCTGAACCTGGTGTACAAAGGCGCATTAGGCAACGGGTTCGTAATGATCGGGTTTGGCCCTTATGTGGGTTACGGTATCAAGGGTAAGGTAACGCTCGAAGGAGGCGGCTCAACAAAAGTCGAATCGGATGTAGAGTTCAAAAATGTTGTCGAATTGACCGATCCATTGACGACGCCATATTATAAGGCGCTGGATTTTGGAGGTAATGTATTCGCCGGATATGAAATGGCAAACGGGATATTCTTGCAGTTGAACTCACAGCTTGGGATGGCAAAAATCAATCCAGAGGACAAGCGCTTCCCCGGCGGCAAGACTGCCATTAAAAACACGGGCTTCGGCCTTTCGCTCGGATACCGGTTCTAGGGATACGGGGATTATTTTCAATATTTTATTATATCAACAAGCCGCCTTTGCAAAGCAAAGGCGGCTTGTCTTTTTCCAATCTCAGCGGCACAGGCAGGTATGTTGTGCCGCGCATCCTCTATCAGTGCTTCCCAACCGGCTTTGATTCCGGCTTCGGCACAAATACATCGAGGTTTTGTGAGCCAGCAGAGCCGCTTTTCCCTTCAGACTTGTACGCCGAAGGCGTTTTAGTTTTGCCTGTAAGTTTATCTGCGGGCGCTTTTTTTTGTTTTTTGTTGCCTTTGTCTTTACTTCCTTTATCCTTACTCATGTTATTTGGTTTTTTGGGGGTGAAAAAATTTTCACACACAAAGGTTTGGTTTTTTTCGTTTAAAACTATTACAAAAAAATTAAAATAAGTTACATTATCCACATGTTCTCGAATATTAAATTTGGCAGGCTTTCCGCATTCTACCTGTAAAACTTGTCCCCCCTTGATCCTCCGCCAGCCTCTGCGTGCGGGGGCCCAGCCCTGTGGAATAACTGCGTTAGAGGTGAAGCCGGGTGTATTTCATTTTGTCGCCCCAAAGCCCAGGTATTCAAAATGCTGTGCATGAATTGCTGCGCTTTTCCGTATGCCGGGCGGAAAAACCCCGCAGGGATGAAAGCTTCCGTGCCAGGTTCGTCACCCCCCCTTGTGTAAACAAATCCCTTGCCCCATACTACTGGACATTTTCAGCGTGCGAAGCGGAGTGGCTGCCT
>CAYSPJ010000086.1:0-22419 GCA_964432875.1 uncultured Phaeodactylibacter sp. | reverse complement strand
TGCCCCCTCTTGGCGCGCCGGCAGCGCTGAACGGCGGGATGCCGTCCGGCCATCATCGCCTTGAATCCCAAATCCCGGGCACGGCGGATACCGACCACTTGCAAATTTCCCCCCCCCTCCCATAAGGGTACCCCACCCTCCTGCGCATCTACCCTATGTTTTTTCCAAAGCTCCTGCTTCCGCCACGGCGGGCAAGCGAAGGAAAAAGCTTGGGTAGCTGCAACCTCATCGCCTCAGGGCGACGCCTGAGCAGTGACCCTTATCATCAGAAAAACACCAAAACCCATATTCCATCTTATGAACAAGCACCTCTTGCTCCTATTCATCCTGTTGCTCGCCTCGGCGGCAGCCCCTGCCCAACAGTACACCCAGACCCTGAAAGGCACCGTGGTGGACAAAGCCGTGAAGACCCCGCTCATCGGCGCTACCGTGGCGCTGGTGAGCAGCGAGCAGCCTACCGGCACCACCACCGATTTCGACGGGCGCTTCCGCCTGCCGGAAGTGCCCGTGGGCAAGCACACCCTGCACGTGACTTATATCGGCTACAAGGAAGCTGTTATCCCCAACATCACCCTCAACTCCGGCAAGGAGGTGGAACTCACCATCGAGCTGGAGGAGGACATCATCTCCATGAAAGAGGTGGTAGTGCGGGCCAATGCGGAAAAACAGAAGCCGCTGAACGAGCTCTCCACCGTGAGCGCCCGCACCTTTTCGGTGGAGGAGACTCAGCGCTTCGCCGCCGCCGTAAACGACCCCGGCCGCATGGCTTCGGCCTTTGCCGGGGTGGCCACGACCGACGACGGCAACAACGCTATCTCCATCCGCGGTAATGCCCCCAACGGACTGCTCTGGCGTATGGAAGGGGTGGACATCCCCAATCCCAATCACTTCTCGGCGGTAGGCACTTCCGGCGGCGGCATCTCCATCATCAGTGCCCAGTTGTTGTCCAATTCCGACTTCATGACCGGTGCCTTTGCCGCCGAGTATGGCAACGCCCTCTCCGGCGTGTTCGACCTGCGCCTGCGCCGGGGCAATTCGGAAAAGCGCGAATACACCCTGCAGGCCGGTTTGCTAGGCCTGGATGTGGCTGCCGAAGGCCCTCTGCGTCTGGGCAAGCAGAATGGCTCCTATCTGGTCAACTACCGCTATTCTACCCTTTCGCTGCTGAGCCAGCTCGGTGTGAGCATCGGCGACGCACAGACCGACTTCCAGGACCTGTCATTCAACATTTGGCTGCCGGCCGGTAAGCTGGGGCAGTTCACGCTTTTCGGGATGGGCGGCATCAGCCAGCAAAGCCACGAAGGCAAGCCCGATTCTGTCCTATGGGACATCAACCTGGATAAGCGCTACACCTGGGGCTTTACCGCCAATACGGGCGTAGTGGGCCTGACCCACCGCGTGGCTCTGGGTAATCATACCTTCCTGCGCAACGTAGTCGCCCTATCTGGCACCCGCAACGCCGACCATACCGAGGAGTTCCAGCCCGACTACAGCCTGCGCCGCCTGAACGAAGGCAGCTACGACCAGCGCCGCCTCACGGTTTCCTCCACCCTGACCCACAAATTCAGCCCGCGCCATCTGTTGCGCGCCGGGGGCTATATCAATTTCATGGACTTTGCGCTGCTGCAGCGCGAATGGGCTGACGAAGACGAGCGGCTCGCCGAGCGCCTGCGCAACGATGGCGCTGCCGCTTCCGCCCATGCCTTCGCCCAGTGGCAATTCCGCGCCTCCGAGCGCCTGACCCTAAATGCCGGAGCCCATGCCCTCTACTTCTTTCTGAATGACACCTACTCGGTAGAACCGCGCGCGGCAGTGAAATACGCCTTCAACGACCGCCAGTCAATTAGCTTGGGCTATGGCCTGCACGGGCAGATCCAGCCGCTAGGCCTGTACTTCATCCTCGATGAAGATGGTGCCCAGCCCAACCGCGGCCTGCAGCCCAGCCGGGCGCACCATATCGTACTGTCTTACGACCACGCCCTGCCGGGCAACTGGCACCTCAAGCCAGAGCTGTATTACCAGGCGCTGTTCGACCTGCCGGTGAGCCGCGATGGGCGCGATGCTTTTTCGGTACTCAACCTACGCGACGGCTTCGCCAGCGAAATCCTGGCGAACGCCGGCAAGGGCCGCAACTACGGTGCCGAACTGACCGCCGAAAAGTTCCTGACCCGCGGCTTCTACTTCCTGCTTTCCGCCGCGCTTTTCCAATCAGAATACCAGGGGTCCGACGAAATCTGGCGCAATACCCGCTTCAATACCCGATTCCTCAGCAGCATCGTGATGGGCAAGGAATGGGACTGGCGCCGCAACTCGAAAAACCGCACCTTCGGCCTGAACTTGAAACTGACCTACATGGGCGGCCAGCACACCACGCCCATCGACCTGGAAGCTTCCATCGAACAGGGCAAGACGGTGCGCGATGAGAGCCGCGCTTTCTCGGTGCAGCTGCCCAGCTACTTCCGCCTCGACACGGGCTTCCGCCTCAAGCGCAACTTCCAGCACCTGACTACCACCTTAGCTTTGGATATCCAAAACACCACCAACCGGGCCAATGTGTTTGGGGAATACTACGACAGCAAGAGCCAGTCCGTCAAGTACTGGCAGCAGGCGCCGCTCATTCCGGTATTGAGCTATCGGGTGGAGTTTTAGGTTTGCTTTAGCGGCGTAGTTTTAACGGCAGGCTTTCAGCCCTAAGCTGCTGACGAAATGGGGGCAAGAGCGGCCGTCAACCAGGCTTGGCGAGCAGCAATTGAGCTTCGTCATGCCGCTTGAAAGCATTGCATCGCTCCAGATAGGTTTTCATTGCTTCCGGGTCTTCGCCAGCAACGGTAGCACTGAATTCGTGTGCTCTGCGCAACATCCGTAGATAAGGCTCGGGATCATGATGGTGGGTGAGCCTCCTGAGCGCGGTCATGTAGTGGTCGCGATAAACCGTCGGGATGATGATTTTGGATTCTTTTTGATTCACTAGCTCGGCATTCATCATCACTCGGGCAATGCGCCCATTGCCATCTAAAAAAGGGTGCACTTCGCTGATGAGGAACATGATGTAAGCCGCTCGGGCGAATGGGGGCTTCAGTGCCTGGTAAAAATCAAACCCTCTGATCAAAGTGCCCTTCACCAAGGTATGATCTACGAAAAAGGTCTCCCCCGCACGGTTGTTTTGGTTTTTAAACTGCCCCGGGTTTTTAGATGTTCTGGCGCTCAAGAGCAATTTATGCCGGTGAAGGAGGATGTCCAACAGCTCATCCGGCGACTGAGGGATAGCCTGCATCTCCTCGCGGCTGCTCACGATTTTCCAGGTGCCGAGCACATCGTGGGAGTCTTCGCTGCGGGCAGGCATCGGCACTTGCGTCTCGATAATGCGCATCGCATCTTCGATTTCGAATTCCGTGCCTTCGATATAGTTGGAAAAATAGGCTTCGAAGAAGGCAAAATTCCTGAAAGCCTGGAGGGAAGTATTGGGGTCTGGCAGGCTCGGGAATTCCTGCCGATTCAGAGACGCCCACAATGCCTCGAACAGTTCCAACCTCGCAGGGTCATAAGGGTTGCCGAATGCTCTGGCTAAGGCGAGGGGTGAGGTGAGTAGTTTAGAGGGCCGGGAGGTCAGCAAGGCGCCGATGAGGCTATTTAGCTTGTCGAATTCTGTGTCCATGCCCAATTGGAGGGCGATTTCACGGGCGCGATCCCTTAGCTCGTTCAGCCCGGCTTCTCCCCTCATGCGGATGACTTGCTCTAGACGGTTTTCCACTTCTGCCGATGGGCAAATCTTGGATTCGGGGCCTGATCGCCTTGACGTCTGTAAATTCTCCAGCAGGGCCCTTTCCAATTGTGACGCATATAACCCTCCAGACAAAGGGTTATCGCCAGCGATAGGCCCCGGGCCCTCTAGCAAGCGGACTACGATGCCAGGCAAAGCAATCTTTTTCGAGTAGGTGTAGGTAAGAAAAATATGTCCTGCTGTGGTCGGCTGAAACTCCAAGGCTGACCGGTGGCTCAGGACTGCGCCGGGGTAGAGCTTTCCCAGAACCAAGTACAGGTTTCGCCGGATAATCGCCTCCGGCCGATCGTCGAAATTCGACGTGTATATCCTCGGGGCAATTTTCCGCAACTTCCCCCCTTTGACTAACTTGGAAAGCTGCTTGCTAATAGCTGGATCTTTCGAGGAGAAGAGGACTTCCTGAAGTTCGAGCGGGAGATTTTTTTCCATTAACGGTGCTATTTGAAGCGAAATAAGCAAATTTTTTCCATTATAAGCGTATTTTGGGCAAATTTTTTCCATTATACCCTGCGATTCAGACAAGGTGAGCTTGCTGCAGACTCTACTGCGTGGAATATGCCGAGCTAGTAGGTTGCCGCTGCGGCATACTTTTGGCACTGCTGCGGCAATTCCGAAAAGCGCGAAGACGCCCTGCAGGCTGGCCTGCTCGGCCTTGATGTGACTGCGAAAGGCCCCAGCGACCAGGCAAGCAGCAAGGGCCTTATCTGGACCACTTCCGCTATTCCACAATACTGGCAGCAGGCGCCGCTCATTCCGGTGTTGAGCTATCGGGTGGAGTTTTAGGTTTTAATGTATTTACTTGTTTGGCAAGGGTTTGTGGGCGAGTCTTAATGGGTTTTTGTTATAAAAAAGTTAAGTACCTCATTCCTGCCATCATGCAGCCGTTTCAACACGTCCTGTTGATATCACCGACCAACAATAGGCGGGATTTAAACCTAAAAATTCATAACCATGACCAGACAAGCGTTATTGTTGACCCTCTCCCTGGTGGCTCTACTGGGGATGACCTCTTGCGAACAGAACGACGAAGTAGCCTGCACGGAAGAATTCGTCACTATTGCCATTACCGTGAATGGCGATGCGCTCGATGACTACTACACCATTCGCGAAAACACTGGAGATACGTTGCGGGTTGGCCGCGAAAATGTATGGGCCGAAAACGTCTATCCTGTGCTGGACGACAGCTATCATGCCATGCTACGAAACAGGACGGAGCCTTTCCGCTTCCAGGGCGTCGTTGCTGGTGCGGTAGTTGTAGATGAACCTTTCGTCATCAAAGCAGATGAGTGCCATGTAATCTACGTGAGCGGCAGGCAGGAAGTGGATCTGTAAGCGGCTACTCACCGCTGGGTACGACAGGCCCGCCTTGGAACCCTCCAAGGCGGGCCTGTCTTTTTAAGCCCCTTGATTAAACCTTTCCCAGGCACTAAAGTCCAATCCCCTTAAAAATGCCCTTTATGCTAAAAACCACATCCGTCATCCTGCTCTTACTGGCGCTTACCCTAGCCCTTGCTTCGTGTGAAAAAGACGAACCCCCAAAAGTATCTGATCCGCTAGCCGGGCTCAACCTGCCAGCTACGCCTTACCACTATGCGGCATTGAGCGACATCCCGGATCACTTCATCGCCAATAGCGGCGGCCCCTTGCCTTCCTCCATCAATGGGCTGGACAACACGCCCTTGAACAACCCGGTGACCGACCATGGCGCGACCCTGGGGCGAGTACTGTTCTACGACAAAAAGCTAAGCGCTAATGGCACAGTCGCCTGCGCCTCTTGCCATATTGCCGCCAATGGTTTCAGCGATCCTGAAGTGCTGAGCCGCGGTTTCGAAAGCGGCTTGACGCGCCGCCATTCCATGACGCTGATCAATGCGCGCTTTTACCAGCGCGGCCGCTTTTTCTGGGACGAACGTGCCGCTACCCTGGAAGATCAGGTACTGATGCCCTTCCAAGACCCGGTGGAGATGGGGCTCAGCCTGACCCAACTGGAAACTATTGTGCGCGGACAGCCCTACTACCCCTCGTTGTTCAAGAATGCTTTTGGCGATGAAACGATCAATGCCGAGCGCATTTCGCGGGCGCTGGCGCAGTTTGTCCGCAGTATCGTGAGCTATCAAAGCAAGTACGACATTGGGCGGGCGCAGGCCCCCAGCCTCGGGGCGCCTTTCCCCAACTTCACACCCCAGGAGAACCTGGGCAAGCAGTTGTTCCTCCAACCCGTGCCGAACGGCGGGGGCGGTTGTTTTGTCTGTCATACTACCGAGGCTTTCGTCAGTTCCAACCCTGGCCCACAAAACAATGGGCTGGATGCCGTTTCCACCAGCGATTTAGGTGCAGCGGAGGTTTTCCCGCAGCAAGCCCGCTTTGTCGGCGCTTTCAAGACTGGCACGCTCCGCAATATCGCCCTGACAGCCCCCTATATGCACGATGGCCGATTCCAAACGCTGGAGGAAGTGGTCGAGCACTACAACAGCGGCATCCAGCCCCACCCCAATCTGGCCCCGCCCTTGATTGCCCCTAATGGGCAGCCGATCCGCCTCAATTTCAATGCCGAGCAGAAAGCCGCCCTCGTCGCCTTTTTGCACACCCTGACCGATGATGGCATGGCTACTAATCCTAAGTGGAGTGATCCGTTTAGATAGGTATGGCTTCAACCCGTGATTAGTGCTTCAGGTTGAATACCTGTTCGGAATAGCTCCTCTTTTGAGGTCCAATTTAGCTGTACGGAAGGCTTTTTAAATTTGCAGAGGTGTTTGTAGTTTTCGATGAGCAGAGCTCAGTACTGCCGCGACACTGGATAATGGCTGTAAATAAAACACATACGAAAAAATTGTTACGTCATTTTTTCGTACCTTGCCTTTCGATACATGTTTAGCCAACGGCAATATTTGGAAGCCATCTTATTGATAATGTCATGAATTGGATATCCTACCTGTTACTGTCCTTTAGTTTCGTGCTTTTTCATGCCCATCCACTCCTTGCTCAGTGGGAGCAAACCAACGGTCCAGGCGGGGGCTTTGTCCTGTCTCTGGCGAAAGGTGAGAGCTATGTGTATGCAGGCACAAACAACGGCGTTTTCCGCTCAGCGGATAATGGGGAGAGCTGGGTGCCCGCGAATGGGGGGATTGCACGGCAATCTATTCGATATCTCGCTACGCGCGAAGGGCGGGTTTTTGCTGGTTCCATAAGCCGGCTGTTCCGTTCAGATGATCATGGCGATACTTGGGCCGTATGTGATGAAGGCATAGCCAATTCTTGGTTTCTCTCGTTGTTAGCTACAGATGAGGTGTTATTGGCAGGTACCAATGGCGGGGGTGTTTTTCGCTCTAGCGATGATGGCGCAAGCTGGGCACCTGCCAACGAAGGATTGACAAACCTGGCGGTTCACTCGCTGGCGACTAATGGCGCTGCTATTTTAGCTGGGACCGGGCAGGGGCTCTTCCGTTCGATGGATAATGGAATAACTTGGAGTAAAGTCGAGACGTCCTGGAGCATCAAAGTCGATGCCCTAGCTTATAGAGGAACGGATATTTTTGTAGGCTCCGACTTTGGAACCATTCTACACTCGCCTGATGACGGCGCGACTTGGGCCGGCATCAACCCAGGAGCAATACCGTATCAGATTATCAATGCGCTGGCTGTAAGCGGGGATTATCTAATCGTGGGGTCAACCTTTGGCATTCTCCGCTATCTTTTTGACGGCACCACTTGGAGTCAAATAGGTGGCATTTTGCTGAAGGTTTTTGGAATGGCAGCTTTAATCTCTGATCAAGAGGTGATCATCGGCGCTCGCGAAGGGGCTTTCCGTTCTTCTGACCACGGGCTTACTTGGGATTTTTCCAGCAATGGGCTAACCAATACTTGGGTGACAGCTTTGGCGCCTAGCGGCCAGCGCCTCTTCGTCGGCACGATGCATAGCGGCAATTCCTGGTCAACTGACGATGGCGAGACCTGGAATCTTTCCACGGCAGGCATAACTTCTCCGACAACTTATGCCTTTGCCCACAGCGGTTCTTACCTCTTTGCAGGGACTCAAGACGGGGCAGTTTCACTTGGGATTATTTACAATGGCGGCATTTTCCGCTCCGATGACCAAGGAACGAGTTGGCAGGTATCAAGACCTGGCATTTCAGTATCCTCTATGGTGGCTCGGGAAGCAGATATCTTTGCTGCCTCCAACTCTGGCAGGGTTTTCCATTCTGCCGACAATGGAGAATCATGGGTGGTCATTTCTGACGGTCTGCCAAACAGTTGGCTCCATGCCTTGCTTTACAACGGCACGGATGTATATGTCGGCACTGCCAGCCAAGGCGTTTTCCGGTACTTAGAAACCTTCAATTATTGGGAGCCTTTCAATGAAGGCTTGCAAACTAAAATAAACGCCTTGGCGGCGCAGGGCTCCAGCCTTTTTGCCGGCACGGAAAACGGCCTTTTTCGCACTGCCAACGATAGCTCGAGCTGGGCTCGTGTCAACGAAAGTTTAATCAACGTTCCAGTATATACCCTGGCTGCCAACGAAACGGCTGTGTTCGCAGGCACGCGCGAAGGCGTCTTCGTTTCTGCCGATGAAGGCGAAAGCTGGGCAGCAATCAATGAAGGTTTATCTGATTTCGACATCCGGGCCTTGGCCTTGCATGGCGATTACCTATTTGTAGGAACAAGTAGATCTGGCGTTTGGCGTTTCCCCCTGGAAGAACTCATCCTGGTTCAGGAAAAACAGCCCGTCGCTGAAGCAGCGCTGGCCATCCTCTTTCAAAACCATCCCAACCCAATACAAGAAACGACGACGATTGGCTTTTATCTACCTGCGGCATCCCGTGTATCGCTCAAGGTGTTTGATGTTTCCGGTAGGGAAGTCGCCACTTTGCTGTCTGGGGAATTCACGGCTGGCACGCACTCGCGAGAGTGGGGTGCCGCTGGCTTGCCCAATGGGGTGTATTTTTATTGCTTACAGGCAGGTGCTTACAAAGAGACCAAGAAGCTGGTCGTGTTGCGGCAATAGCCAATATGAGTCATTATTTCTCGGCAAAATAGCCCCTATTTACAGCCCCCCCAGCAAATCCTGCTGCCGGCGGCTGAAGTGGAAAGCTTCGGACAAGGTGGCCGACAACACCCCTTCCAGGTCGCCATAGGCATGGTGGTAGTCGGCTTGGCTGCGGCGGATGACTTCGAGGGCTTCTTCACGCCCATAGACGTGGGTGATTTCGCAATTGGCCGGCTCGCCCGGCAGCTGCTTATAGGTGAGGAAGTAGTGGCGCAGGCGGTTGACGATGCTGGGGGGCAGCTCGCTCACGTCGTGCCATTGGCCATAGACCTCGTCTTTAGTCAGTACGGCGATGATCTTATCGTCAGCTTCGCCCCCGTCAATCATCCGGAAGCCGCCGATGGGCGTGGCGTTGACGATGATGTTGCCATGGGTCACCTCCCGCTCGGTCAGCACGCAGATGTCCAGGGGGTCGTCGTCGCCCACGATGTTGTCGCGCCCGGTAGCCTGCATACAGAATTCTGCCACGCGGGCCTTGCAGTAAGTCTGCGGGATAAAGCCATACAAAGCCGGCACGATATTGGAGAACTTCTGCGGCCGGTCGATCTTCAGATAGCCGCTCTGCTTGTCCACTTCGTACTTTACTGTATCGGAGGGGATGACCTCGATGAAAGCGGTCACTTTCCCTGGCGCTTCCGGCCCGATGGGGATGCCATGCCAGGGGTGCGAGGTGTAGCGCAACCCAATCATTTTCCATAGCTTACTGAACGATTCCTGACTCATGGGCGTCGTGTTGGTGCGTGGTGTGATAACGGTTTGAGCGGGTAAAGATAGGCAAAAAGGAGTTGATGAGCTCAATTAGCTAAACAATCCAAAATACGCGCTGCTCCTCGCGAAGCAAAAAGCTTCTGCATACTGCATGGGCTTCTTGGGGTACATCCCCCCTCGGTAGCGGTTCAGCCCCGCGATAGCTTCGAGATAGTCGAGCGCTTGCAATTGGCTCTGATGGGCTCTGATGGCGTCCCTTTTTTGCTCGATTTCGCCGCTGATATCTACGATGCGGTTGGGCACTAAGGGCGTCCAGACTTCGTAGGCGGAAAGGAGCACGGGCCTGGTAAGCGCCGCTTTGAGCAGGAGGTTGGTTTGAAAATGATCGGGGTGGTTGTCCACAAAAGAGGGCAGATAGATCAGATCGGGGCGGAGCGCATCAAGGAGCCCTTTCAAGTACAGGACGGTTTGAGGACTAACGTACAAGCCATCATCAGGCTGCGCTAAAAAATGCAGATGGCGTTCTGCGATGCCCAGGGCCTGAGCTGCCAAGACTGCTTCCTTTTTGCGGATGATGGCCGCCTTTGCCGGGCGGAGGCCAGCGATGCCCTTGTCACCCTGGCATAGGTAAAGGATCGCGACCTGATGCCCTTGCTGGATATGCCGGATGAGCGTGCCGCCACAGCCCAGCACGTCGTCGTCAGGATGAGGCGACAGCACCAGTATCTGTGGCCCCTCCAAGTATTCAACGTGGTGGAATTTTGAGTGCTTTTTATACACTGCTTCCTTGAGGCGCAGGTACTTAGCGAGTAAGCTTGCGTGAATCATCTTCGAAGATTTGGGTGTAGAAACCGATTAGTTTCCCGATTGCCTGATCAACCGGATAATTGGCTTCGGCATAAGCTCGGGCCTGCTTTCTCAATGCCTGGCGCAAGCTGGGATCGTGCAGCATTTTTTCGATGCCGTCAGCCAGTTGGCGCGCGTCGCCCGGTGGTACCGTCATGCCGGTCACGCCAGGGATACACCATTCCCGGATGCCCGGCAGGTCGCTGGCGATCACCGGAAGCCCGCTCGCCTGAGCTTCCAAACCCACCAGCCCAAACAACTCATTGTGCAATGAAGGCACCACCAGCAGCGTAGAGCCGTGGTATTGCCGCAATACCTCCGCCGGGGGCTGGTATCCGAGCAACTTGATGTGCCCCGACAATTTTTTGCGAGCAATGATTTGCCGGATTTTTTGCTCTTGACTGCCTTGTCCGATAATTGTCAGCTGGATAGCGGGGTCGCGTTTTAGCAGCAAGCGCAAAGCGTCAATCAATACCCAAATGCCTTTCAGCGGTTCCAGCCTGCCGACGTAGAGCAGGTTTTTCCCCGCGCTGTCGTAGCAGTCCTTGAACCGCCAGTATTGGCTGTCAATGAAATTCGGGATATAGACGATATCCCGCCCGCCTCTCTTTTTTAGCAAATCATAGTAACTGCGAGACGGGATGATGTGATATTTCGCACAATGCCTGAAGGGGTAGATCCACCTCTTCAGCCGATTTTTTACGTCAATGGGGAAGGGCACCGTGAAGTGATCATGCACGGTAGCGACTACCGGCAGGTTGAAGGCACGCAGGGCGGCTTTGATGCTCGGGGCATATCTGAGGTTCTTGTTCAAGTGGATGACGTCCGGCTGGAAATCCTGCACGGCTTGTTGAAAACACTGGATCCCGGAGGCTGAAGGGAAGCAGTGAGGCCGTTCTAGGGCAGCCTTCAACCTTCCGGCGGCATTGGCCACCGGGCGCTCAAGCGAAAATGGCAATACTTCTACGCCAGCCTGGGCTAAAAACTGCGCCGTCTGATGCCAGTATGTTTCAGCGCCGCCAGGCGCCGAGGGTGGGTCGTTGTAGAAGAGCACCTTCATCGTCATGGGTTTAGAGGTCGCTGAGGTTCCAGAGGCAAAGGGCTTTATCGGCAAAGACGCCATCGCCGAGCGGGCAATCATCCGGCAGCGTCGTGGCCGGAGCGGGGAAGTGGAAGGGCGGCTTTTGCAGATTGAGCGTACGCCAGCCCCCGTCCCGGATATCGTAGTTGAACTGGTTTTTTACGAAAGAAGTGCAAAGCAGCCAAGTGCTGCCGCTGCGCTTGATGTTGGCAATCGCTTGGCGGATATGCTCAAAAGACAAGTGGACCAGGCAATCGCGGCAAATCACCAGATCGGCCTTCGGCAGCGGGCTGGAGGTCAAATCCAGCACTTCGAACCGGAGGTGATCGGTAGCATATGCTCTTCTGTTAGCGGCAATCATCTCCGCTACGATATCGCCGCCCGTGTAAAGGACTCCGCTTAAATCCAGCTCTTTGATCCAGACAAAATCGCCGCAGGGGATGTCCAGGATGGAGGTGATGCGCAGATCGGACAGCAACTGCTGCAAGGCTTGCCGCACTCTAAAAGTCGCTTCTACGCCGGAAGTGAAGCCGCAGATGCTCTCTTCGCCTTGCCAATAGTTGGTGCGGTAAATCTCTGAGAAGATAGAGGGCAAGTCGGCATCCCCAAATGGATGAGCCGACCACTTTTGTTTGAAATAGCGATAATAGTTTAGATAACCGATGGGAAGGCAGCGTTTGATCCGGTTGAGCATACTGGAGCGCATTCGTTAAGCAATGGGCTTAGAGCTTGTTCAGGTTTTATCCTTCGCGCCCAAATGGCCACTTTTTCGCTTATGCTTCGTTGCCGAAACGGGCTTCGTAGCGCTGCTACGTTCCCCTTTCGGCGTCTCGCCTAAGCAAAAAATTGACTCATTTGGGCATCAAAAACAAAACCTGAACAAGCTCTTACACCTAGACTCAAATATACAAAATCTTAGAGACTTTGTACTCAACCGCCAGAAAAGCGCTGCAATGCGTATTTTTGCCCCAAAACAACATGGACCAGCTCGCCCAACTCCTCGGCCACACCGATATCTACCTGCTCGACCAGATCATGAAGGGGCGCTACGCGCCTGCCGACCGCATCCTCGATGCCGGCGCGGGCGGCGGGCGCAACCTCCACTGGTTTGTGCAGCAGGGCTGCCGGGTGTATGGCACCGACCGCGACCCGCTGGCCGTAGAAGCTTTGCGGCACCATTACCCTGGCCTTCCAGCAGATAGCTTCCAAGTCGCCCCGGTCGAAGCCCTGCCGTTCCCAGATGGCTTTTTCCACCACATCATCTGCTGCGCGGTATTGCACTTTGCCGCAGACGAGGCGCATTTCGCGCAGATGGTCGGCGAGCTGGCCCGGGTGCTGCGCCCTGGCGGCTCACTATTCCTAAGGGTAGCTACGGATGTCGGCTTAGCCGACAAGATGATCCCCTTGGGCAAGGGCCGCCATGCTATGCCCGATGGCACCGACCGCTTCTTGCTGCAGCGCACCAGCTTTGAAGCTTTGATGCAGGAACATGGGCTGTACTACCTGGAGCCGTTCAAAACGGTAGTGGTAGATGAACTGCGGGCGATGACGGCGCTGGTGGTGGGGAAGGGTTTAGCCTGAAACGCGCCACTCACTGCCCAAGCAAAAACTCCAGGGGGATGTGCAGCCGCTTGGCCCAGGACCGCTCGGCATGATCTTCACCCGGGAATTCCCGGACTAAGCCATTCCGGACGGTATATCCGCTAGCCCGCAAGATGGTTTCCGCTTGTTGCTCATAAGGGGCATACCAGGCATCGAGATTGAGCGTGCCGTGATCGAAGTAGAGCTTATGCTGCTTCGGGTTGGGCAAGTGCGCTTTCAGGTAGTCGAGAAATGCTCCGGGGATGGGGTTGCCTTCCATCGCAAAAATGCCTGGCCAGTGGGTGGACAGGCAGGCCACCCCTCCAAACACCTTTGGATATTCGCAGAGGGCATACATGGAAATCAGCCCGCCCATGCTGCTGCCTGCGATGAAGGTGTCTTTGCGGCCTCTGCGGGTAGCATACTGCTGGTCGATGAAGGGCTTGAGCTCAGACACGATGAATTTCAGGTAGTTGTCGGACTGGATTTTGTGGCCGCCGAATACCGCATGGCCATTGGCGCGGCCTGCAGCGTAGATGCTGTCTTTTGTGGCTGGCGATAATTGCTCAAACGGCTTTTGCGGGAAGTAATCGGCATGGCGGCCTGATCCGCTGTTCCAGATGCCGACGACGATGCAGTCCCGGATGTTGCCTTCGCGGAGCAGCCGGCCTACCACCTCATCCACCTGCCATTCCTGGCCGTTCCAGGTGGTAGTGCTGTCGAACAGCATCTGCCCGTCGTGCATGTAAAGCACGGCATATTTTTTCCGAACGGAATAGCCCTCCGGCAGCCACACCTCTACGTTGCGGGGGGATACGTATTGGGAAGGGAAATTTTCAAAACGCGACAGCGTACCCGAAGCGACCTGGGGAAGCTGGGCGCTGGCAGTGAGCGCACCTAGCAGTAGGGTAAAGGCGGAAATAAGCGGTTTCATAAGTATTGGATTATGAGCTAATTGAGAAAAGCACCGGATTGAGCGGCGTATCAATCACCTCACCGACCATGGCACCCGGGCACCAGGTATTCCAGTCGTCCACCTGGTTTTTATTTTCCGGTTGTTTCAGCGCCATATCCTGATCCATGTAGATGATGGTCATCACCTTGCGCATCTGGTCGGTTGAATTGGCGCCGGCGCGGTGGAAAACCCAGCCGGAGTGAAAGCTCACCTCGCCCAGGTCGAAAGGCTCGATCACGTGGGGGAAGTCCGTCACCCGCAGGCGCGCTGCGATTTGGCGTTCGCTTTCGTCGCTGATGCTCAGCTCTCTGCCACTGACGATCTGGTGGCTGCCAGCGCTGAACTCCAGCGGGCCCATTTCGAGCGGCGTAGCTTGCAGCGGGATCCAGGCGGTCACCGCGTGGTCGGTAGCGAGAGGCCAGTAGTACTGGTCGGCATGCCAGGGGGTGATGCCGCCGCCAGCTTCCTTAAACAAGGCCTGGTCGTGGTAGAGCCTGACCCCGCGCACCTGCATGAGGTCGGCAGCGATTTTGCCCAGGCGCTTGGAAAACACCAACTCCCGGATACCTTCGTCTTCCCGCCAGAGGTTAAACAGCTGCAGGAAAGCCTTGCCGTAGGTGGTGCGCTCGGATAGGGGAGTAGCCACCGTATTCATCTCCTCCACCTTGCGGCTGATGAGTCCATTGAAAAAGGCAATTGTTTCGGCGGAGAACACCTGCTTGAGCTTGATATAGCGGTTCTCTTGATAAAACCGCAACTGCCCTGCGGCAAGGGGATAGGGCTGCATGAGCTCAGCCAGGATCGGGGCGGGTATAGATAGCATCGTTGAGAGATTAATTTACGGCAAAGATCAGAAACCAGCAGTTTAATTTCATCAACCATCGTCACAAATTTTGTAGCTTGGCCGCAAGCACCTTTTTGTCAAGGGACGGAAAAATTTTTTTGGACGACATGACACTACTAAAGCTCATCACCTTCCTCAACTGGGCCGCCATCGCGGTGCTGGCTTGCATCGCGCTAGCGATGGCCATCTTCCCGGTCAAAGGCGGAGATGCCGCCACCAGAGGCATGGGTGAGGGCATTTTAATCCTGTCCGCCGCAGCGATGGTGGTGTTGCTCACCCTGAACCTGCTCCCCGGGAAATGGGGGAAGTACACGGCTTTTGCGTTGATCATGGCACCAACAGCCTGGCTATTGCTAAGGCCCTCGTGGCAGAAATTCAAACATCGGCTGGGCAACGCCATCGAATATACCCAGCCCATCTTTGAGGACCCGGAACGCAACCGCATTGCCCGGGCCATCCGCGATGGCAAGGCCGCGAAGGTGAAAAAGCTGCTGCAAACGCCCCCTTCCCGGCTCAATGAGGGTGGGGAACTGCTCGCCTTTACCGTCAGCGCAGCTACCGATGCTCACCGGGCAAAAGAGAAATTGGACTGCGTGCAGATATTGTTTGACGCCGGAGCAAGCCTTGACAGCACGATGGTGCCGGACGAAAACCCCGTCCATATCGCCGTCGCTTTTGCTGGTAATGCCGAGCTACTCCGCCTGCTGCTCGAGCAAGGTGCCGATGCCAATGCTCAACACTACTATACCAAGCGCCCCATCCTGTTCGAGGCGATTGACTCGTATGGTCAACCAGAAGCGACGGTGAGGGTGCTGCTCGAATTCGGTGCAGACCTCCATGTTGCTGCTGAATTCGATGAAACGCAAGGCCCAATCTCTCCGCTGCTGAGGGCAGCCCAAATGCGCCTTTGGGACGTGTGCGCAACGCTCATCGAACAAGGTGCCGATCCTGGCTTCAAAGCTGCCGATGGTACTTCCTTATACACTTACGTGCAAGGTGCTGAAGATGGTGACGGCTTCGCCGCTCAAGAGGGGTTTGAACGCTTGAAAAAGCTGTTGAAACACTAGGAAACCTAGGTAGGGCGTGTCGCTATGACCCTTTCCTTCCCGCTTCACTCCGTTCAGACGGGATTCTATCCCGCTCTCGCTTCGCTCGTCCGGGACGCCAGCGTTTTCCTTTTTCCTTTAACCTTTAACCTTTTTACTTTTTACTTTTTACTTTTTACTTCCCCTCCCCCCCTATCACACCAAAACCACCACATTCCCCTTCTTATGCCCCCCATCCACATGACGGTGCGCAGCGACGATCTGTGCAAAAGGATAAGTGCGGTCAATGACGGCTTTCAGCACGCCTGACTCAGCCATTCGCTTCAGGTAGAGCAGGTCTTCGGGCATTTCGGCCGTAACGCCAAACAGCACTTTTTTGTCCGTGGTCATGGCGGCCCAAGCCCCTTGGAGCGACTCTTTCAACATGGCAGCCCCCAGCACCAGCACGCCTTTAGGCTTGAGCGCGGCCAAGCAGGCCGCAACCGGCGCTTTGTTTACGGTTTCAAAAACCACATCATAGGCTGGGCCGGCTGCGGAAAAATCGGTTTGGGCGTAGTCAATGACGTGCTCGGCCCCAAGGGAGCGCACCAAGTCCATATTGGAAGCGCTGCACACGCCGGTCACTTCCGCGCCGAGCTGCTTGGCGAGCTGTACCGCTGCAGTGCCCACCGCGCCGGAAGCCCCATAAATCAGCACTTTTTGCCCTGGCTGGATGGCGGCTCTTTGCAGGAAATGCCAGGCGGTGAGCCCGCCGAAGGGCAGGGCGGCAGCTTCGGCATGGCTAAGGTTTTCGGGCTTGAGCGCCAGCAGCGCCTTATCAGGCAGGCAGAGGTATTCGGCAAATGCCCCCAGTTTCATACTGGTGGTGCCGAAAACGGTATCGCCGGGCTTGAAGCGGCTCGCTGATGCCCCGGTAGCGACGACCTCGCCGGAGAAGACGTGCCCGAGGATGTTCTTTTTGGGGCGGAACAAGCCGAAGAAAAGCCGCACGGCAAAGGGATCGGCCCGCCGCAAACGGCTATCGGCAGAATTGACGGCAACGGCGTGGATTTTAATCAGGATATCATGGGCTTGGGGCTCAGGTTTGGTGACCGTCTTGATTTGGAGTACCTCGGGAGGGCCGTATTGGGTAAAAACTGCTGCTTGCATGGTGTATGGGTGTTTTTTTTCGGAAAAGTAGCCCGTCTGCGGCATAGTATATCCCCAAAATCGGCCAAGGGGGCAAAAGCCGGGAGGAATCAATCGTGCCGCTTCACCAACTTGGAGAGCAGGCTGGTGAAAAGCGCCTTTTTTAGTTTTTTTGCCAAGCAATGCCGCCTTCTTCGAGCCTGGGCTTTGCCCATACCCGGAGAATGCTTAAACTTGCCCTGTGAACCAAACCGGAGGCCCAGCAGCCTGCCCCTGCCAATGAAGCGAGTCATTTTAATCGTACTAGACAGCGTCGGCATCGGCGCTTTGCCCGATGCCGGGCAGTATGGCGATGCAGGCAGCAACACGCTGGGGCATATCGCCCAGCATTACCCGGAGCTGCACTTGCCCCACCTGACGGCCCTGGGCCTGGGCAATATCGACCCCGACAACCTCCTGCCCGCCGTGCCTGCGCCCGCCGCAGCTTATGGTAAAGCTCAGGAGCGCTCCGCGGGCAAAGATACCACCACGGGGCATTGGGAAATCGCCGGACTGGTGCTCGAACAGCCCTTCCCGGTGTTTGAGCAGGGCTTCCCCCGCGAGTTCATCCAACGCTTCGAGCAGGCCATCGGCAGCGGCACCCTCGGCAATGTGGCGGCATCGGGCACGGCCATCATCGCGGAGCTGGGCGACGAGCACCTGGCCTCCCGCCGCCCCATCGTCTATACATCGGCCGATAGCGTCTTTCAAATCGCCATGCACGAGGCGATCTACCCCATCGAGCGGCAGTACGAGATAGGTCAGATCGCGCGTGAGATGCTTCTGGGCGAGTATGCCGTGGGGCGCGTTATCTGCCGCCCTTTTGAGGGCAGCTCCGGGCAGTACCGCCGCACCGCCCGCCGCAAAGATTTTTCCCTCCTGCCGCCCCCAACGGTGCTGGACGCCATCGTCCAAAGCCGACAAGAGGTCTATGCCATCGGCAAGATCGTGGACATCTTCGCCGGACAGGGTATCAGCCGCTATGTGAAGACTGAAGACAATGCCGCAGGCATGGAAGCTACCCTGGCAGCGCTGGAGCAAGTGAGCACCGGCCTCATCTTCACCAACCTGGTCGATTTCGACATGCTCTATGGCCACCGCCGTGATGTGGCGGGCTATGCTGAAGCCTTGATGGCTTTCGACCGCTTTCTGCCGCGCTTACTGGACCGCTTGGCTCCGGAGGACCTGCTGATCCTCACTGCCGACCATGGCAACGATCCCACCCACCATGGCACCGACCACACCCGGGAGTATGTGCCCATCCTCAACTATGGCAAACGGATCAGGGCCGGACAGCCAATCGGCACCCGGCGCTCGTTTGCCGATATGGCGGCCACCATCGCCGAGGCCCTGGAAGTGGATTATGCCGGGCCAGGAGAGAGTTATTTCCGAGAAATAGCCGTCCTTTGAGGCGGCTACCAAACTACATCGATAAATCAATAACCAACCATGGCAAGCATACATCTGGAAGCAAAAATTGGTGAAATCGCCGAAACGGTCTTGCTGCCCGGCGACCCGCTGCGCGCCAAACACGTGGCCGAAACCATGCTCACCGACGCGTTTTGTTACAACCGGGTGCGCGGCATGTTCGGCTTCACCGGCTACTACCAGGGCAAGCGGATATCAATCCAAGGCTCGGGCATGGGCATGGGCAGCGCTGGCATCTACGTCAACGAGCTGATCAGCACTTATCAGGTGAAAAAAATAATCCGGGTGGGTACTTGCGGGGCCATCCAGCCCGATCTTGATCTGGGGCAGGTCATCATCGCCATGAGCGCTTCTGGCGATAGCGATGCCAATTCGCACCACTTCCGGGGCATGCACTACGCCGCTACCGCCGATTTCGATTTGCTTTACGCTGCCGTGCAGGCCGCCGAGCGGCTGGGCATCAAAACGGTGCAGGGGCCGATCTTCAGCACCAATACCTTTTACGATACTGAGTCACACCGCTGGGATGTCTGGCAGCGCCACGGCATCCTGGGTGTGGAGATGGAATCGCAGATCCTCTTCACCCTCGCCAAGCGGCTGAATGCGCAGGCTTTATCTATCTTGACCGTGAGCGACAACATCCTCACCGGCGCCCTGTCCAGCCAGCAGGAGCGCGAACGCTCTTTCAACGATATGATGCGCATCGCGCTGGAGATTGCTTGAGAGGGAGAGCGGCGAACTCGAAACTCGCGGCTCGAAACTCGCGGCTCGAAACTCGCCCCTCGGCTACGCTTAACAGGTGCCGAAGTACCCCGGGGGGACGAACTCGCGGCTCGAAACTCGTGACTCGTGACTTTTTACATCCTTTATACATGCCTAGCTTTCTAATTTTCGCACATGGAACTATCAATACAGACGCCCGCGCTATTATTCCCGGCCATTTCGCTGCTCATGTTGTCTTACACCAACCGCTTTCTGGCCCTTTCAGCCCTGATCCGCAAGCTATCGGCCGATTTTGAAGCCACCCAAGAGCGCGGTTTGCTGTCGCAGATCAAAAACTTGCGCCGGCGGGTATATCTGATCCGCTGGACTCAATTGGCGGCTATCGTCAGTATGCTCGGCTGCACTTTGACGATGTTCCTGATATATGAAGGCTGGCAAGGCTTCGCCAAGATCGTCTTCGGCCTAAGCCTCTTGCTGATGATGGCTTCTCTGCTGCTGTGCCTGTGGGAAATCTTCGTCTCTGCCGATGCGCTCCGCGTGGTCTTGAATGACTTGGAAGCCAAGGAGAAGGAATTGAGCGAGCGTTCTCGTGAGTGACTCCGTGCAGCTATTTTCGGTCGATAGGATAACGAGGACGAGGGTGTTTTTTTGTGAAATTGGAATCGAGTTCCCGGGATACATTTTTGGTTAGAAAGCGTTTGATACCTCGCCCATCAGCCACTGAAGCGGAGTAACTCATGGGTGCCTGACGCGCTTACTCTCCCAAACCTTCATCACTTTCTCCGCCATCCCCACCATATCCATTTCCCGGGGCGTATTGCGGTTGGTCAGGATGATGATGCTGAGCCTGCGGGAAGGGATGCGGTAAAAGACATTCCGGAACGAAGTGGTGCTGCCGGTATGGTACACCACTCGCTCGCCTGCCGGGCTGGTTTTCAGGTGCCAGCCATAGCCGTAGGGGATGGTATCACCATGGAGGAGCACGCCCGGGGCAAAGGTTTTTTCGATGACCGGCAGGGGCAGGATTTTGCCGGTGTGCAAAGCTTGGTCCCAACGCAAGAGGTCAAGGAGGTTGGAATAGATGCCACCATCGCCCAGTACTGCTGAGGTGCTGCTTTGGTCTTTTTGCACCCAGCCTCCCTGGTGTTTCCCGTAGCCGAAGGCCCGCTCCGGCGCTTCGTGCTGCCCTTGCACGTAGGCGACGGTCGCCGTCATGCCAAGCGGCTCGAAGATGTGCTCCTGCAAAAAAGCCGGGTACGTTTGTCCAGAATACTTTTCGACCATTAGCGCCAGGAGGGCGTAAGCCGTATTGCTGTACCGGAATTGGGTTCCTGCCGGGAAATACACGGAATCTGTTTTCAGGATGATCTCCAGCACTTCGGCATCGCGCAGCTCGTGGGGCTTGGTTGCGGCAGGTACCATCGGCTCGTAGTCCGGTATGCCCGAAGTGTGGTTGAGCAGGTGATGGATCCGGATATTTTGGCCGTATGCGGGGAAGCCCTCGAAGGCCACGCTTAAGGGCCAATCCAAGTCGAGCTTGCCTGCTTGCTCCAGCAAGAGGATGGCCGAAGCCGTGAACTGCTTACTAATCGAAGCCAGCCGGAAGTTGGTGCGGGCAGTCACCGGGCTATTGGCCTCTAAATCGGCCAGCCCATAGCCCTTCTGGTAGCGCAGCTCGCCATCCTGGATGATGGCCAGGGCTGCCCCAGGGTTATCTCCGGTATAAGCAGTAAAAAGTGCATCCATCAGATTAGTTGATTTGGTCAATAGGCTCGTTGCGATGGGGAGGCATCGCAAAAGATCTAATCTACATGGCGAACTCGGCCAGCCGGCCGCCGCCATCAGGTCCCTTGCAGGCACACACACATCCGAAGCCGCTTTTGCCCGGCAGCCTAACACCCAGGCATAATGGCTTACCTCCAGAGGGGAGTGAACCGCAAGGGCAGGTGCCGGAGGAGCATCCCCCAGTGTAAAAATCGGTAAAAATAGAGCAACATATACTAGGCGCATGAATCCCAGGTTTTACGTACTCAAAAATACCACTTGTTTTTCATTAACTGGCACGAAAATGATGCGGAGGCGGGCTGCTGGGTATCGGTGGCTGGCGAAAAGGTTTTTCATGAAGTTGTATTTTAGAGCTTGTTCAGGTTTTATCCTTCGCGCCCAAATGGCCACTTTTTCGCTTATGCTTCGTTGCCGAAACGGGCTTCGTAGCGCTGCTACGTTCCCCTTTCGGCGTCTCGCCTAAGCAAAAAATTGACTCATTTGGGCATCAAAAACAAAACCTGAACAAGCTCTTAATCTCTTTTACAAAGTTACGCCAAATGTTTGACGTGGCTTGAAAAAATGCCAGATTTGGCTTAGCTTTGTAGCTGCGAGATAAATGCTCGAGCAATTATTGACCACCCGCTAAATGGGCTTCACGTATGACTACCATCACCGCTGACCGGCTGCCTCCTACTCACGACTTCACTGTAGAAGCCTATCACCGCATGGGCGAGGCGGGGCTGTTTGAGGCGCAGCGCGTTGAGCTGATCGCGGGGAAAATCTACGATATGAGTCCCATCAGCCCCAAACATGCCAGTACGGTCAAGCGGCTCGCCAACCTCCTCCGTGCCATGCTCGGCGAAGCTTATCTGCTCAGCGTACAAGACCCGGTGCGCATCGCTGAGCATTCGGAGCCAGAGCCAGACTTGGCGATCCTGCGCCAGCGGGACGACTACTACGCCGAATCCCACCCTGGCCCTGAGGATATCCTGCTGATCATCGAAATAGCTGACAGCAGCCTGGAAAAAGACCGCACCCTCAAGCTGCCACTCTATGCCGAAGCCGGCATCCCCGAGCTGTGGATCGTCAACTTGCCTGACCAGCAGCTTGAGCGCTATTGGGCGCCCTCGGTCCACGGCTACGCTCGCCGCCATACCCTGCGCAGCGGCGAGACGCTGGAGCACGAGCTGCTGGGGAGATTGGAGTTAGATGCGGTGCTGGGGAGACCCAAAAAGTAAGTATCATTTTCTCGTCTAAAGCCGGGGGGGCTTCCTGCTTCACTACACTCCATCCCGCTCTCGCCCTTCGGGTGACTGCATACTGCCAGGCGGCCACAAGGGCAGCCCCTGCCGCATTCAAACTGCCTACTGCCCACTGCCCACTGCCACTGCCATCCCGCTCTCGCTGCGCTCGTCCGGGATGTCGCTCCGCTCCAACTGCCAACTGCC
>CAYSPJ010000085.1:20212-22602 GCA_964432875.1 uncultured Phaeodactylibacter sp. | reverse complement strand
GGCTTTTGTGGCATCAGTTCATCCATTGGGCAGATGGTATAAAGCGGGTTTTCATTGCCGATATTCCAGATATCCTCACAGACGGTCAGCGCGATGCGTTTGCCTTGGTATGCTATGGTTTGCCAGGTGCTGGCGGGCTCAAAATAGCGGTACTCATCAAAAATGTCATAGGTAGGCAGCAGGGTTTTATGCTGTACTTGCTGCACCCGCCCCTCCGCCAGGAAGTAGGCGGAATTGTAAAGGTCCTTACCTTCAATCACAGGATTCTTGGAGGGAGAGCCCGCTACAATTGCAATGCCTTGTGCCGCTTTAGCTAATTCCAGCACGGAATGCTCTGCTAATTCAATAAAATCCTCGAACTCGAGGAAATCGCGTGGGGGATAGCCCACGGTGGCTAACTCACTGAAGCAGACCAGGTCCGCACCCTGCCTCTTGGCTTCGGCGACGGCTTGTAGCATCTTGGCGAGGTTGCCTTCGAAGTTGCCGATGTGGAAATTGAGCTGAGCGATGGCGATTTTCATAAGCGGTGTAGCGGTTATTTTCGAGCGTAAAGTTAAGGGTAGTTAGTTTTAAAACAAAACTAAGTGCGTTTTTTTTGAAAAAACTTGCTTTGGATTTGATAAAGGCGTTTTCATTTATCTTTGCCGTTCAAAAATCCAGAAAAATCATCAAAGCCGCCATGAAACATATCCTCCTGATGCTTTTACTCTTGCCCATACTCTACGTGAATGCCCAAGATACTAGCCTCTTTGAAAAACGCCAGTTCCAGTCTGCCGATGGGAGTATGCTGCCCTATCGCATCCTGTATCCGGAAAACTATAGCCGCAGCAAACGCTATCCCTTGGTTGTCTTTTTTCATGCAGCTGGCGAGAGAGGCGCTGATAATGAAGCTCAACTCGCCTACGGTGCCAGCCTGTTCCTTGACCCTGCAGCCAGGCGCAATTTCCCGGCTATCGTCGTTTTCCCCCAATGTGCAGCCGAGGAATACTGGACGGAATTGATACCTGAAGGGAAGAGCTGGCGCGCCCCATTCAACAGTACGCCCATGCCTTCGATGCAGCGCACCATAGCGCTGCTCGACCGGCTGCAGCAGGGTGAGGCCATCGATCCGCAACGGATTTATCTCCTGGGTATTTCCATGGGTGGGTTTGCCATTTTTGATCTGTTGGCGCGGTTTCCCAATCGCTTTGCCGGCGCGGTATCTATGGCTGGTGGCGGGGAGCCGCTCCTGGCACCCTTGTATGCGCCCCATACGGCGCTTTGGCTTTTCCACGGCGCCAAAGACAACGTGGTGCCGCCCGCGCTTTCGCGCAACGTCTATGAGGCGCTGCTCCGCCAGGGGGCTAAAGTTCGCTACAGCGAATACCCCGATGTGCGGCACGAAAGCTGGAAAAATGCGCTGGCGGAGCCAAGCTTGCTCAACTGGTTGTTTTCCGCGCGCCTCGGCGGGGATAAGCGCTACCAATCGACCTGTTTCGGGCAAGTGCAAAAGGATACCTATACCTACGTCAGTAAGGAGGGCGCTTCCCTCGCATTAGACCTCTACCAGCCAGCTGGCGACAAAGCGCGTAGCCGTATGACCGTCTTATACGTGCATGGCGGGGGCTTCTCCGGTGGCCGGCGCGACGAGCCGGCTCAGGCGGCATTTGCCGAGCGCCTGGCCCGCATGGGGTACGTTGTCGCATCCATGTCTTATCGCCTCACGATGCGGGGCCAGTCTTTTGGGTGCAGCCAGCCCGCCGCCAATAAAATCAAGACTTTCCAGGCTGCAGTAGAGGATATCCGCGACGCGACCAACTACTTGCTCAACAACGCAGCCCGCCTGGGCGTCGACCCCTCCCGCCTGGTGCTGGCGGGCAGCAGCGCTGGTGCCGAGGCAGCTTTGCACGCGGCTTACTGGCGCGACCGGGACCTGCTGCCGGCCAGCCCCAAGCTGCCCACTGATTTCAAATACGCCGGGCTCATCAGTATGGCTGGCGCTATTGTGGATACCAACCTCATTTCACGGCGCCGAGCCATCCCCACCCTCCTCTTCCATGGCCCCTGCGATCCGCTTATACCTTATGCCGCGGCCTCTCACCACTATTGCCAGGAAACGGAGCCGGGTTACCTGCCCCTGCACGGTGGGTACAATATCGCCCAACGCTTGCGCAATATCGGCATGTCCTATTATCTGGTCACTGCCTGCTATGGCCAACACGAGTGGAACAGCCTGCCCCTGACGGAACACGTGGAAGATATTACTGATTTCCTCTATCGCGATGTCTTCTTGGGCGGCTTCCGGCAGGTCCATCAGCGCTATGCCCAAACGCCCAGCGATTGCCGCCTGGGCATGAACCCCATCGAGTGCGAGCCGCGGGCGAATGGGGGAGAGGTAGATCGGCCTTGAG
>CAYSPJ010000085.1:17197-20112 GCA_964432875.1 uncultured Phaeodactylibacter sp. | reverse complement strand
CCTGCAAGAGGTAAGCCCCATTGGGCAGCCCATTTAGAGGCAGGCGCGTAAGTTGTTCCTGGGTATGCCAACGCAGTACCAAGCGGCCGTTCAGGTCAAAGAGAACCAGCTCGGCAGGGCCAGCCTGGGGCAGTTCAACCATTATAAAAGAGCTGGCAGGGTTGGGGAATACCGCCATGCCGCTGGTTTCCGCTGGGGCTTGGGACAGCATCCAGGGCGGCAGCAAGCCGCCGCAATCCGGGTGGACTTGCAGGCGCAGCGTTTCCGTGAAGCGGCAGCCGCCAGGGAGGCGCACCTGGATGCGGTATAATCCTGCCAGGCTAGCCGTAGGGTTGACGAAGTTCAGGCAATTGCCGGTGGTGATAAACCCGAAGGGGCTCATCCAAAGGTAAGTATTCTGTGGAGGCAAGCAAACCGTGAAAGCTTCGCCGGGGCAGTAATATAGGGCTTGGCTGGGTAAAATGCCGTCGGGCAGGCTGTTGAGGTGCACCCTGGTTTGCTCGGTATAAATACAACCAGAAGGGGTATTGACCGTTGCGATATAGGTGGTAGTAGCAGTAGGCTGGGCAAGCGGAGCGGGGCAATCCGTGCAGCTTAGCGAGCTGGCTGGGCTCCATTCAATCGTCGAACCAGTTGGGGCATCCAGCCACAATGGGGCCTGCCCGCCGGGGCATATTACCGTATCAGGGGCAATCGTCAAGGGGGGGCAGGATGGCGTTGTGCAAGCTGCTGTTACGGTCACCAGCGGGCAAGGGCCAGTACCCAGGGCAGCTAGTTCGATACTGACGGCCTCGCCGGGTGCCAGCCCGTTCACGAAAAATGCGGTATCGGCGACAAAGCTGCCGCTATGCCCACTCAAGACGTTGAGCTGATAAGCCGTATCATGCGGTAAAGCTGCCCAGGTGAACAATACATTATCGCTGTCCGCCATACACTCCACGCTGGGCATAGTAGCGGGGGCTTCAACCTGGATGGGCTGGCCGGCGCAGCCATCCACGATCAGCGTCAGGGTATAAGTGCCGGGGCTGCTGATGACTGGGCTGGGCTGAGTAGAAGAAAAACCACCCGGCCCTTGCCAAGAATGGACGACGAACTGGCCCAGGCTGCTGTTGTTGGAGGATAACTGCATGAGTTGCCCCGTAGAACAAGCGGGGATAAAGCTTGCGGTGGCATTGGGGTATGACCTTGCCGGAACCTCGATAGGGATGAAGTGCTGGATCCCCAAGCTGGCATTAGACAGCTCCAGCTCATAAGCGCCGGCGCAAATATTGCCAAGGCTCAGGCTGCCGTTGATGGCCGAGCCACTGAAAACGGGGTTTCCACTGCCATTCTTGAGGGTGTAAGACCAGGAAGCCCCAGCATAGACGCCCGAGATAGAGAGGATGCCGTTGCAGTTGTTGATACAAGGCGCTTGCACAAGATTGATCTCGGGCAATAAAGGGATGGCCGGGCGGGCAGTCGCCAAAAAATCTGTCGCGGCCTGGGAGCCGCAGTGAAACGGCATCCAGGAAGAAGAATAACCGTCTCCCAGCAAGCTCAGTTGCAGGTTGAGGTTGGTGGGGTCGCCAGTAGAAAAATCGTTTTTCACCTGAATCGTCCAACAGAATTCCAGCGGCAGCGGCCCTGGGCCGATGAGGTTGCCACACAGGCCGTCGCCAAAGTTGTTGCCGGGGTCTCCATCCAACGGGCTACCGCCGGCACAAAGCAAGCCCAGTTGGCTATCAAAGGCAAAACCCGGGCCAAAAGACTGCCCGCTCATGCAGCTTTGCCAGGAATCGTACCAGCCCCATTGCCCATAAGGGGCCGAGCAGGCTACTGGGGGCATGGTTTGCAGCGTACTCAAGTCCCATGCCGGGCCAAAGGCGAGCTGTAGGCCGTGCAGCCATTCCAGCGCCTGGCCGGGGTCCCATTGAGTGATTTCATAACAAAATTGGACGGACTGCCCCGGCAGGTAGGCGCCATTTTCCGGAGCTGGCACAGCGCTTAAGCGGCCCCGGCGCCCGGCACATACGCTGCAGTCGTTGTAGCTTTGTATCACCAGCGTGAATCCGCCCTGGTCAGAAAGTTCGCCTCCACTGACGAGGAGGAAGTAATCCAGGCCTGGCTCGGTTTTGGCCTCCAGTGTGCTGCTGCCGCGGGAAAAAGCAACGGGAAATTTTTGGGCGCAGCCTCCAGCGGCCTGGAAAAGCACCAGTACCGGATCCGCTAACATCCCTTCCAAATCTATTTGGAGGCGGTTGGAATGTACTTGCAGCGCAAACCAGACATCGGCAACCGGGCCATTAAGCGCTTGCCCGTCGCCAAAGAAGTTATTGAGTTGTAAGAAAGGCAAGCTGGGGGTAGCCCCTTCGTTGCTGGCGGAGATGCTAAGGGTAAATATACCGTCTTCGCGACAAGGCGGTACTTGCTCCAATGAGAGCATCATGGCATCGCTGCAGTTGTCATTGCTCCCTTGGCCCCAGGCAATAGCCACGAAGGTCAGGCTGAATAGAATTGTGGTTAGCCGTCTCATCCTCTAAACGAGTTTTATTCCATGAGTTTTTAATCTGTAGGATTCAGATGCTGGTCGGGGGCATCTGAGCTTAGCTCTTTCTCTTGTTTCGGGTTTTAGAGCTTGTTCAGGTTGATCTTTCGTGCTGAAACGTTGACTTTTCATCACCAAAACAAGGCATGAATAAGCGCTTAATGTCGCTTAGAGTGTTGTTTTATAGTGTGCAGCAGCATCAGTAGTTAGCATGCTATTTACCTAAAGACCGCTCCAAGCTGTTTTCCGCTGCCTGGCAGCAGGGAAAGAAAAGCAAGCTTTAGGCGAGCAGGTGGCGCGGAAGCGGGTTGATAGCAGCAAATATTAGACGCGTAGCGATAATAGCTAGTCACAATAAGTTGACTGAACTTAGAAGGGTTGGGCAAAAAAA
>CAYSPJ010000085.1:0-17097 GCA_964432875.1 uncultured Phaeodactylibacter sp. | reverse complement strand
ATCAGGGTATAAACCGTGGTGACGAGCGGCTTGGCGAGCGGGTTGGGGCAATCTGCGCAGCTCAGGCTGCCCGCAGGTGACCATTGGAAGCTGTCCCAGCCCAGGGGATCAACTTCCAGCACTACGCTGCCACCACCGCAGATAAAGGTGTCGACCGGCATCTCCAGAGGTTGGCAGGACAGCGTGACACAAGCAGCCAGGACCGTGACTTCGCCGCAGGCGCCGCCACTCAGCGCCGTTATGGCCACTAGCACGCTATCCCCCACCGCGAGGCTGTCCACCACAAAAGTAGTCGGCCCGGTAAAGCTACCACTTTGGCCGGTCAATACCTCGACAGCATAAGCCGTATCCTGCGGGAGTTGGGGCCAGGTGAAAGCCACTGAAGACGGAGAGGCTGAACACTCGACCAAGGCTGCTTCCAGCGGTTGTTCAACCATGATGCTTAAGGTGTCGCTGAGGATACAACTTGATTCAGCGTAGGTGTAAACCAGTTCGTGCAGGCCAGCCCCGGCTGCTTGCGGGTCGAAAGTAGCCGTAGCGGCATCCACGCCAAGGCCCGACCAGGCACCAATACCGCTGCTGCCGCCGTTGGTTACACTGGCACTAAGTGGTATGGAGCCCGCGCCTAAGCAGGCAGCATCTGGCGCTTCCAAGATCAATTCCAAGGCACTGCAAGGCAGCGCTGAGCAAGTCGCTATAGTCGTTGCCGTACAACCTTCCGCATTTTCAGCCGTCAGTTCGATCGTGACGCTTTGGCCCGGTGACAGTCCGGAAACCACGTACTGGTTGTTGCCCAGGAAGGCGCCAATGGGGTTGCTGCTGACAAGGATGCTGTAGGAGAGATCCGGTTCGACGGCCCAGCTGAAGAGCACCTGGCCCAAGCTCGTCTGGCAGTCAACAACTGGTGCGGCAGGTGCGGCAGTTTGCAATACTTCTACCGAGTCTTGTTGCTGGCAGCCAAATTCATTGGTCGCCGTTACCGTATATACTTCGTTGCCTGTTGGAGTGACGTAGATGGCGCTGCTCGTGTCTCCAGTGCTCCATAGCAGATCCCCATCGCTCAGTGCCGTCAGCAAGATGCTGTCGGCGCTACATGCCAGGCCGCCGCCCTGGATTTCCAGCTGCGGCAGGGGGCGTACCGTCAGGTCAAAACTGCCGAGGCTGAGGCAACCCAGGTCAGATGCCCCTGGCACGGGATAAAGCGTGCTTTGAAGCGGTGCCACCAGGGTGTCCCAGAAGAGGGTATCGGCAATAAAAGCCTGCAGGCTCACGGCCTCGCCCTGGCAAATCTCGATAGTGCCTTCAGGGCTGAGGTTAAGCTCTACGGCGGGGCTTACGGTCACCGTCGTAGTGCGCTCGTGCAGGCAGCCGTTATTATCAAGGATAGTAGCGGTGTAAACCGTGGTCGTATCTGGTGCAACGACGATAGTGGAGCCCTGCTCGCCCGTGCTCCATTCCACCAGGCCGCCACTAGCGAAGAGGCTGATTGTTTCCCCCTGGCAGAGCGCTACCGGAGGGCTGATGAACAAGGAGGAGGGGCTGGATACGAACACCGTAGCGGCCAGGTTGAAAACACAACCGTTGGCCGCGGTGATGGTCACGTGATAAGTCTCATTGGAGGCGGGGCTTACGGTGATGGCGCTCGTGGTGTCGCCAGTGCTCCAGGCAAAGGTTTCTCCCAGGCTCACGCTGATGCTGACCTCTTCGCCCGGGCAGATGATCCCCGTCGCGCTACTTTCAATCACCGGGCTAAACGGCACCAGGATGACGACATCGTCAAAGCCGAAGCAGCCTGCCTCGCTCATCCCGGTGACGCGATACGCTGCCCCATCTACCGGCGCCACGGAGATGGAAGGGCCGGTGCCGATCAGCTCAAAAGTTTCCAGGTTATACCAATTGAAAGTAAGCGCATTGCCGCTGGCGGTGAGGGTTACGGTTTCGCCGGGGCAAGCGCTGATGGTATCTTGCGCGATACTCGCCACTACGTTGTCTTCAAGTGGAGGCACCTCTAACAAGAAAGGCTCGGAAGCGCAGCCATTGAGGGTTGCCACCAGGGTGTATTGCCCGGGGTGCAAGGCCATGGGGTTTTGGTTGGTCGAACTGAAGCCATTGGGCCCCGTCCATTGGTACTGTACCCCATTGGAGGGCGATGCCTGGCCGTATAGCTCAATGGCCTCGCCAGCGATGCAGGGCAGTTTGTAGTAAGCAAAAACCTGCGGAGCAGCGCCGGCATTAATCGTGACTTGTACGCTGCGCGACTGGCCCAGAGCATGGCTGAATATTTTTACTTCGTAAATGCCCGTGCACAGCGCGGCCACTGTATCGGTAGCAGTGCTAAAGTAGCTCTCATAGATTATGTTGCCGGAGGCATCGAAGACCTTATAATCCCAGGGGCCTTCACCGCCGCCGGTGATCGTGATTGCCCCGTCGCAGGTATTGGCGCAGGCGGCATCAACAGCAATGACGTTTGGTGCCAGTGGGTCGGGGCAATACTGGGCAGCCAGGAATTGGTCTGAGGTGCCGTCAGTACAGGTGCTATACCCCCAGGAACCCGAAGCGCCGTCACCCAACATACGGACGTTGACGCGAAGATTACCCTGGTAGCCGTATTCCCCATCTACCAGGCATTCATTGGGGGCGATGGTCCAGCAAAAGCTGATCGAGGGGCCGGAGATGCCGATATTTGAACAGTTGGGCCCCCCCATACCGCGGTTATTACCGGGGTTGCCGTCTTGGTTGCCAAACTCGCTGCCGTCATAAGCGAAGCCGGGGCCAAAGCTCCGGCCGGTTGCCGAGCTGAGCCAGGAATTGTACCAGCTCCACTGCCCATTGGGTGAACAGGAAGCCGGGGGCAGGGGCTCAAAGGTGGCGCGGTCCCAGCCGTCGCCAAATTCTAGTTCCAGGGCGTGTAGGAGCTCACCCGTAGCACTGGCATTCCAGCGGGTAACCGTATAGCACATCTGCACGGGCCCACTGCCAGACAACAAGCCGTTTTCCAGAGCGGGGGAGATGCTGAAGTACCCCCGCCGCTCATAGGTACAAGGGAAGCAATCATTAATCGTGCGGATAATCAATTGGAAGTCGCCCTGGTCATCAGGGCTGCCGCCGGCCACCATCAGGTAGTAGTCGCCGTCGGCATCGACGTTGGCTTCCAAGGTTACCAGCCCATCGCCTGCGGCACAAGCAACGGGGAGGAAGTTGCTGCAGCTCGCCCCCTCAAACAGGATGAGGTTGGGGGTGTTCAGGCTGCCTTGCACCGCGATGCGCAGGGTATTGCCATTGGGCCTCAAGCGGAACCAAACCTCAGCCGACTCTTGTGCCAACGGGCTATTGCCGCTGCAGCCGTAGGCAAAAGGATAGGGTGAAGTTGGCGTAGCGCCGAGGTTGCTAAAAGTAAAGGTGTCAATGGTTACACCGCCCCCCGGGCAGGAGGCCGGGCTGCTCAATTCGAGCTGTAGGGCATTGACACACAAATCGTTAAAGGGGGGAGTTTGGGCATTGAGTTGGACAAATAATGCACAACAGGACAATAGGTAGAGCACCTTTCGCATGTGAGTCGTTTTTAGGATTACAATTTGTATTCAAAAAATTTCGCTTGTAAAGGTAAAGATAATTTACACATATTGTGATGTGTTCAGTTTGTTATTTTACAGATTGAGTTGATTTTTCAGCATTGTGATGATGTTTTGCCTTTCTACAACTGGCTTTACTCCGCCAGCGCCCGCACGATATCTTCCCAGATATCCTCCACGTGTTCCAGCCCTGCCGAGAGGCGGATCAGGCCGGGGGTGATGCCGCTGGCCAGGCGTTCTTCCTCCGTGAGTTTGGAGTGGGTAGTGGAAGCTGGATGAGTAACGATAGTGCGCGAATCGCCCAGGTTGGAAGTCAGTGAGCACAACTGCAGGGCGTCCAGGAAGCGCTTGCCTTGCTCGAAGCCGCCTTTTAGCTCGAAAGCCAGAATGCCGCCGCCCAGCCGCATCTGCTGTTGGGCCAGCTGGTACTGCGGGTGGGAAGGCAGGCCGGGGTAGTGCACGCGCGCCAGTCCGGGTTGCTGTTCCAGGCGCTGAGCCAAGAGCAAGGCATTGCTGCAGTGGCGCTCCATGCGGATGGCCAGGGTCTCCAGGCTTTTGGAGAGCACCCAGGCATTGAAAGGGGACATGGCTGGCCCGGTATGGCGACAGAAGAAGCGCAGTTGTTCAATCAGGTCAGCCTTGCCCACGATCAGGCCGCCGAGCACCCGCCCTTGTCCGTCCAGCCACTTAGTGCCCGAATGTACGATCAGATCGGCGCCGTAGCGGGAAGGCTGCTGAAGGTAGGGGGTAGCGAAGCAATTGTCAACATTCAGGATAAGGCCGTGCTGGCGCGCCAGTAGGCCAGCTTTATCCAGGTCTATTAGCGCCAGCCCCGGGTTGGAAGGGGTCTCCAGCACAATCATCCGGGTATTGGGCTGGATATGTTGCGCCCAACTGTCAACGTCCAGCGGGTTTACGTAGGTATGGCTGATGCCCCAGCGCGGGAAAAGCTGGGTGAGGATTTGGTGGGTAGAGCCAAATACCGCTTGCGAGGCCAGCAGGTGATCGCCAGATTGCAAAAAAGCCGCCATGCTGGCAAATACGGCGGCCATGCCCGAAGCAGTCGCAAAGCCATCTTCGGCACCTTCCATGGCGCATACCTTAGCAATCAGCTCATCGGTATTGGGGTTGCTGTAGCGGGAATAAATCAGGCCTTCTGCCTGTCCCGCAAAAGTATCCGCCATCAGTGCTGCGTCGGGGAAGACGAAGCTGGAGGTCAGGAACAGCGGCGCGCTGTGCTCGCGGTAGGGCGTGCGTGGCATCTGCCCCCGGATGGCCTTAGTCTCAAAGTGTTGCTCTTCTTTCATCAGGTCGTTTTTTTATAATTCGCTGCAACAAGTATAGCCCATTTGACACACTTTAGGCATTTTTTTGGCAAATAAGCCGATTTGCTGTTTCTTTGTGCCTTGAATTAAAAAACCCATTGCCTTTTGAGCGAACATATCCATCCCATCTTCGACCGGCTACTGCAGCGTAGCGACCGGGAACGCCGCCTGGGCCAACGCAGCAAGGCCGTGTGGCTCACCGGGCTTTCCGGCTCGGGCAAGAGCACCATCGCCCTGCATCTGGAGCGCCGCTTATACAACGAGGGGTTCTTTGCTCAAGTGCTCGACGGAGATAACATCCGCCATGGCATCAACAATAACCTGGATTTCAGTGAAGCCGGGCGCCGTGAAAATATCCGCCGCATCGCCGAGGTAGCCAAGCTCTACCTCCACAGCGGCATCGTCACCATCAACTCTTTTATCAGCCCTACTCACGAGCTGCGCCAGTTGGCCAGCGAGATTATCGGGCCGGAAGATTTTATCGAAATCTATATCAACGCCCCGCTGGAGGTCTGTGAAGCCCGTGACGTCAAGGGGCTCTACCAAAAGGCGCGGGCAGGCTTGATCAAGGGCTTTACTGGCATTGACGACCCCTACGAGGCGCCCGAAAACCCTGCGCTGGAGATTGATACCGCCCGGCTCGATGTAGAACAGAGCGTAGCGGCCATCATGGGCTATCTTCAGCCAATGATCACTTTCAACACAACCGACAAGTAAAAGCCATGCGATACAACTTACACCATTTGAAAGAACTCGAGGCCGAGTCTATCTTCATCATCCGCGAAGTAGCGGCGCAGTTTGAACGCCCCGCTATCCTCTTTTCCGGCGGCAAAGACTCCATCATGCTGGTCCATCTGGCGATGAAGGCCTTCTACCCGGCGCGCATCCCCTTTCCGCTCTTGCATATCGATACCGGCCACAATTTCGCCGAAACCATCCGGTTTCGCGATCATCTGGCGGCCAAACTCGGCGCCAAGCTCATCATCGGCTCCGTAGAGCAGGCCATCAGTAATGGCCTGGTGTTTGAGGAAAAAGGCTACAACGCCAGCCGGAATTTCCTGCAAACCGCAGTACTGCTGGAAGAAATCGAAAAAAATAAATTCGACGCGGCTCTGGGCGGCGCCCGCCGCGACGAGGAGAAGGCCCGCGCCAAAGAGCGCTTCTTTTCTCACCGCGATGAGTTTGGCCAATGGGACCCCAAAAACCAGCGCCCTGAGCTGTGGAACCTCTTCAACGGCAAGAAACAATATGGCGAGCATTTCCGTGTCTTCCCCATCAGCAATTGGACGGAACTAGACGTGTGGATGTATTTGGCCCAGGAGCGGATTGAACTGCCCAGCCTCTATTTTGCCCACCGCCGCAAAGTGTTTGAGCGCGAAGGCATGTTGCTGGCCGACTCGGAATTCATCGCCAAGCGGCCCGAGGAAGCGGCGGCCGTCTTTGAAACCACCGTGCGTTGCCGCACTATCGGCGATGTGACCTGCACCGGCGTCTGGGAATCCCAAGCTGCTTCTATCGATGACATCATCGCCGAAGTGGCCATCGCCCGTAAAACCGAGCGTGGTGGCCGCGCCGATGATAAGCGCTCGGAAACCGCCATGGAGGACAGGAAGAAGCAGGGGTATTTTTAATATCATAACCCGAGGTGCAGCCTTCTGGCGGCGAGAGCCCCAAACGCAGTGAACGAATCACAAGCAACGAACAACAAAACCATGTCAGATACCAAACACACCGAATTATTGCGCTTCACCACTGCTGGCAGCGTGGACGATGGCAAGAGCACCCTCATCGGGCGGCTGTTGTACGACAGCAAGTCTATTTTTGAAGATCAGTATGAGGCGTTGAGGCTAAGCACGGAGCGCCGCGGCGAAGAGGGGGTCAACCTGTCCCTGTTGACCGATGGGCTGAAAGCGGAGCGCGAGCAGGGCATCACGATTGATGTGGCCTACCGCTATTTCTCCACCCCCCGGCGCAAATTCATCATTGCCGACACGCCCGGGCATATCCAATATACCCGCAATATGGTCACCGGCGCATCTACGGCCAATGTGGCGCTCGTGCTCATCGATGCGCGCCACGGCGTCGTGGAACAAACCCGCAGGCATGCCTTTATCGCCTCCCTGTTGCAGATACCCCATCTGGTGATCTGCATCAATAAAATGGATTTGGTGGGGTACAGCGAGGAGGTCTATGAGCGCATCCGCGAGGATTTTGCCGAGTTTTCCTACAAACTTGATATCAATGATGTGCACTTTATCCCCATTTCTGCCCTCAATGGCGATAATGTGGTGGACAAATCCGAGAATATGCCCTGGTATGGCGGTAGTTCGCTGTTGTATTTCCTGGAACATGTGCATATCGGCTCCGACCACAATTTTATCGACTGCCGCTTTCCCGTGCAGTACGTCCTGCGGCCCAATACCGATGAGTTTCACGACTACCGCGGCTATGCCGGCCGGGTGGCGGGTGGCGTTTTCCGCAAAGGCGATAAGGTGATGTTGCTGCCTTCTGGCTTCACTTCCTCTATTGCCAAAATCGATACCTTCGATGGGGAAGTGGAAGAAGCCTACCCCCCCATGTCGGTGACGATCTTGCTGGAAAATGAGCTGGACCTCAGCCGCGGAGATATGATTGTGCGGGAAAACAACGCCCCTACCGTTAGCCAAGACCTGGAGGTGATGATTTGCTGGTTCAACGAGCGGCCCATGCAGTTGAACGGGAAATACACCATTATGCATACCACCAAGGAGGCGCGCTGTGTAATCAAAGATATCCGCTACAAATTGGACATCAATACGCTGCACCGCAATATCGAGGACAAGGACATCCGCATGAACGATATTTCCCGCATCGTGCTGCGCACCACCAGGCCGCTGTTTTTTGACAGCTACCGCAAAAACCGCATCACGGGCAGCATCATCCTGGTTGATGAAGGCACCAACGAAACGGTGGCGGCAGGGATGATTATTTAGGGTAGTGCCCGTCTTTATATGCCGATTCCCGTCCGCTGCGTAAACCCCCTGCAGGAGCTATAAAATTGTCTGGTTTGCGGCAACCAAGTGACTTCTATCATTGTTTCGAGCATAAATTTTTTCTCTACCTTTACGGGCATATACCTAACCAAACAAAATGGTCTAAAATAATGAGCAAAATTGCATCTTTCGACCGCTTCGCCAACCGCCACATCGGCATCGACGCGGAATCCCTTCAGGAAATGTTGAAAGTAGTGGGTGCCGATACACTGGACCAACTCATCGACGAGACCGTGCCGGCCAACATCCGCATGAAGCGAGAGCTCAATGTGCCCGCCGCCATGACGGAGTTTGAGTACTTGACTGAACTCAAGCAGACTGCCGCCATGAACAAGCTGTTCAAGTCTTACATCGGCATGGGGTATTATCCTACGGTGACGCCCTCGGTCATCCTGCGCAATATTTTTCAAAACCCGGGCTGGTACACTCAATATACCCCTTATCAGGCCGAGATTGCCCAGGGCCGCCTGGAAGCCTTGCTGAATTTCCAGACGATGGCCAGCAGCCTCACCGGCTTGCCCATTGCCAATGCATCCCTGCTGGATGAGGGCACCGCAGCCGCCGAGGCCATGATCATGTTCCACGGTATCCGCAACAAGCGCAATAAAGGAGCGGATATCAACCGCTTCCTGGTTTCTGACCAGGTTTTCCCTCAAACCATTGATGTGCTCATGACCCGGGCCGAGCCCCTGGGCATCGAAGTCGTCGTGGGGGATTGGCGCGAATTTGAGTTCAACGATACAATCTTCGGCATCCTCCTCCAGTATCCCGCCGGCGATGGGGCAGTAGAAGATTATCGCGCCCTGGCAGAAAAAGCCCAGGCCAATGAAATATACGTGACCGTAGCCGCCGACCTGCTCAGCCTGGCGCTCCTGACCCCTCCCGGCGAATGGGGTGCCGATGCCGTGGTAGGCAATACCCAGCGTTTTGGCGTGCCCATGGGCTATGGCGGGCCTCATGCCGCTTATTTCACGACCAAAGAAGACTTCAAACGCCAGATCCCGGGCCGCATCATCGGCGTCTCGGTTGACGCCAAGGGCAAAATGGCCTATCGCATGGCCTTGCAAACCCGCGAGCAGCATATCCGCCGCGAAAAGGCTACTTCCAATATCTGTACGGCACAAGCGCTGCTGGCCATCATGGCGGGCATGTATGCGGCTTACCATGGCCCCAAAGGGATCAGGGCGATTGCCGAACGCATCCATACCCTGACACAAATACTGGATGCCAACCTCCGCCAGCTTGGTTACGAACAGGTCAACGAACATTACTTCGACACCCTCAATATTAAAGTGGACCACCACCTGGAGGCGACCATCAAAGGCCTGGCTCTGGAAAAGCAGGTGAACTTCTACTACACCGACCACCACGTCCAAATCAGCCTGGATGAGACTGCCGACATCGAGCAGGTCAAAGCCCTCATTGCCCTATTTGCTGAAGCAAAAGGGATCGATTTCGGCTCCCTCAACCTGGCCGAACCCCAAAGCTATAGCTTGCCGGAGAAACTGCAGCGCAGCAGCGTTATCCTGGATCACCCGGTCTTCAATAGCTACCACACTGAAACGAAGATGATGCGCTACATCAAGCGCCTGGAGAACAAGGACCTTTCCCTGATGCACTCGATGATTTCGCTGGGTTCTTGCACCATGAAGCTTAACGCTGCTACCCAGCTCATCCCAGTAAGTTGGGAGGCTTTTGCCAATATCCACCCCTTCGCGCCACTGGATCAGACGTTGGGCTACCAGAAGGTTTTCCGTGAATTGGAGCACTGGCTCTGCGATATCACCGGTTTTACGGCTTGCTCCCTGCAGCCCAATTCTGGCGCCCAGGGCGAATACGCCGGCTTGATGGTGATACGCGCTTATCATGAGGCCCATGGGCAGCACCACCGCAATCTGGCGCTCATCCCCGAATCCGCCCACGGCACCAACCCCGCCAGCGCCGTCATGGCTGGCATGGAGGTCGTAGTAGTCAAATGCGATGAAAGGGGCAATATTGATCTGGACGACCTGCGTGCTAAAGCAGCGCAACACAGCAGCCGCCTGGCAGCGCTCATGGTGACCTACCCCTCTACCCATGGCGTGTTTGAGACTAGCATCATGGAAATCTGTGACCTCATCCACCAACACGGCGGCAAGGTCTATATGGACGGCGCGAATATGAACGCTCAGGTGGGGCTGACCAGCCCTGGCCTGATTCAGGCTGACGTTTGCCATCTCAACCTCCACAAGACTTTCGCTATCCCGCATGGCGGAGGTGGCCCGGGCATGGGCCCGATTTGTGCCAACGAGAGCCTCGCCCCCTTCCTGCCGCGGCATCCTTTGGTAGAAACAGGCGGCGATCAGGGCATTACGGCGGTCTCCGCTGCGCCCTGGGGAAGCGCCAGCATCTTGCTCATCTCGTATGCCTATATCAAAATGCTGGGCAAACGAGGCCTGACCGATGCGACTAAATATGCCATCCTGAATGCCAACTATATCAAAGACCGCCTCAAAGAGGCCTATGCCATTCTCTATCTGGGCGAGAAGGGCCGTTCAGCCCACGAATTAATCGTGGACCTGCGCCCTTTTAAAATGCTTTGTTCGGCAGAAGACGTGGCGAAGCGGCTGATGGATTATGGCTTCCATGCGCCTACACTCTCTTTCCCGGTGCCTGGCACCATCATGATCGAACCGACGGAAAGCGAGAGCAAGGATGAACTCGATCGCTTCTGCGAAGCTATGCTGCAAATCCGCAAAGAAATTGACGAAATAGCTGCTGGCGCTATTGATGCTGATTCCAGCGTCTTGGCCAATGCCCCGCACACGGCAGAAATCGTCACAGCTGACGAATGGCCCTATGCCTACTCCCGCGAGAAAGCGGCCTATCCTTTGCCTTACCTGCGGCAGGGGTACAAATTCTGGGCATCCATTAGCCGCATCGACAACGCTTACGGCGACCGCAACCTGGTATGCACCTGCCCGCCAATCGAGGCGTATCAGACCGCTTAGGGTTGGACGCTGGGCTGAATTTTTTCTCTTTATCCCGCTAAATGCTCACCGAGCATTTAGCGGGATTCTCTTCCCCGCCTTTTACCATGCCCTCTTCCTCAGCGCACCAAATGCAAGGCGCCGGAGTAATGTACTACTTGCCCATCGATAAACTGTACCTCGAAATGGTATGCGAACACCCCGGCGGGCAGCTCCTGCGCTTTGAAGCGGCCATCCCAGCCCCTCGACAGGTCGTTGGGCGGGAAGTTGCGGGCCTCAAAGACCAGCCCGCCCCAGCGGTCGAAGATTTGAGCGTGGAGTATTTCCCGCACCAGCTCTGGGGCGGCGAAGAGCGTCAGGCGGTCGTTGCGTCCATCCCTGTTGGGGGAAAAGGCGTTGGGGATGTAAACCTCGCGCAGCTCTTCCACCCGGATGGTAAGGGTGTCGCTAGCCTGGCAGCCTGCCGGGGAAGTGCCGGTGAAAAAGTAGACCGTTGTTTCGAAGGGCTGCAATAAGGGGGTCAGGCAGGGTAATTCACAGAAAACCTGGTAATCAGGCATCCATTCCAAAGCCGCCAGCGGATAATTGGAAAGGGCGGGCAAGCGCAGGCTCTGCGCGAGCTTTATTTCCCGGTCTGGCCCCAGGTCGAGGTACATCGGAGGCGGGTTTTCCAGCTCGATAGCCACCTCCAGGGCGCAGCCGAAGCGGTCGGAGAAGGACAGCGAATAGAGCCCACTGCCCAGATTGGGGAAAGCGCCCTCGCCCAGCAAGCTGCCGCCCCCCGCCAGGCTGACCGACACCGGCGGGTAAAAACCCCGCAGATTCGATATGATAATCGCGCCATCCTGATCACCATAGCAAGTGGGGGCGACAGCTTCCAAATCTGCCGTGCCATCCAGATCGGGAACTACTTCCAGCTGGAGCGTGACGATGCTGTCGCAGCCCAGAGACGATAGGAAGGTATGGGTGTAGGTGCCGCGCGCTGATAGCATATTGCCCCCAAAGGGGTAGAGCAAGCCCTCGCAAATCGTGTCGGCAAAATTAAAAAACTTCGGCTGCACGTAAACCACTTTTACATTGGAGATGACCCGGCACTTGGCATTGGCCAGGTTTTCCGGCGAACTAGCCAGCAAATAGCGGTAATAATAATAGCCCGCTGCAAGCTGGGTATGGAGAAAGGAAGGGCTGGCTGCCCCCGGAATATTTGACCAGGTAGCGCCCTGATCGAAGCTCTGTTGCCACTGTATTGCCGGGTTGGGGTATTGGCTGCCGACAATCGTGGCTTCCAGGGCGATGGGTTCGCCATCTTCGCAGATATTGGCCGTCTCCAGCGGCAGGATGAGGGCCTGTGGGCCGCAGGCGCGGAAAGAGATGTTGTCGAGCGCCAGGTCGTTGCCGATGCCGCCGGGCGCGTTGTTGCGCAAAGTCAGTTTTACTGCGGTTTCCCCGGGCGCCGTCGTAAAGGTAAAGCCATGGGTGTTCCACTGCTGGTTTTGGGGGATTTCGCCAGTAGTATAGCGCACCTGCTCGTTGAGGAGGAAAGAGACGTTGGGTTTGATGTAGTTTGGCGTCGGTGTAGAGATGATGTTGAAGATGTCGGCCGAGAAGACGTAGAGGGTATTGTCACAAAGCCCTTCGACGGTTTGTTCGTAGAAAGCGCCGGGGGCATAACTAGCATTGACCACCATCATATAGCCGTTGGGGTCATTGCTATTGTCGGTGATGGCTAGCCATCCGGGGAAGAGGAAAGGCCAGGATGCCATGTTGTTTGTAATGGTGTAAAGGCCATCATTGGGCGGCGGCGAGAGGGTATAGATATAGCCCGGGGCGATGCCAGGGTCAAAGGGCAAGAGATTGGTGGTGCCCGATCCAAAATCTCCCGCCGTGAAGATGTTTTCACCCAGGTTGCCCCCGCAGATTTGTTGGGCGGCGGCGGGCAGGGCCAGCAAAAGGCACCATAGCGACAAGGCTAGGCAGGGTTTGCCGCTGCCCCAGGAGTGCTTGACAGCGCTGCCCAGCCAGTGCCTGGTATTTTTCTTGTGGCATTTAAAAAACCGACGTATTTTCATGGGCTGTTTATGGTTTCGTTTCACCCCTCAACCAAGGGTTTCTGTTTAAAAGCTACTAAGGTACAAAAAGAGATATGCCGATAAGCCATCAAGCTTGGCAAGATATTTGACAGTTTGTCATTCTGAAAAAAATAGAGCGATATGCCTAATCGTGGGAATACCCCCATCACCATCCTTGGCTGTGGGGCTTCTGGCCTGACCACGGCCATCAGCCTGCTCGAGGCCGGCTTCGCGGTGCGCATCCTGACCCGGGATATGCCCGCGGCTACCGTTTCAGCAATAGCTGCCGCGATATGGTTCCCCTACGAAGCTGAGCCCCGGGAAAAAGTCAACCGCTGGAGCGCCGAATCCTTTGAGGTGTTCGGCCAGCTCGCCAGCCTGCCCGGCACGGGCGTGTCGATGGTCGATTTCCTGGTGCTCTCGCGGCCAGGCCAGGACGATAGCTGGAAAGCGTTTTTGCCCGCAGGCGCGGTGCGGGAAGCCCAAGCGGCAGAACTGCCCGCAGGCTTTGAGCTGGGCTATGTAGCCCGGGTGCCGCTGATTGAAACACCAATTTACCTGCCCTATCTCCTGGAGCGTTTCCAACGTCAGGGTGGGGTAGTGGAGGTAAGGGATATCCTGGAAGTAGAAAGCCTTCTGGAACAGGGGGGCTTACTGATAAACTGCAGCGGCATGGGCGCTCAACAGCTTTTTGGTGATGACAGCCTCTACCCCATCCGCGGGCAGGTGCTGCGGGTTGCCAAAACCAGCCCGGTGCGCAGCATGGTGCATTCTTTAGTGAAGGGCCGGCTGGCTTATATCATCGAGCGCAGCGGCGATATCGTGCTTGGTGGCACCGATTACGAGCATGATTATCACACCATGCCTTCGGCAGAAGACAGCCACGCTATACTGGAGCGTTGCCAGGCATTGGAGCCTCATCTGGGGCAACCCCTCGTATTGGATACCCTGGTGGGCTTGCGCCCCAAACGCCCGCTCATCCGCTGCGAGCTGGAGACGGGCCGGCCCGTAATCCACAACTATGGCCATGGCGGGGCGGGCTTTACCGTATCCTGGGGGTGCGCGGCAGAAGTACAGCGGCTGGTGCGGCACTGGGTGGGGGAAGATTAGAACTGCCCTAAAAATGCAATATCTTCAATGTTTTCCTGGGCTTGAGTTTCGTAAAGGGTATAGAGCAGGCCGTCTTTGAGCCCCACGCCAGGCGCCATGATGTATTGGGCACCAAAAATACGCATCGCTTCGGCGTAAATTTCTGAGGCGGGGATGATGACATCAGCCCGGTCGGGGTTCATCTTTAGGATGTTGATGCGGTTTTCCAAGCTAAACTCAGCCACATAGGCCCGCAGGGCCAACAGTTCAACCAGGCTGATGCTATTGCCGTATTTATGGTTGGCAATCTGGTAGAGCTTGTTGATGTTGCCGCCAGTGCCCACGGCGATGAATGGGGTTTGCATGGCAGCGAATGCCTCCTCCCGCCAGTCCTTGATGGTTTTAAAAACGGCCTTGCGCTGCCGGCCCGACAACTGCCGCACCGAGCCCATTTTGAATGACTTGGAGCCGATCAATTGCCGCCCCAAATAGACATTCAGCTCCGTGCTGCCCCCTCCCACGTCAATGTGTACGTAGGGTTTATCATCCAGGTAGGGGCGTATGGCTTTGTTGATTAGCCGGGCCTCCTCCTTGCCGCTGATGATCTTGATTTCCAGCCCGCATTCTGCAATCACCTGCCGGACGATTTCCTTCCCGTTTTTTGCCTCCCGCATGGCAGAAGTAGCCCGGGCGACGTAAGCCTGTGCTTCGTACAAATCGATCAGGCCTTTGAAAATACCCATCAGCTTGCTAAATTTTTGGGCAGTATCCTTTTTGATTGCGCCGCTGCTGAATACATCCTGCCCCAGGCGGAGGGGGAAACGGATGAACTCCAATTTTTTAAAGCTGATGCGCGAATCTTCTTTGATCGTGCGGATGACTTGCAGGCGGATGGCGTTGGAGCCGATGTCGATGGCAGCTAATATCATAGCATATTTGATTTGAGAGAGCAAAGTTAAGGTTTATCGGCCATCCTTTCATCGCGGCATATTGCCCGCCAAAAGCTCTTCCGGCCCTCGCCCTCCGCCAGATTGGCAAACCAGGTATTATCTTTGCAGCAAAAAATGCGAATGGTCAAGACAAACCGCTTTGTACTCATGCTTTATATCCTGGCTTTTGCCAGCCTGTGCCTGACCGCTCAGCCGTCGGGGATTTATATCGCCCGGGATTTTCGCCAGGCCATCGCGCAAAATACCCGCACACTGGATGGGCGGCCGGGGCCCGCATATTGGCAAAACCGGGCGCAGTATCAAATTGACGTAAGCGTGGTGCCTGCGGAAAAAAGCGTGCAGGGCAAAGCCCAAATCCGTTATACCAACCATAGCCCTCAGGAACTCAAGCGGCTCAATCTGAAGCTCATTCAAAATGTACACTTGCCACAAGCCGTAAGGGCCTCCTGGGTAGATGAGCGCTATTTGACGCAAGGCATCTTTTTATCCAACGTCAAGGTGGACGGGCAGCCGGTAGCCTGGGATAATGCCGCCGTACATGCTTCATCAGACCCCACCAATGCCTGGCTACCCTTGCCTCAGGCCCTGCTCAGCGGACAGTCGGCGCTAATCGAGCTGGAGTGGGCTTTTCAGCTGCAAACCTCCCGCGGCAGCCACCGCGAAGGGATGGTGGATGAGACAGCGGCTTTTTGCGCCTACTGGTATCCTCGTATCGCTGTGTACGACGACCTCAATGGCTGGGATTTGGTGCCGCACAACATGCAAACCGAGTTTTACAACGATTTCAACGACTATGAGGTCACCATCCGCGTACCGGAGGGTTTTATCGTGTGGGCCACCGGCACGCTGGACAACGCCGCCGAACTCCTCGGCGAGCCTTACTTGCAGCGTTGGCAACAGGCCGCCCAATCCGACGAAGTCATCTCCATCGTCTCGGCCCAGGAACTGGCGCGGGGCGGCATCACCCGCCGGGGGGCGTTGGCTTGGCGTTACCGGGGCCAAAACGTCACCGATTTTGCCTTTGGCCTGAGCGACCATTTCCTCTGGGACGCGACCAGCGTAGTGGTGGATGAAGCCAGCGGCCGCCGCGCCCTGGTCCAGGCTGCCTATCAACCTCAATCTGCAGATTACCCTCATGTGGCCGCCATCGCCCGCGACTGTATCCGTTACTTTTCCACCCAAATGCCCGCCATCCCCTATCCCTACCCATCCCTGACTGTATTTAACGGCCACGGGCAAATGGAGTATCCCATGATGGTCAACGATATGGATATGCATAGCCTGGATGATACCCGGGCGCTGACGGCACACGAGATTGCCCATACTTACTTCCCTTTCCTGACCGGCATCAACGAAACATCTCATGCCTGGATGGACGAGGGCTGGGCTACCCTGCTGGAATATTTTGCCTGCACGGAATTATATACCTTGCGCCGGCCAGAGGAGTCCATTTATCCAGGCTATTACCTGCGGCAGTATCTGAGCCATAAAGGGGCGCACACCGAGGTGCCGATCTTCACGCCGACCAACCAGTTGCTCAACCCTGCTTACGGGCTGAATGCCTACGGCAAGCCAGCCAGCGCTTACCTGTCTCTGCTGCATCTGCTCGGGCGGGAAAGATTTCTGGAGTGCCTGCACGGCTACGTAGAGCGCTGGCAGGGCAAACACCCCTCGCCTTACGATTTTTTCTTCGCCTTCAACGACCTGGCAGGCCAAGATCTGGATTGGTTCTGGCAGGCCTGGTTTATGGAGTACAATACCATGAACCTGGCAATCAAAGATTATCGCTACGAGCGGGGCATCAGTTATGTGCAGGTGCACAACGAGGGCGGCAAGCCGCTGCCCATCGTCTTGAAGGCTACCTTGACCGATGGCAGCAGCCAGGAGTTCAGCTTCAGCCCTAGCCAATGGAAGGCCAGTGCTAGCATAGAATTGGCTTTTGCTACCCCTCTCCCCGCCCGCCGCCTCGAATTGGTCTGGCGAGATTTCGTGGACGTGAAGCCGGGGGATGATGTGTGGGAGGCACCTTAGTCAAGGCTGGGTTATGACTGGGGGGGCGCTAAATGCTTATCCGCATTTAGTGGGATGTCA
>CAYSPJ010000084.1:0-22954 GCA_964432875.1 uncultured Phaeodactylibacter sp. | reverse complement strand
CTACCGAATGGCTGGGCCCTTACCACGATATGCTCATGGGCTTTCACGAAATCGCCAAATACTACTACACCCCCGGCTGGCATGAGCCGGGCACCATGCTAGAGTTTTTCATCAACAAAAACCTCTTCGACAGCCTGCCCGCCGACCTGAAGGCAATCCTGCGCACGGCGGCTATGCACATCAACCTCTGGGTGCTGAGCGAGATGGAAGCCAAAAACGCTGAAGCGCTGGACCGCCTGCTGGAAAGCGGCATCACCCTGCGCCGCTTCCCCGATGAGGTCATCGAGCGTTTGCGCGCCTACACCGAAGAGGTTATCCTGGAGCTGACGGAAAAGGACCCGGCTAGCCGCAAGGTTTATGCTTCTTATGATGCGTTCCGCCGCCAGGCAGCACAGTATTCTGAAATCACGGAGAAAGCGTTTTATCAGCGCTTGCAGAAAGGGCGAGAGTTAGGGTAAGTTTATCTGGAGTTCATCTCCAGGGTATGGGTTGGATCATTCTTCGTTTCGCCTTCCTTTCATCGTCTTCATCTCGGGAGATGGCAGGCTTCTGCGTTTCGGCTATGCTTTGTAAGGTTTTAAAAAAGCTTGCATGGCCTGGGCGAAAGAAAAAAAGAAGTATATTTATCCGCAACTTCGAGGCCTTGCAAGGCCGCGAAACAACCAGCATCACCATGGCCAAAGACCGCGCCTATAAGCTCTTCGGGTTATTCGCAGCAGCGCTGTTGCTGTTCAACTTCCCCTTGCTGGACCTGTTCAGCAAGGGGAAGTTGTTGGGGGGCCTGCCGTTGCTGTACCTTTACATCTTCGCCGCTTGGGCGCTGCTGGTGGTCATGACGCGCGCCGTGATGCAAAACCGTAAAACCAAGCTGCCGCGATGAGCGCCGGGCTGATCATCTTGATCTCGGTGGCTTACGTAGGGCTACTTTTCCTGCTGGCGTACTATGCCGACCGGCGGGAGAAAAGCAAGCGCAGTGTGGTGAAACACCCGGCGGTGTACGCTCTGTCGCTGGCGGTGTATTGTACTGCCTGGACCTACTACGGCAGCGTGGGGCGGGCGGCAGAGGCGGGGCTGGGCTTCCTGCCTATCTACCTGGGGCCAGCCATCCTGGCGCCCCTGTGGTGGGTGGTGTTGCGTAAGATTATCCTCATCACCAAGGCGCAACACATCACTTCGGTGGCCGATTTCATCTCTTCGCGTTACGGCAAGAGCTCCTGGTTGGGGGCCGTCGCGGCCTTGATCGCGGTGGTGGGCATCATCCCCTACATCTCCATTCAGTTGAAAGCCATCGCCAATAGCTTTGAGCTGTTGGCCTCAAATGGCACGGCCCGCCTGACGCATTCGGAGCTGCCTTTTTACCTGGATTCAGCCTGCTACATTGCCGTTGCCCTGGCGGCTTTCACCATTTTGTTCGGCACCCGCAAGCTCGATCCTAATGAGCGGCACGGCGGACTGGTAGCGGCCATCGCTTTTGAATCGCTCATCAAGCTGGCGGCCTTTCTGTTGGTTGGCATTTACGTCACTTTTTTTGTGTTCAGGGGCTTTGGCGACCTTTTCCAGCAGGCGCTGGCGCGGCCCGAGGCAGCCCGGCTGTTCGAGCTGGAAGCCAGCGGTATCGATGCCTGGGAGTGGTTTTGGCTCATCGTCCTATCCATGTTTGCCATTTTGTTGTTGCCCCGGCAGTTTCATGTAGGGGTGGTGGAAAACACCGACCCCGAGCACGTGCGGCAGGCCTCTTGGCTATTCCCGCTGTATTTACTGTTAATCAATATTTTCGTGTTGCCCATCGCCCTGGCCGGCCTACTCCTTTTTCCAGGTGGGAGCCAAGATCCGGATAGCTTTGTGCTCAGCATCCCGCTGGCCCATGGGCAGGAAGCCTTGGCGCTCTTCGCTGGCTTGGGTGGTTTTTCCGCCGCGACGGGCATGGTAATCGTGGCAGTCATCGCGCTGAGCATCATGATTAGCAACAACCTGGTGTTGCCGCTGCTGGTAAGGCATCGGGCTTTCCAACAAGAGCCAGAATACGGTCTGAGCAACCCCATCCTGGGCATCCGCCGCATCAGCATCGTCATGGTATTGCTGTTGGCTTACGGGTATTTTCGGGCGGTGGGTGAGCAATACACCTTGGTATCGGTCGGCCTGGTTTCCTTTGCGGCTATCGCGCAGTTTGGGCCGGCAGTGCTGGGGGGCATCTACTGGAAACGTGCCAACAAAAAAGGGGCGATGGCAGGCCTGCTGACGGGTTTTGCCGTATGGCTTTACGTGCTGGCGTTGCCCAATCTGGCGGAAGCTGGGCTACTTTCCAGGAGCTTCGTAACGGAGGGGCCTTTGGGGCAAGCCTGGCTGCGCCCCTATAGCCTCTTTGGGCTGGAGGGTAGCAGCCCCATCGCACTGGCGGCATTTTGGGGCCTGCTGCTCAATACGGCAGCCTATTTTTTCGTCTCCCTCTACACGACACAAAGCCCCCTGGGCGCCGCCCAGGCCGATTTGTTCGTGGATATCTATCGCTATCAGTCGGGGCAGGCCGAGCAGGGGCTGGTGCAACGCGAGGCCAAAGTACAGGATATCCGCCTGTTGCTCAACCGCTTTCTGGGGGAGGAGCGGGCGCAGGCCCTGTTGGGGCGCTACGGGCGGTTACATTCCCTTGACCTCGCCCGGCACCCTATGGCTGATGCCAGCCTGATCAACTATGCTGAAACCCATCTTTCCGGGGTCGTCGGTGCGGCTTCGGCCAAAATCATCATCGCTTCCATCGCCAAAGAAGACCCTATCAGCCTGGAAGAGATGTTCCGGCTGTTGGATCAGACCCAGGAAGCCATCGAATATAGCCAAGCCCTGGAAAAGAAATCTGTAGAGCTGGAGCAGGCCACTGCACAGCTCCGCCAAGCCAATGAAAGGCTGAAAGAGCTCGACCGTTTGAAAGCTGATTTTGTTACCACCGTTACTCATGAGCTGCGCACGCCGATCACCTCTATCAAGGCCTTGTCTAAAATCATGCTGGAAAACCCGGAGCTGCCCGAGGCGCAGCGCACCGAATTCCTGGGCATCGTCGTCAGCGAAAGCGAGCGCCTGGCCCGCCTGATCAACCAAGTGCTCGACCTGGAAAAAATCCAGAGCGGGCAAGAAGATTGGTTGGCGGAGCCCTTAGATCTGGCGGCGCTGGCCCACCAGGCTTTTGCTGGGCTGAAGCAGCTGATGCAGGAACGCGGCATCCAGGGTGAGTTGAGCTTGCCCTCCGGGCCGCTGGCCGTCCTGGGCCATGCCGACCGCCTGATGCAAGTAGCGGTCAATCTGATTGCCAACGCGATTAAATTTTGCCCGGAAACTGGCGGCAAATTAACCGTGCGCCTATCCGCTCAGGGCGATTGGGCAATACTAGAGGTGGAGGATAATGGCCCGGGCATCTCGACAGATGCCCAGCAATTGATTTTTGAAAAATTCACTCAACTAAACGATAAAGACCGCGGCAAGCCTCAGGGCAGCGGGCTGGGCCTGTTTATCACCAAAACCATCGTCGAGCGCTGCCAGGGGCGCATCTCTGTCCATAGCGAGCAAGGCCAGGGTGCCATTTTTGTTGTCGAACTGCCGCTTTGGGAAGAATCAAGTGAAATCTGTTAGGGCAAGCTCTTGGTTTTCAAAAGCCGTCTGGCTTCTTGAAAAGGGAATGCGGGTTAACAAGGAATATCTTGTATAATCAGTACAATCAGCGGCTCGGCCTCCAGCCCAGGGCGTGCCAGCTATTGTCTTTTTTCCGCAGGCGCATCTCTGGGCGCGTCGCCCATATCCAATCGGAGAAGCCCAACAGCTCGCAGCGGCAAAAAAACCTTTGTCAAGTTTGCATTTTTTTCTTTTCTTTGCCTAAAGTATCTTACTTTTATATGGTATGCCAGACAAAAGCCAAACCAAAGTATTATTAGTCGATGATGAACCCAATATCCTCATCGCCCTGGAGTTCCTCCTCCGGCAGGAAGGCTATCAGGTCTTTAAGGCTGAAAATGGCGAACAAGCCCTCCTCCTCATGGCTACTGAGAAGCCCCGTATCGTCGTCCTCGATGTTATGATGCCCGGTATGGATGGCTTCGAAGTGGCTCGCCAAATCCGGCAGGATGAACGCTTCGAGCTAGCCAGTATCATCTTCCTTACCGCCAAAAGCACTCAAAAAGACCGCTTCGACGGCTATGCCAGTGGAGGCGAAATCTATATTGCCAAGCCCTTTGATAACGATATGCTCATCAATTCCATCAATGAAGTGGTGGAGTTTGGAGGGTAATGGATGAGATGGTTCAAAAAAAAGTAAAAAGGGGCGCAGCTGGGGGGCTTGTCTGAAAACAGCAAAGCGGAAAGCGGAAAGTTTGTATTTCTGCAATAGGCTGCATGATTATTCCTGAACTAGCTGTTTTTAAAGACAGCAGCAAAATTTGATTCTGTAGGCACTGTGCTAGCTGGCTTTTGCCGAATCCCCCAAACAGGCCCCTGCACCTGCAGTTTCCCTGCCCAACCGGCACAAGCCCGAAAATTTTTCCAGAAATATCGCTGCAAAATTTGGATGGAAGCTTTTCTCTTTTTATCTTTATGCATCTAAATATGTAAATACATAGATATGTTAGGCAAAATAAATTAGCGATTATGATGAAACCGATCAAATCTTTCGAAGAATACCAAACCGCTTACCGCCGCAGTGTGGCAGACCCGGAAAGCTTCTGGGCTGAAATTGCTTCTAGCTTCACCTGGCACAAAACCTGGGATAAAGTTTTAGAATGGAATTTCCGCGAGCCCGATATCAATTGGTTCGTTGGCGGTAAGCTCAACATCACCGAAAACTGCCTGGATCGCCACCTGGATAGCCGGGGCGATCAGGTCGCTATCCTCTTTGAGCCCAACCAGCCTGATGCACCCGTGCAGCGTTATACCTACCGCCAATTGCATGCTGCCGTATGTCAGGTGGCGAATGTTTTGAAAGCCAATGGGATCGGTAAAGGGGATCGGGTGTGTTTCTACATGCCTATGGTGCCGGAATTAGCGATAGGCGTACTGGCCTGCGCACGTATCGGAGCTATCCATTCGGTTGTCTTTGCCGGCTTTTCTGCCCAGGCGCTGTCCGATCGCATCAAGGATGCGGCCTGCAAAATGGTCATCTGCTCGGACTACAACGACCGGGGCAACAAACACATCCCGGTCAAAATAGTGGTTGACGAAGCGATGGCTATGGGCTGTGATAGCGTTGAAACGGTGCTGGTGCACAAAAACACTGGAGACCCAGTAGATATGGCCGACTCGCGCTACAAGTGGTGGCATGATGAAGTGGACGGACAGAGCACGAGCTGCGAAGCGGTGGTGATGGATGCCGAAGACCCGCTCTTCATCCTCTATACTTCTGGCTCTACGGGCAAACCCAAGGGGGTGGTGCATACCTGTGGCGGGTATATGGTTTATACAGCTTATTCTTTCCAAAATGTTTTTCAATATCAGGAGGGTGACATCTACTGGTGCACCGCTGATATCGGCTGGGTCACTGGCCACTCCTATATCGTTTACGGGCCGCTCTTGGCCGGAGCTACTACCTTGATGTTTGAGGGCGTGCCAACCTATCCTGATGCCGGCCGCTTCTGGGCGGTTTGCGAAAAGCACAAAGTCAACCAGTTTTACACTGCCCCCACCGCCATCCGCGCCCTCATGGCGCAGGGCGATAAATGGCTGGACGGTTATGACCTGAGCGCTATCAAAGTCTTGGGCTCGGTAGGCGAGCCGATTAACGAGGAGGCCTGGGAATGGTACTACCATAAAGTCGGCAAAGGCAATGCCCCAATAGTGGATACCTGGTGGCAAACTGAAACTGGCGGCATCCTCATCTCCGGATTGGGCGGGCTCAGCCCCATGAAACCAGCTCACGCCGGATTCCCCCTCCCCGGCGTACAGCTTTGCCTGCTGGATTCCGAGGGCAATGAGCTATCGGGCAATGAGGTGGAAGGCCTGCTCTGCATCAAATTCCCCTGGCCCTCGATCCTGCGCACTACTTATGGCGACCACGAGCGCTGTCGGCAGACTTATTTCTCAGCCTTTAAGGATTTATATTTCACCGGCGATGGTGCCCGGCGTGATAAGGACGGCATGTACCGCATTATCGGGCGGGTAGACGATGTGATCAACGTCTCGGGGCACCGCATGGGCACTGCCGAAGTGGAAAGCGCCATCAATGAGCATCCGAAGGTGGTCGAATCAGCCGTGGTGGGCTATCCGCACGACATCAAGGGGCAGGGTATCTATGCCTATGTTATCACTACTGAGCTTGTGGAAGACGAAGAGGCCTTCCGTAAGGAAATACTCGCGGTGGTGACCAAGGAGATCGGCCCGATCGCCAAGCCCGATAAAATCCAGATCGTCTCGGGCTTGCCCAAGACCCGCTCCGGCAAAATCATGCGCCGCATCCTGCGCAAGGTGGCTTCCGGCGATATCTCCAACCTGGGCGATACCTCCACCTTGCTCAACCCCGAAGTAGTGGATGAAATCAGGGATGGAGCGCTGCATGGGCGATGAACGGGCGCTGTTTGTAGGTGACACCTATCCACACCCTTAGGCCATCACTTTGAACGTGGAGTGTGGTCTGAAAACATTGTAAACGCTGCTACTTGAGATTGCACCTGCCGCCTGGGTAGCGGCAGGTATGGTCTCATGCTGCTTCCGCTATGCAATCGCTTTTAAGTCGATCTTGGTGCAAGTGCTTGTTTTTGATAGGGTTATGGCGATTTTATAGACAGGATTCGGCGCAGGTCAAGGGGTCTTTTCACCGCCTTTGTTGCACTTATTCTATCTCTTGATTGTTTTCATAATAGAAGGCGCTACAATCTGAAAGAGGGGAAAAGTGGGGTAACTGCATTTTTCAACCGCCTTTTATCATTGCATAAACCAAAAAAAAACACTGAATATGCCTCGTTATCAAGCATTTTACGACCGCAGCATCGCCCAGCCAGAAGAATTCTGGCGGGAGCAGGCGGAGGCCTTGGCTTGGTTTGAGAAACCAACCCAAATCCTATCAAAAGACGAAATCGGGCTTTACCACTGGTATAAAGGCGGCAAGCTCAATACGGCATACCTGGCGCTCGACTACCACGTGGAAAATGGCCGGGGTAAACAAGTCGCGCTTTATTACGACTCGCCGGTTACGGGCAAAAAGGAACGCTATACCTATGCTGAATTGCTCGAAGCGGTGCAGCTTTTCGCGGGCGTATTGAAAGCCCGCGGGCTGGAGAAAGGCGATACCGCCATCATTTACATGCCCATGATCCCGCAGACGGTCATCGCCATGCTGGCTTGTGCTCGTTTGGGGGCCATCCACTCAGTGGTCTTTGGCGGCTTTGCCCCGCACGAATTGGCCATCCGCATCGACGATGCAAAGCCCAAGCTGATCCTGGCGGCCAGCGCAGGTATGGAGATCAATAAAACCATCGACTACATCAGCATACTCAACGCTGCGCTGGAAGAGGCCGGGCACCAGCCCGATGCTTGCATCGTTTATCAGCGCCCATTCTTTATTGCGCCCTTACGGGAAGGCCGGGACTATGACTGGGAGGCCTTGTTGGCAAAAGCAGAACCCGCTGATTGGGTAGCCGTGGATGCCACCGACCCGCTCTACATCCTTTACACCTCCGGTACCACGGGCAAGCCCAAAGGCGTAGTGCGCGACAACGGCGGACATGCCGTGGCCCTGCATTTCAGCATGAAGTACAGCTATGGTGCCAAGCCCGGCGAAGTTTTCTGGGCTGCTTCTGATGTTGGCTGGGTAGTAGGCCACTCCTATATCGTTTACGGGCCGCTCATTTATGGCTGTTCTACTATCTTGTACGAAGGCAAGCCCGTGCGCACCCCCGATGCAGGGGCATTTTGGCGCATGATCGAAGAATATCAGGTCAAGGTGCTGTTCACTGCCCCGACAGCGATCCGGGCTATTAAGAAGGAAGACCCCGATGGGTTGCTGAAGCAAAAATACGACACCCGCAGCCTGCGCTACCTCTTCTTGGCTGGTGAGCGCTGCGATGTAGCTACTCTGGAATGGTCGCAGCAACTACTGCAAGTGCCGGTCATCGACCACTGGTGGCAGACCGAATCGGGCTGGCCGATGTTGGCCAATATGGTGGGGCTGGAAATCCTGCCCATCAAGCCTGGCTCGACCGGCAAGCCCGTTTGTGGTTATGATCTGCAAATTGTCGGCTCCGATGGCAAGCCGCTGCCTGCTGGGAAGGAAGGCATCGTAGTCATCGCTACGCCACTGCCCCCTGGCTGTCTGCCCAACCTCTGGAATGATACGGCTAATTTCCTATCATCCTATTTTAGCGCCTACCCGGGCTACTATTTCACCGGAGATGGCGGCTATAAGGACGAGGACGGCTACGTCTATATCACTGGCCGTATTGACGACATCATCAACGTAGCGGGCCACCGCCTCTCGACGGCCAAGATGGAAGAAGTGGTGGCTTCACATCCGGATGTAGCAGAATGCGCGGTCATCGGCATCAACGACCAGATGAAGGGGCAAATCCCGGTCGGCTTTGTCGTGCTCAAAGCAGGTTCAGAACGAAATGAAGCTGAGCTCGAGCGCGAATTGGTCAAAATGGTGCGCGACAAAGTCGGCCCGGTAGCGGCTTTCAAACGGGTCGCTATCGCCTCCCGCTTACCCAAAACCCGCTCGGGCAAAATCCTGCGCCGTATCATGCGCTTTATCACCGACCACGAGCCTTATTCGACGCCTTCGACCATCGAGGATGCTAGCGTGCTGGCAGAATTGGAGGCTTTGGTAGAGGCTAAGGAAATTGGCGAGGTCAAGGTGCATTGAGGGGCTAAAAGGATTCAAGTAAGTGGTTGCGGCTAGAGTGACGTGCCCAATGCGGTGTGAGGATATACAGCCCCGGAAAACGCTCGTCAGAGCGTTTGCCGGGGCTGTCTATATCAATCTGATAATGGTGGCCTATTCCGCGGCCAGCAGGGGAGAAGCGCTTATGCCCGCTTCGTTACCCAAATTTACCCAAAATTGCCCCTTCTAATATCCATTTTTGCCTTACTTTAGTGCCGTCAATAGATGTAGAACTTTAGTGCCAGTCAATGAAAAAACAATGCGAACAATGCGGCGAGGAATTCATGGGGAGGGTGGATAAGCGTTTTTGCTCCGACCATTGCCGGAGCACCTACAACAACCACGTCAATCGCGAAACGGCCAACTTTGTGCGCAACATCAACAGCATCCTGCGCCGCAACCGTCGCGTCCTGGAAGAGCTAAACCCCCAGGGCAAGGCCCGCGTACACCGCGATAAACTCCTCGACCGGGGCTTCAAGTTCAGCTATTTTACCAATGAATACGTGACTAAATCTGGCAACACCTACCGCTTTTGCTATGACCAGGGCTATGTGGAGGCGGAGCATGGCTACTTTACTTTAGTAGTCAGGCAGGAGTATGTGGAGTAAGATATGAAGAGCAAAGCCCAGGACGTGGGATGGTAGGCCCTCATGGAACTATAAACGGAACTCCCCAACCCTTATTCGTTCATCTGTTTTACCAGACCTCTAGCCCCTCGGTAAAGGGGATGTGCTCTTCACTGATAAGCGTACCTTTTTGATCCAGCAGTTTGATAACGACCTCTTCGTAGTATTCCGACTCGACGCGGAACAGCTGACTGCCATCGGGGAAGAGCACTTTGCCCATGAAGGTGATATCGGCCTCCCGGAAATGCTTTTCCAACAGCTTCTGCAGGGGCAGGGGCATTTGGTTGAGATATAGGCGGATGCGGCTTTCTTTCCAGGTGCCTGCTTCATCGAAAAAGGCCTTAGTCAGGCGGCGCTCAGTTTCAAAGGTGGCGACGATGCCTTCCTTGCTGCACTCCCAAAATACTTCAGATGCTTCGATTTCAGGGTAGAGCTTGGCAAAAGCTGCTCTTACTGGTGCAGGGATTTGGCCGTCAGCCAGGCTGGAAAGGTTGAACATAGAAAGGCAGGCTGCCAAAAGCAATATCTTCATGGAAATGTAATTTAGCATTATTTTTTGCGCCGCAGCACGCAAACTTATACAAATAATATAGGAATAGGTTTTTAGGGGAAGGGCTTTTTTTATGCTTTTACTCAGCCAAAACGGGCGTCAGGTGTTTTTAGCTAAAGCACCATCACATGCCTGAATCATACCTGCAAAGCGTTAAACAACAGTTTGAGTACTACAAGCTACTCGGAGAAAAAACGATTGCTCAGCTCAGCGACGAGCAGCTCTTCTGGCGGCACAGCGAAGAGAGCAACAGTATCGCCGCCATCGTCAAGCACCTCTGGGGGAATATGCGCTCCCGATGGACGGATTTCCTGACAACCGATGGGGAAAAGCCTTGGCGCGAGCGCGAAGCGGAGTTTGACAATGAATTCCACAGCCGGGAAGAGCTGATGGCCAAGTGGGACGAAGGCTGGGACTGCCTTTTTCAGGCCCTCAACACGCTGGATGATAGCCAGCTCGAGGCCATTATCTATATCCGCAACCAAGGTCATACCGTGCTGGAAGCTATCAACCGCCAACTAGCACACTACCCCTATCATATCGGGCAGATGGTCTTCATCGGCAAGATGCTGCGGGGCAGCCAGTGGGATTCCCTATCTATCCCGCGCGGCGGCTCGCAACAGTTTAATGCTGAAAAATTTGCCCAGCCCCGGCAGCGGCGCCATTTTACTGAGGAGTAGCAGGCAGCACGTCATCAAGCGGCTCTGCGGCTCACCATTTCCAGCCCACTCCTGCCCGGGCCCAACGCCCCGGCATCTCCACCAGGTTCGTTTCGCGGTAGCGCACATCAAAGAGGTTGCTGATTTCGAGAAAAGCATTGAAACCTTTGGGGGTATCGTAATTGACCCGCGTGTCCACCAGTTGGTAGTGGGGCAGATTGACGCGTTCGGTATAGCGGTAATAGATACTATGCAGCCAGCGGCGGGCCGGGCGGTAGGAAAAGCCGGCGGTTACCTGGTGGGCCAGGTTTTCCAGGGCATAGCGCGAGAAAGCGGCCTGGTTTTCCGCCAATTCGTTATCCAGATAGGCGTAGCCAAACTGGAAGCGCTCCAACCAGGTAGGGGCGCCTAAGAGGAGCGGGAAATACAGCTGCCCGTTAAACTCCAATCCGCGGGTGGTTAGGGCATTGATGTTGACTGGTGTCCAGCGCAGTGTATCAGCCGCTCTGGTCCAGTCGATGAGGTCATAGCCATCTCGTTGGAAAGCGGCGAACTGGAGCTGGATACCAGCTTGTGAATATTTTAGACCCAGCTCATAGGCAACGGCTTCTTCGGGCTGCAAGTTGGGGTTGCCGTTGTTGGCGGGGTCTTCGTAGTAGAGGTCGGTGAAGGTCGGCACGCGGTAAGTGTAGCCAGCATTGGCGAAAGCCTTCCAGGCGGGGCTCAGGCGTAGGCCCAGGTCGATACCGGGGAAGAAGCGGTCGCCAAAATCAGAGTAGCGGTTGAAGGAAAAGCCGGGGGTGAGGTCTAGCCGACCCTGCCACCAGGCGAAGCGATGTTCGAGGAAGAAGCTGCTGGCCCAGCGCAGGTGCTCGCCAAGATTGGTGCTGTTGAGGCTGATGCGGCTCAGCTCTAGGCCCAGGCCGGTCTGCCCCCAAGCACTGGTATAGTTGCCATGCAGCTCCCCGCTGAGCGTATGGCTGATATGGACGTTTTGGTACAGCGAAGGGTTGTTGCGTACGAAGACATAGTCATCCGCATTCTTGCGCCAACTCAGGCGGGGCATAATTTGCCAATTGCTGCTCCGCAACTGGTACTGCAGGCTGGTGAAAGTAGTCTTCACCTCCTCATACTGGTCTTGGAAAGCCGGGCTGGCATAAAAGCCGTTGGCCCCAAACTCCCGGTCGGCATGGCCGGCCAGTAATTGCAAGCGGTGCGGCCCTTTCTCATAGGTGTTTTGGTAGAAGAAAGACGTGATGTCGTAGTCGGTATTATAGCGGTAACCGCCCGAGTAGTCTTTGGCTACAGAAAAGTAGTGGCTAAAATCTCCCTGGGGCAAGGCCAGGCTGAGAGTGCCACCGACCAATTCGTTTTCACCTCCACGTAAGGCCGCTTTGACCTGAGCCTCCCGAGGCGTTTTGGTGACGATGTTGATAGCGCCAGCAAAGGCGTTTTGCCCGTAAATACGCGCGCCGGGGCCTTTGAGCACCTCGATGCGTTCAATGTTTTCGATATCAAACGGCAGGTTCATGTTGTGATGCCCAGTCTGCGGGTCACTTAGCTTTACGCCGTTGACCAGGATGAGGGTCTGGTCGAAGGTGCCGCCGCGCAGGCTCACGTCAGCTTGTACGCCATGAGGGCCGCGCTGGCGCACATCTACCCCCGCTACGTAGAGCAGCAGCTCGTTGACGCTGCGTGCGGGCATTTGTTGAATCTGGTCGGCAGTAATGAGGTTGATGCTGCGGGAGGTTTCCCGGAAGGGCAACTCCAAGCGATTTTCTCGGATCGTGATGTCCGGCAAGTCATGGATGATGCTGTCGATTTGGGCAGAGAGTTGAAGGGCCGCCCCTACGGCAGCCAGGATTAGTAAGGTACGGTGTTTCATGAGCGCGTTGTTTTTGCGGGTGCAAACTTCGGGATTTTTCGGCAAAAAAGAATGCCCGGCAGCACACAAAGTGCTGCCGGGCAAACTATGAAGCAGTATACAAGTAATTCTAATCCCTGCGCCGGTCGCGTCCGCCGCGATCGCCACCACGGTCGCCACGATCACGGTCGCCACGATCACGGTCGCCACGATCGCGATTGCCGCCATCGCCACGGTCCTCATCGCCTTCACCTTTCGTTTTGGGCAAGAGGGATTTGCGGGAGAGGCGCAGTTTGCCAGTCTTGGGATCCACGCCGATCAACTGTACGCGCACCTCGTCGCCTTCTTTGAAGAATTCCTCCACATTGTCGATGCGGGAGTGAGAAATTTCAGAGACGTGTAGCAGGCCGCTCTTGCCCATGAAGTCAACGAAGACGCCATAAGGCATAACCGATTTGACCTTGGCCTCGTAGATATCGCCCACGGCCGGGGTAAAGGTGATGCGGCGGATGCGGTCCAGCGCCGCGTTGATGGAATCGCGGTTGCTGCTGGCGATGTTGACGATACCTTGTTCACCCACCTCGGTGATGTTGATAATCGTGCCGGTTTCAGCCTGGATTTCCTGGATGACTTTGCCGCCCGGGCCGATGACAGCGCCGATATAGCTTTTGTCAATGATGAGTTCCACAATGCGCGGAGCGTGCGGTTTGAAGTCTTCGCGCGGCTCAGCGATGGTTTTCGCCATTTCCCCTAAGATGTGGAGGCGTCCTTTACGCGCCTGTGCCAGTGCTTCTTCGAGGAGTTCATAAGGCATGCCTTCAATCTTGATATCCATCTGGCAGCCCGTGATGCCTTTTTCAGTACCCGTGAGTTTGAAGTCCATATCTCCCAGAGCATCCTCGTCGCCAAGGATATCGGAGAGGATGGCCGAGCGGGTGCCGTCGGAGATCAAGCCCATGGCGATACCGGCTACGGGGGCTTTGAGTTTGATACCGCCGTCCATCATGGCCATTGAGCCAGCACAGACAGTAGCCATCGAAGAAGAGCCATTGGATTCCAGGATATCGGAAACCAGGCGGATGGTATAAGGTGAATCATCTGGCAGCACTTTGCGCAAAGAGCGGGCTGCGAGGTTGGCGTGGCCGATTTCGCGCCGGCCCGGGCCGCGCTGTGGTTTCACTTCACCCACCGAAAAGGCCGGGAAGTTGTAGTGCAGGATGAATTTTTCGTAGTACATGCCCAAGGCGACGTCCATCATCATCTCGTCATTCTTAGTGCCGAGGGTCAGGGAAGTGAGCGACTGGGTTTCGCCGCGGGTGAAGAGTGCCGAGCCATGGGTAGAGGGCAGGTAGTCCACTTCGCTCCAGATGGGGCGGATATCATCAAGCTGGCGCCCATCAAGGCGGACCCGCTCTGCCATAACCATCTCGCGGATGACTTCTTTTTTGAGTTTATCGAAGTATTCTTTGACCTCTCCCGTTTTTTCCTCCATGTATTCTTCGCCTTTCTCCTCGGTCAGCTTTTCAATCAGCTCATCTTTGATAGCGGAGAAGCCGTCTTTGCGCAGCTGTTTGTCGAGGAAGCCGCGGGCAATCGTATAGATCCGCTTTTTGGCGAACTGTTCGATTTCCTTTTTGAGTTCGGTGTCTTCGACTACCGGCTCGATTTCCCGTTTTTTCAGCGCTTTTTCTCCCACCTTTTTGGCTAGCTCCAACTGGGCGTGGCATTGCACCTTGATGGCTTCGTGGCCCACCTTGATGGCTTCGACCAGCGATTTTTCAGAGCATTCCTTGGCTTCGCCTTCAACCATGACCACGTTGTCGAGGGTGGCAGCTACAATGATATCTAGTTCAGCTTCTGCCAGCACAGATTTGTTGGGGTTGACCACATATTCACCTTGGATGAGGGCCACGCGGACTTCCGAGATCGGCCCGGCGAAGGGGATATCGGAAACGGCCAGGGCAGCCGAAGCAGCCAGGGCCGCGAATGCATCCGGCGGCACGTCTTTATCGCCGGAAATCAAGTTGATGATCACTTGGGTTTCGTTCATGTACCCATCGGGGAAAAGCGGGCGGATGGCGCGGTCTACCAAGCGGCAAATCAGTACTTCATAGTCAGATAGCTTGGCTTCGCGACGGAAGAAATTGCCAGGGATACGCCCGGCAGCAGCAAATCTTTCCTGATAATCTACTGAAAGCGGGAAGAAGCTCTGCCCTTCTTTGGCTTCCTTAGCGGAAACGACCGAACAAAACATCATGGTATTGCCCATGCGGACTAAGACGGCGCCATCGGCTTGGCTGGCAAGTTTGCCGGTTTCTATCGTCACCTCTCTGCCGTCGGGCAGGTTGAAGGACGATGTGGTTGGAATCTGTTGTCCCATTTTTAATTGATTAGTTAGCTTGTGATTTTTCCGGGGGCGAAGGTAATGAAAAAAATCGCAAAATATTGCAATGTCGAGAGGCGCCCGGGCAGCTTTATTGACGAAAACGGATCAGGTAGGGGATAATAGCAAAAAAGCACCCCGGGTGAGGGGTACTTTTCTGCTATTTTCTGTTTATTTACGGATACCGAGTTTTTCAATCAACTCGCGGTACTTGGCAAGGTCGATGCTTTGCAAGTATTTCAGCAGGCGCTTGCGCTTGCCCACCAGGGAAAGCAATGCGCGCCGGCACGAGTGGTCTTTCTGATTCTCCTTGAGGTGAGCCGAAAGGGATTGGATGCGGTAGGTAAAAAGCGCGATTTGCGCTTCGGTTGAGCCGGTGTTCTTCTCAGAACCCCCGTACTCTTGGAAGATTTCTTCCTTCTTCTCTTTTGTTAAGTATGCGGACATAGTTTTAAACCGTTGATGATTACGAAAATCAGTTACAGCGGGCGCAAAGGTACGACTATAAAATGGTATGGGCAAGATTAATTGGATTTAAAATTCCAGATGGAGCTTTTTTTCTTCACCGGCCAGCTAGCGCCTGAAGGATGCGCTCCGGGCGGCTGCTTTTTGCCAGTACTGCATCGATAGCCAGGAGCTTCAGGAAATTGAAGCGCGGGTCGAAAGTCTCGGTATAAGCCTCATTGAAGAAAAACTGCAGGTCGTTGAATAGAGAGCAGCGCAGGAGCTGGTAGTTTTCTTCCCGGGGCTCATAGATGATGAGGGTAAAAGTGCTGGTATTGTCGGGGTTGGAGCAGAGTAGGAAGGCGGGGTAATCCAGATAAGGGGCATGCCAAAAGCCGAAGAGGTTGGCCTCGAAGAGAGGATAATACATCAGGCGGCTCCAGCGCTGGTGGTGGCGCAGATACTGCTCCATTTCGCTGAGCCGTTGCTCCATGAGCTGGAGGGGCGGCGCTTTCTGTTCCAGTTCGGTGAAGGGTTGCCAGCCGTTGGTCGCCAGGTCGAAGTATTCCACCGGGCCAATGCGCAGTTTGTAATCAAAGCGGGGATAGCCAGGCACGATATAGCCGGGGTAGAAATGTTCCAGCTGGTTGTCCAGGCAGAAAGCGATTTCCATCAGCATCGTATAGATACCCAGGCTGTGGGCGCGGTAAGCGGGGTCGTAAATGCCCAGGATACTGGCCACGCTTTTGGCGCCCAGATCGAAATAACTCAGGGCGATGAGCTTCTGCCCGTCATAAACGCATACTTCATAGGTGTCGAAGATATTGTGGTCGTTGCCATCGAGCAGAGAGTCCTGCAAACTGGGGGCCAACATGCCCGCGAAGGAAGCTTTATAGCTCTGATACAGCGCTTCCTTTTCCGGGCTGATCGTAGCCCGGCGAAACTCGGTGCGGAAACTGGACTGGCAGCGGCGGATGATTTTGCGCAGGCTGCTGCTGAATTTATACCCGGCCAGGGGCAGGCGGACCCAGATGGCAGAGTAGTAGGTGCGGTTGAAGCAAAGGAAATGAGTCGTAAAAATACTTTGCCCCATACGATACCAGCCCTTGTCCAGGTAGTTGTCGAGCGCGTCCGGAAACATCAGGTCGGGGTAGTGCTTTTCTGCAAACATCAAGGCAATAGTCTTTCTGACCGGCGCAAGCTAAGCATTATTTATGAAATGAACTTCAGCATGGCCGTGAAAAAAGCAGGCATCAGTCGATGGGGGCCTGGCAAGTAGCCAGCAAAGCATCCCGGGCTTGATCGAGCGTGCAGTTTTCTGCCAAGCTGCCAAACACCGCTACCGGTGTGCGGCACAAGCTGTTAGATTGGCGCAATACTTGTTGGTAGGTTTTCAGGTGATTTACCCCCTGGCCAAAAAAGCGGCAATCCAGGAGATGGAAGCGGCCGGCGCCAGGGTCGAAGACAACCAGCGGGCAGAGGTGTTGAGGGTTGTTGGCGGCGACAGCCAGGAAAAGAGGGTATTCCAGGAAGGGGAAGGGGAGGCTTTCATGAAACCCGATATCGAAGAGGCGGTAGGCAGCTATGGCGCTGGAAAGGCCGCCGGCAGCGAGGCTTTCCCTTAGCGCTTCTAGTTGCTGCTGCATATTGTTGATCGGGATGTCCTGCTCTTGTAAACTTTGCCAGGGACGCCAGCTTTCTGAAGACAGGTGGTAGTACTCCATCGGGCCGAGGCGAGCTTTGTAGTCAAACTCCGGTACGCCTGGTACGAGGTAGCCCGGGTAATAGAATTGCAAACCGGTTTCCATGCCAAAAGCGATTTCTGCGAGCATGGTAAAGAAACCCAGGCTGCTCGACTGGAAGGCAGGGTCGTAAATCCCCTGTTTGCTGTAGATACTAGTTTTACCCAGGTCAAAAAAACTGAAGGCGGCTAGTTGGCCGCCATGCCACACGCATACCTCTCGGGTATCGAAGGTGCTGCCGTTGAAATCCTGCGGCTGCTGAATGGCCCGGCTGGGGAAAAGCCGGGCATAAGCAGCGTTGACCCGCTCTTTTTCAGCATCGAAAACTGCTTTGCCGCCTGTCTCTACCCGGAATGCCTGGTGGGTACGCCGCCATAGCTTTTGCTGGCTTTTTGAGAATTGATGGCCTGCCAGAGGCAAACGGGTCGGCAGGGTAGAGTAGGGGCGGCGCCAGCCGTCGAAGGGGAAAAACATGAAGTGGGTGACATAAATGGCCTGCCCCATGCAACGCCATCCAGCGGCCAGGTATGCATCGAGCGCCTCCGCGCTCATTTTTTCAGGATGGTAGATGCGAGAATACATTAACGCTTTTTCCTTTCCAGCCGGTAAACCAGGCCAGTATTCCAGCGCGAAGATAAGCCAATATTTCGCCCCTGCAATATCCAGGCACCACCCAATACAGCACCGATGCGGCGGGTCAGGGGGAGGTAGAGGGTCAGCCCCAGCCTGGTCCAGTCAGAGCCAGCTCCTCCGGATATCTGGGTGTCAGCGGCATCATTCAATGTAGTGAACTGCTCGAGCCAGCCCTCCAGGTAGTAATAGCGCCCGCCATAGCCCGCCCGCAACAAGATGGGCCAGGCTACTTGCAATTCCTCGACCAGGCGGAAGTCTAAGCCGCTCTGCACTTGGGCGAAAAAGCCGTTATAGGAGGTGTACTGAGCGGAGAAGCGCCCGTGGAAAGCCAGCGCGCGGATGCCGATGGGCGTCTCGGTGTCTTTGGGGTAGGCTGAGGCCGGGAAGGTCAGCCCTACCGAGGTTATCAAGTTGAGGTAGCCGCCGGTGTATTGCTGGTGCTTATTGCGGTATTTCAGGAAGAGGTTGGCATCCTGTAGCCCGCGGTTGGCCTCATCGATCCAGACGTAAGGCAGATTGAAGACCAGAGCCATGGTGTCGGTGAAATTGTGTTCTATAAAGAGGTTGAAGGATTGGGTGGTCAGGGGGCTGCGCTGTTCTTCCTTCCCAAATAGGTAAGTATTGAAGCTCTCCGTACCGTAGTTGAGCGCAAAGTCGGTCACCCCGCGTGCACCCTTGAAGCCGCTGAGCGGGCCCTGCGCCAGAGCATCCGGGCTGGCGAGAAAAAAGCTCAGCCCCAGAGCGGTAGCAAGCCAGTAGGTCTTTTTCATCTTGTTCGATTTTAAACGTGGTAAAAGGCAATTCAAGCGGATATTAGAACCCGGGTTTTAGCGTTAAAAAGCACGATTTGTTACATTTTAGCAGGTCATTTTTATACAAAAGGCCCGCCAGGCGTCAAATTTGGGGGCAAGACTGAAAAATTGCCCTATCTTTGGCCCACTGAATTGTTGGCTATCGCCCCGTGCTTGGGCAGGTCTGGAGAGCGTTGCGGCTTTGCTGCCCTGACTCGGTCAGGCCGATAGCCAGATTGTCCACCAAAAAGAGTCTAAAAGCCTTGGTAGATAGCCTGGTCATTATCCCCACTTACAACGAGAAAGAGAACATCGTCCGGATGATCCATGCCGTGTTTGCTTTGAGCAAACCCTTCCATGTACTCATCGTGGACGATGGCTCACCCGACGGCACCGCCCAGTTGGTCAAAGAACAGCAGGCAAGGTATCCTGGGCAGCTCTCCCTCTTGGAGCGTGCTGGCAAGCAGGGGTTAGGTACCGCCTACATCGCCGGTTTCAAATGGGGCCTGGAGCGCGGTTATTCTTACATTTTCGAGATGGACGCCGATTTTTCTCACAACCCTGCTGATTTGCTGCGCCTCTATGCCGCCTGTGCGGAAAACGGGGCGGATGTCTCCGTCGGCTCCCGCTATATCCGGGGTGGCCGCCTGGAAAACTGGCCATTCATCCGCATCTTCCTGTCGATGGGGGCCTCGCTTTACGTGCGCTGCATCACCTGGATGCCCGTCAATGACCCCACTGCTGGCTTTGTCTGCTACCGCCGGGAAGTGCTTGAAGCTATTGACCTGGATAAAATCCGTTTCGTGGGTTACGCTTTCCAGATTGAAATGAAATTCGCTGCTTACCAGCTCGGCTTCCGCATCAAAGAAGTGCCGATTACCTTTGCCGACCGCTTGGAGGGTGCCTCCAAAATGTCGCGGAATATCGTCAAAGAGGCTATTTGGGGGGTCTTGCGTATGCGCATGCGCAGCTTTGTATCGAGTTATTCCGCTAGTTAGTGTCTGTCTTTATAGTCCGATAGCTGCGTTACGCTCGCCCCAAAAATCCTCATTTACGCCAGTAAACTCCGGTTTTTGGGGCTTCGCAAGCCTTGCTCTCGAACTCTAAAGCCCAGACACTCGACTAAATGGACAGACACTAGTTAGTGAGCTTCATCACACAACGATTGGCTCATCGTGCGGTATCTTTACGCGCTAATTCAAACATCGTCAAAAAATGATAGAATACTGGGATATATTCGTCAAAGGCTATCAGGGCTATGGCCGTTACCTCTGGCATGAAATCACTCATCCTGGCTGGCACAATTATTTTTACTGGCTCATCCTGGTGTCTGTATTTTTCTTTGCCCTGGAAGTGTTTCGGCCCTGGCGCAAGGGCCAGCCTAAACTCCGCAAAGACTTCTGGCTCGACGCTTTCTACATGTTTTTCAATTTTTTCCTCTTCTCCCTCATCATCTACAACGCGGCTTCTGATGTGGTGGTCAACTTTTTCAACAACCTCATCAAGTCCGCCTTTTCCTTTGACCTCAAGGCTTCCAATCCGTTGAGTACCGCCCCGCTTTGGGCCATCTTGATTGTGGGCTTTTTCGTGCGCGACTTGGTCCAGTGGCTTACCCACCGCCTGTTGCACCGCGTGCCAGCGCTGTGGGAGTTTCACAAGGTGCACCACTCGGTAGAAGAGATGGGCTTTGCCGCCCACTTGCGCTACCACTGGATGGAGACCATCGTTTACCGCACCATAGAATATATACCGCTAGCCCTGCTGGGTATCGGCTTGTACGATTTTTTTATTATCCACATCTTCACCTTGGCCATCGGGCATTATAACCACTCCAATATCACGGTTCCGGGCTATGTGACCGGAGGCGTGCTTGGCTTGTTGGCCGGCATCGCCATTGCTACCGGTGGTTTTGATATCAAGTTGTTGGACAACCCCACCACACTGGCGCAGATTGTTACCGCCTTGGCGTCGGCGGCAGCTGGCAGCTTGTTGCTGGGGCCCTTTATGAAGAAAATCTTCAACAGCCCTGAAATGCATATCTGGCATCATGCACATGACTTGCCGGAGGGGCATCCTCACGGCATCAACTTCGGGATTAGCCTGGCGATATGGGATTACCTCTTCGGCACTGCCCTCATCCCGCATGACGGGCGGGATATCAAGCTGGGTTTCCCCGGCTCGGAGCACTTCCCCCACACTTTTCTAGGGCAGGTGCGTTATGGCTTTAGCCGGCGGCGGCAAGGGTGAGCCGAATGCAACTTGATTAGTAGGTAGAACTTAAGCGTGGGGTAGGTCCCGTTCGAGCCAGGGATTATCATAAGCAGCCTCTACTCCTTACCGGTGTACAGCGCGGTGGCGATTGCCAACGGCTTCTGCCCAAATAGCAAGCAGGCGACATTCTCCTGGAAACCTTTACCAAAACCTGGCATTTTCCAGCCTGATTTTCCCTATCTTGTGCCCACCGTAATCAAAGGTTGCGCGTTCATCTCAAAACCAAACGCTTTATGTTCGATGCGAAAATCCCACCTGGGCCCTTGCACCAGAAATGGGAATACTATAAAGCCCACTGTCGGCTCATCAGCCCAGCCAACCGGGGGAAGTATTCAGTCATCATCGTCGGTACCGGCTTGGCCGGTAGTGCGGCGGCAGCCTCCCTGGCTGAAATGGGCTTCCAGGTCAAAGCCTTTTGTTTTCAAGACTCGCCCCGGCGGGCGCATTCCGTCGCAGCCCAAGGTGGGGTAAATGCCGCCAAGAATTACAGCAATGATGGCGACAACGTCTGGCGCATGTTTTACGATACCCTCAAGGGCGGCGATTTCCGTGCGCGCGAAGCCAACGTCTATCGCCTGGCAGAATGTTCGATGGGGCTCATCGACCAGGCCGTGGCTCAAGGGGTGCCCTTCGCACGGGAGTATAGCGGCTATTTGAGCAACCGTTCTTTTGGCGGGGTGCAGGTGAGCCGCACCTTCTACGCCCGCGGACAGACCGGGCAGCAGTTGCTGCAAGGGGCTTATCAGGCGCTAATGCGGCAAGCCGGCACGGGGCGGGTAGAAGTTTACAGCCACCACGAGATGTTAGACCTGGTAGTGGAAAACGGACGTGCCTGTGGCATCATCGTGCGCAACCTGCGCACGGGCGAGATCAGCCGCCATACCGCCCATGCGGTAGCATTAGCTAGCGGTGGTTTCGGCAAGATCTACTACCTTTCTACCCTGGCGATGGGTTGCAATGCCACCGCTATCTGGCGCTCGTACAAACGTGGGGCTTTTATCGCAGCACCTAGCTGGACGCAGTTCCACCCCACTTCCCTGCCACAGTTTGGCAGCTACCAATCCAAGCTCACGCTGATGTCGGAGAGCTTGCGCAACGACGGCCGCGTCTGGGTGCCGTTGCAGCCGGGCGATACTCGCGAGCCCCATGAAATACCTGAGGAAGAGCGCGACTACTACCTCGAGCGCCGCTATCCGGCCTTCGGTAACCTAGCCCCGCGCGACATCTCTTCCCGCGCCGCCAAGGAGCGTATCGATGCTGGTTATGGCGTAGGTGGAGAGCAAAACGCCGTCTATCTCGATTTCAAACACGCCATCGAGGAGCAAGGGCGGCAGGCTATCGCGCAGAAGTACGGCAACCTCTTCGATATGTACGAGAAAATCACTGGTATCAATGCTTATGAAGAGCCGATGCGCATTTCCCCCGCCGCCCACTTTTCTATGGGCGGCTTGTGGGTGGACTACGAGCTGATGTCTAACCTGCCGGGCTTATTCGTGCTGGGCGAAGCCAATTTTTCCGACCACGGTGCCAATCGTTTGGGCGCCAATTCGCTATTGCAGGCTTGCGTGGATGGTTACTTCATCGCCCCCATGACGGTGATGAACTATCTGGCTGGCATCAAGCAGGCTAGCCCACCAAGTATCGAATCAGCAGCTTTTGACCAAACGGAGCAGGAGGTGCGCCGCCAAATAGAAGGTTTGCTGGCGATACAGGGCGATACCTCGGCCGAAACCTTCCATAAGGAGCTGGGCAAAATCCTCTATGGCCGCTGCGGCTTATTGCGCAATAAGGCTGGGTTGGAAAGCGCAATCGAAGACATCAAAGACCTGCGGGCGCGCTTTCACCAAAGCCTGATCGTACCCGGCGATAGCGCCGACTTCAACCAGGAACTGGAAAAAGCTGGCCGCGTAGCTGACTATCTGGAGCTGGGCGAGCTGATGTGCCATGATGCCCTCCGCCGCGAGGAGTCCTGCGGGGCTCACTTCCGCGAGGAATACCAAACCCCGGAAGGTGAAGCACTGCGTAATGATAAGGATTTTACCTATGTGCCAGTCTGGGAATACCAGGGTGAACAAACCCCAACGCTGCACCGGGAAGAACTGGTCTTCGAACAGGTCCAATTAGCTGAGCGCAGCTATAAGTAGTG
>CAYSPJ010000083.1:20945-23490 GCA_964432875.1 uncultured Phaeodactylibacter sp. | reverse complement strand
CTGGTGACCGCCCTAGCTGACCGTCCCTAGCGTTTCATCCTGGTAATGAAATCCCGGATTAGCCGGTCGATCTGCAGTTGATCCAGCCGCCCGGCCTGCTCATTGAGAAAAGAAATTTCCGTCTGGCCCGTCTTGGTATTGACTACCGCGAGGTACATGCTGGAGCGCCCCCGGCTATCGGCAGCGTTGTCGAACTGATAGCGCAGGATGTAATCAGAGGGCCGCTCTTCCATGTAGGGGATATTGACCACCATCTGGCCGGGGCGGTATATGCTGGTATCGCCGGGGAAGATAGGAGTGGGGAAAGCCGTACTGCCCGGCAGGCGGAAGGTGTTGTCGGAAATGACCGTGAAGTTGTTCAGGAGCAGGAAGTGTTCTATCCTTCCCGACAAGACATCGTTGGTGTTAAGCGTGATGACTTTGATACTGGAGTCGGGGTTGAAATTTGGGGCACGGTAAAATGTGGCGCGCGGCACACCGGTGCAGCCGGTTATCCCCAGCGTGATTGCTGCCAGGAGGGCAGCTAACTGCAAATTGCGATTCATAGTTTGTGTTTTTCTTTTGTGCTACTATAACTTTGGCGGGGGGCAAGATAGTGTTATTATGGGGGAAGTTTTTTAGGCATCCCACTTCTCTTCGTCGTATTCCACCCGATAAGTCCGGCTTTCCACCTCTTCGAGCATCTGCTTTTCCTAATACCGCTCCCGCACCCACCTCAAAACCTTATCCATCTCGCCCTTAACTGGCTCAGTCCCGTTGACGAAATTGTTGTGCATGAAGCTAAAGATGAGCACCTCGCCTTTGGCCGTGAGCAAATAGCCGCTCAGGCAATGGCGGTTAGCCAGGGTACCGGTTTTAGCGAAGACGAAAGGCCCTTCACGATGGCCGTATAAATCTTTGATGGTGCCGTTGCGGCCGCCGGCGGGGAAGAGGCTCAGCAGGCGCTCGCGCGGCAGCTCGCGGTAGAGCAGTTCTAGCACAGCCGCCAGGCTGCGGGGGGTGAACAGGTTGTAGCGCGACAAGCCCGAGCCATCGCGCCACACCAGCTTGTCGGGCAGGTTGCTGAAGAGGCTATCGCTGGCATAGCGGATGGCTTCCTCGGTCTTGAGGATGCCGGCGATTTTTTCCGAGCAAGCCAACATCAACTGCTCGGCGATGAAGTTGTCGCTTTCCTGCATCAACAATCGGTAGAGGGTATCGGGCAGGGGCAGGTACAAAGCCTTGGCGGCATGAGGAGGGATATCTTCCAAGTTGACCAGGCCTACCGGGTGCCCCAAAGTGTCGCTCAGCAGCTCGGCGATCATAGCTGGGGCGGTGCGGAAAGGTACGATCGCAGAAAACGGCACCCCCGTCAGGGCCCGGTGGTTGTATTCAAAAGTATTGGCGTACTCAGCCCGGCGGATGCGGGCGCGGCGGTTATCCAGCGCAGCATTGAATACTAAATGGTGCTGGAAATGCGGGGGAAAAGCCTGGAAGCCTTCCTCCAGTTGTACCCGCTCAAAGCGCGCCAGATTCCCATAGAGCGGGAGAGGCGACTTCTCTGCCTGATAGTAGTCATTGTAATCATCCCAGCCCCAGCCCGGGCCAAAGCGCTCATCCTTGAAATTATGGGCCGAGAAAAACAAGTGGCGGGTCGTGTCTTGCAGCAACGCCCAGGCACTAGAGTCGGCCCCCGTCAGGAGGGGGTGGCGGAACAGCGGGTTGCCCGTACCCCAGAAAACAAGCGAGTCTCCGGTTTCGATATAGCGCAAAGCGGGGATGGAATCACCCAATACCTTCATAGCGGTATAGAGGGTGAGGATTTTCGTATTGGAAGCCGGGGTATAGTATTTGTCGGCATCCTTTGCGTAGAGCATCTCGCCGCGCTCCGGGTCGTAAAGGGCAAATCCAGTGAATATGTTGGAGAACACCTCCGACCGGCGGATGAGCTGATCCAGCTCGGTGGCGCGTTTGTCGGCGGCAGGCTGGGCGCTGCCTGGCAGGGCTGCCAGCAGCAGTGCCAGGCATAGGATGGTTGTCAACGGTTTATTTTGCATCTTTGCTATTTGTTATGCCAAACCAAAAGTGGGACGGTGTAAGAGCTTGTCCAGGTTATAGCCTCAAAGTATAGCCGGAATAAGCTCTATGCGAAGCGAATATAGTGATTATCCAGCATCCTGGGTAAGGCTGTACGCCTCAAGCTGCGTACAAGTTACAAGAAAAAACGGGATGAATCCCGTTTGCCCCAGGAAGCATAAGCGAAAAAGCAGCCATTTCGGGGCGAAGGATCAAACCAGAACAAGCGCTAATTGCAACAACAAACCTTAATTTTGCGGCCTGCTTGAACGGTTCATCTTTTGAGGCAAGCATCAATAGCAATAAAGCCGAAGTGGGCATAGAATACAATACCAAAAAGCATCTTCATCATGCATCAGCAGCTAAAGTTTTTGTCAATCATCTTTGCCCTGGCCTTGCCCTGGCCAGCGCTGAGCCAGGGGGCTGGGGTAGTCGAGCAGTTCAAGCAAGCCGAGCAGGCCGTGACGGTGCTGCGCAACGCGGGCGAGGT
>CAYSPJ010000083.1:19576-20845 GCA_964432875.1 uncultured Phaeodactylibacter sp. | reverse complement strand
GCAGCCCAACGCCCTTTTTGTCCTGCACGGGGATGGCGGTATCCTGCAAGCAGCGCCGGCCCTGTGGGAAGCACCTTTTCTGGCCATTGCCCCTGCACAGTTCCCCGCTTCGCCGGCGGTGGCGGCCCAAATCATCTTTGGCGGGCTAGGGGCTAAAGCACAACTGATGGGGCCGATCTACGAGACGCCCTTTCAGCGCGGTGATGGGCTGAGTACTCCTGGCGGCCTGCGCCTGAGTTATCTGCCCCCCGGCTACCTGGATGCCGCCCGCGAGCAGCGCCTGGCCGACAGCATCCGCACTATCATGAATGAAGGCATCCGTGCCCACGCTTTCCCCGGCGGGCAAGTGTTGGTGGCTAAAGATGGTAAAGTCATCTTCCACGAGGCTTTCGGCTATCATACCTATGACCGTTTGCGGCCCACAGCATTGGATGATATTTACGACTTTGCCTCCGTTACCAAAATATCGGCTGCCCTGCCCGCCGCCATGAAGCTCTATGGTGAAGGGCGTTTCAATCTGGATGCCCCCCTGAAGCGCTACCTTCCCCGCTTCGGTGCCTCCAATAAAGGGGATATCCCCTTCCGCCCCATCCTGGCACACCAGGCCCGGTTGCGTTCCTGGATCGCCTTCTGGCGCGGCACCCTTAAAGGGCAGGCTACCTACCCCTGGAAGCGAGAGTGGGATTTGGAACGCAACAACGATTTCCGTTTCAAAGCACGCACTTTCCGCGCCGATTCCTCCCGCGCTTATTCTATTTATGTGGCAGACAAACTTTGGCTACATCGCAAATATCCGCAGAAGATGTACCGGGCTATCCGCAAATCGCCCCTCAATGAGGAAAGCGGCTATGTCTATTCCGACCTGGCTTTCTTTCTGCTGCCTGCCGCTGTGGAGCAGATTATCGGCCAGCCGCTAGAGCCCTACCTGCAGCACAACCTGTATGGCCCGCTGGGGGCCGGCACCCTGGGCTACAACCCATTGCGGCGCTTCCCCCGGGAGCGCATCGTACCCACTGAGCGGGATACCTTCTTCCGCATGGCCCAGCTGCACGGGACCGTACACGACGAAGGCGCGGCCATGCTGGGCGGTATTTCCGGCCATGCCGGCCTGTTTGGTAACGCCGACGACCTGGCGAAACTGATGACGCTCTACATGAATTACGGGAGCTATGGCGGCGAGCAGCTCATCGCCGAAGCCGCCGTGCGGGAATTTACTCGCTGCCAGTACTGCCCAGAGGGCAACCGCCGCGCCCTGGGCTTTGACCGCCC
>CAYSPJ010000083.1:14737-19476 GCA_964432875.1 uncultured Phaeodactylibacter sp. | reverse complement strand
AAAACTTTAGGGCCTGTTTGAGAAGAGCGGATTGGCTTTGTGATCAGGCAGTTTTTTCAACCTGATTGCGCCCATACTGCCCAAACCATCAAGTAATATGAAAATAACCAAGCTCGAATGCTGGATCCACGCTATGCCGCTGCTGGAGCCTTATTCTATCGCCTACGAGACCATTGGCCAGGCGCTCAATGTTTTTTTGCGGGCAGAAACCGATGCGGGATTGATCGGCTGGGGCTGTGCGGCACCAGACATGGAAGTGACTTCAGAGACGCCTGAAATGACCGCCAAGGCTTTCCACGATGTCATTGAACCATTCCTGCGGGGGGCGGATCCTTTTCGCTACACCTACATCCTGGCGGAGCTGCGCCGTTTGCTGCCCCAGCAACCTTCCGCTATCGCCATGGTGGATTTAATGCTCTACGACCTCATGGCCCAGAAGGCGGGCGAGCCGCTTTACAAACTCTTGGGAGGGTATCGGGATTGCATCGCCACTAGCATCACCATCGGTATCATGCCCCTGGCAGAGACGGTGGAGCGGGCTGTGGGGTTCGCCAAAAAAGGCTTTAAGGTGATAAAGCTTAAAGGTGGGGCGCAGGTAGAAGCGGATATTGAAAAAATAGCCCGTATCCGGGAAGCGGCCGGGCCGGCTCTGGAAATACGCTTCGATGCCAATCAGGGCTATACTGTTGCGCAGGCGCTGGATTTCATCCGCCGCACCGAGCCATTTCGGGTAGAATTGCTGGAGCAGCCGACTTGCAAGCACAACGAAGAACTGCTGCGGGAAGTGACCGCCGCCAATACCTCCGTGCCAGTCATGGCCGATGAGAGCCTGATGACGCTCAAAGATGTTTTTCATCTCACCAGCCGCAGTAGCGTGGATATGATCAACATCAAGCTAGCCAAAGTCGGTGGCATCCTGGAGGGATTGCATATCAACTCCGTAGCCAAGTCCGATAATGTGGAAGTCATGGTCGGCTGCATGGATGAATCGGCCTTGGGTATCGCTGCTGGCTTGCATTTTGCCCTGTCACGCCCCAACATCGGCTTCGCCGACCTCGATGGGCACCTCGATCTGCTGGACGACCCTTTCGCCGGCCTGGTCAGGCTGGAAGATGGGGTTTTATACCCCAATGATAAGCCGGGCCTGGGGGTCGGGCTTGGGCCTGGCTGAGCCTAAGGCCCCCAAAGCACGGGGCTTCTTGCTGCAAAGCCTCTGATGACTTAAAGGATTTGCCCACTCGAATTGGCTCAAAGAACCTCGCAGGGGTTCAAACATGAGCTGCGGGAATCCATATCCGCGCTTTGAGCGCCCCAATCTATCAGGAGCAATCGCCCTTACGGTGCCGACAAACCCAATATCCGGCGAAGGTGCTTTTTAGTGTCCATGGGGAAATCCTGTTTAAGGATCCATTCCGCATAGTCTCGGGTTTCGGAAACCGGCTGGTCTTTGTGTTTCCCGAAAGCCCAGCAGGCCTGACCATTCTTTTCGTACAATTTCCCAGCGAAGTCAATCCGGCTATTTTCACCTTGGCAGAGTTCTTCCAGGTCTGGTATGGAAGTGGGGAGGTTGGGATGCCGCTCGAGCTGTTTCTCAAAGATCGTCACGGTTGCGCGGATATCGGCTAAGGCATCGTGAGCGCCGTCCAGGCTTTGGCCGGTATAGCGTTTGTAGGTCTCCTCGAGCCGGTGGCTGTTGACGTTCCTTTCGATTTTTAGTACATCGATCAAGCGGGTGCCTTCTTCGGGAAAATCAATGCCGGCGCGGGCAAACTCTTCTACCAATATCGGCACGTCAAAATTGTCGGAATTATAGCCGGCCAGGTCGCAGCCGGAGAGCCATTGGGCAAAGCTTTTGGCAATCTGCCGGAAGATTGGAGCGCTCTGCACCGCTTCATTGGAGATGCCGTGTATCGCCGTGGCGGAGGCGGGGATTGGTATGGTGGGGTTGATTAAGACATTTTTTTCTTCTTTGCTGCCATCAGGCATTATTTTGACTGCCCCGATTTGTACGATCCGATCAGTGGCGGTGTTGATGCCGGTGGTCTCCAGGTCAAAGAAAACGATAGGTTTGGAAAGCTGCATATTCGATTACTTGAGCAAATGTTTTTTATGAAACACGCCTGAGATTGTGGCAAGGGTTTTAGCCCCTGGGCGGCGTAGCGGTTTCAAAGGTAAGGTAATTGAGGGTTTTGCGGAAGCTGCCGAAAAAAAAAGCCTGGATCCAGTGCGGTTGGGCTTGCTTTTTTAAATCGGGCTGGCCCCAATCCGATTTCGCAAAGGTGGTAACAAATAAAAAGCCCCCCGGCTAAAAATAGCCAGGGGGCTTTCTTCCCCCTGCTGGGAAGCAGGAGTGTTATTCAAAGAGAACGCTTAGCGGCTCAAGATTAATTTGCGCTGTGCAGCGAAATTCTCCGAACGCAATTGTACGATATACGCGCCAGCTGGAAGAGCACTTACGTCATAGCGGCCATTCTGAACCTGGCTGTTCCAGGTGTGGAGCAACTTGCCGTCCATGCCGAAGAGCATGACGCGGACCTCGCCCGACAACTCAGTAGGCAGCTCCAACTGGAAGTGATCCATGGCCGGGTTGGGCCAGATGCGGATGCGCTCGCTGCGGAACTGGTCTTCAGTATTGACCGTTTTGGGCAGCAGGATGGCGTCAATGACGTGTACCACGCCGTTGTCGGCCAGTAAATCAGCTACAATCACTTGAGCATCGTTGATGAACACACCTTGAGCATTGATGGTGACCGTGATGTCTTCCCCTTGGAGGGTTGCCGCCATCTGGCCGTCCGTCAGCTGCGAGGAGAGCACTTGGGCACCCAGCACGTGGTAGAGCAAGATTTCGGTCAGCGCGCCAGTTGGGTCGTCCAGCAGTTGGTCTAGCAAGCCGGCCGGCAGGGCAGCAAAGGCTGCATCGGTGGGAGCAAAGACCGTGAAGGGGCCATCACCGCTCAGCGCGGCATCCAGTCCCGCCGCCAAGATTGCCGTTTCCAAAGTGGTGTGGGCTGGGCTGTCCTGGATGATATCCCAAACCGTGGTCTCGGCGGTGCTAGTACAAGTGAGCGTGGGGTAGCCATTGTCGGTTTGCGTATTGGTGGATGCGCTGCCGCAGGCACCTACTTCGTTGATGCCGATGAGGTAAGGGCCCGTATAGGCGGCTGTCCAGCTGATTTCACAAACATCCTGCGCAAAGGCGACCAGGTTGCCATCTTGATCAATAATGGACAACTCGGCGGGCCAAGAGCCTGCACCCGGGCCTTCGCAGATGGAGAAAGTGTATTCTACGCCTTCAATGAAGTTGTTGACAATATATGCTTCGCTAGCCCAAACTTCAAAAGCGGTAATCTGATTGACCGGGCAGTCGCCATTGGCATCGGGTGCCGGAGCGCCGCCAAAGAGGGTGTTGAAGTTGTTGTAGGGGCCGCCGACGAATACGTCGCAAGGCTCCAATTCCGGCAACAGCACCGCATCAATCACGTGTACGACCCCGTTGTCAGCCAGGAGGTCGGCGACGATGACTTGGGCATCGTTGATGAATACGCCCTGGGCGTTGATGGTAACGGTGATGTCTTGTCCATTGAGGGTGGTCGCGATTTGCCCATCCACCAAATCAGTGGAAAGCACTTGTGCGCCCAGCACGTGGTAAAGCAAGATTTGGGTGAGCTCACCTTGCGGGTTTGCAAGCAATTCGTCGATCAAACCAGCGGGCAGCGCATCAAAAGCGGCATCGGTAGGGGCGAAGACCGTGAAGGGGCCGCCCGTCGTCAGAGGGACATCCAGGCCGGCAGCTAGGATAGCTGCTTCCAGCGTATTGTGGTCGGGGCTGTCCTGGATGATGTTCCAGACGGTATTCAACTGTACACCGCCCGAGCAGGTCAAGCTCGGAAAGCCATTGTCGGTCTGAGTGTTCGTAGATTCGCCGCCGCAAGCGCCTACTTCGTTGATGCCAAGGAAGTAAGTGCCATTATAAGTAGCTGTCCAGCTAATTTCGCAGACGTTTTGCGCGAAGGCGACGATGTTGCCATCCTGATCGATAATCGAAAGCTCAGCGGGCCATGATCCGGCGCCGGGCCCTTCGCAAATCGAAAAGGTATATTCTACCCCACTGATGAAGTTGTTGACGACATAAGCTTCGCTAGCCCATACTTCAAAAGCAGTAATCTGATTGACCGGGCAGTCGCCATTGGCATCAGGTACCGGAGCACCACCGAAGAGGGTGTTGAAGTTGTTGTAGGGGCCGCCGATGAAGGTGGTACAAGTGTCGATAGGCGGGGCCGGCGGCAGGAGTACTGCGTCGATGACGTGTACGACGCCGTTGTCGGCCAGCAAGTCGGCGATGATTACCTGAGCGTCGTTGATGAAGACGCCTTCAGCGTTGATGGTCACGGTGATTTCGGCGCCATTGAGGGTCACCGCAGTCTGGCCGTCCACCAGGTCGGTGGAGAGCACTTGTGCGCCCAGCACGTGGTAGAGCAGGATTTGGGTCAGCGCACCGCTGGGGTCAGCCAGCAGGGCATCGATGGTGCCAGCGGGCAGGGCATCGAAAGCGGCATCGGTGGGGGCGAAGACGGTGAAGGGGCCATCGCTGCTCAATGCACCGTCCAGGCCAGCTGCCAGGATAGCTGCTTCGAGGGTATTGTGCACATCGCTGCCAGCGATGATGTCGAAAACGGTATTGCTCGGCGGGGCCGGCGGCAGGAGTACTGCGTCGATGACGTGTACGACGCCGTTGTCGG
>CAYSPJ010000083.1:0-14637 GCA_964432875.1 uncultured Phaeodactylibacter sp. | reverse complement strand
AGACGCCTTCAGCGTTGATGGTCACGGTGATTTCGGCGCCATTGAGGGTCACCGCGGTCTGTCCGTCAACCAAATCAGTAGAAAGCACGTTAGCTCCCAGTACATGGTAGAGGAAGATGTTGGTCAATGCACCAGTCGTGTCCGCATTCAATGCTGCGATCAAATCTGCTGGAAGTGCCAGGAAGGCAGCATCGGTAGGGGCAAAAACAGTAAAGGGGCCGGCGGTATTGAGCGCCGCGTCCAAGCCTTCGCCAAGCAAACCTTCTTCGAGGATAGTATGGTCGGGGCTATTGGCGATGATGTCCATCACGGTAGTTGGCGGCAGCAGTACCGCATCGATGACGTGTACGACGCCATTATCAGCTTCCAGGTCGACGACGGTCACCTGAGCATCGTTGATAAATACTCCCTGGGCGTTGATGGTCACCCGGATGTATTTTCCTTGCAAGGTAGTGGCAGTTTGGCCATCTTCAAGGTCGGCGGAGAATACTTCAGCGCCGAGAACGTGGTAGAGGAGGATTTGCGCCAGCGCGCCAGTCGTATCGGCCAAGAGTTCATCGATAACTTCTGTAGGGAGTGCGGCAAAAGCAGCGTCGGTGGGAGCAAATACGGTGAAAGGGCCAGCGGTGTTCAGGGCGGCGTCAAGGCCTTCACCAGCCAGTAGGCTTTCCAGGGTGTTGTGGTCAGCACTTTCGGCAATGATGTCCATAACCGTTAGTGGTGGCAAGAGCACAGCATCAATGACGTGCACCACGCCATTATCAGCTTGCACGTCGGCTACCGTCACTTGTGCATCGTTGATAAAAACACCCTGAGCGTTGATCGACACGCGCAGATACTTGCCTTGTAAGGTGATTGGCGTTTGTCCATCCTCAAGCTCAGAGGAGAGCACGGTGGCGCCAAGCACGTGATACAGCAAAGTGTTGGTCAGGGCAGCCGGGTCGCCCAGCAGCTCGTCGAGCAGATCGCTGGGCAGGAAGGCAAAAGCATCGTCCGTCGGAGCAAAGACGGTAAAGGGGCCATCGCCAGCTAGCGTACCATTCAATCCCGCTTCTGTCAGGGCGGTATTCAGAATGATGTGGTCTGGGCTGTTGGCGATGATGTCCATTACTGTTTGCGCCCGCATCGGGAGCGCCAGCAATAGCAAGCTCAAATAGGTAAGGAAGGTCTTCATCGGCATTTTTTTGATGAATAAATTGATTTAAGACTTTCCTTTAACAGCGAGCTTGCCACTATGTTGGAGCAAAAAAGATAAAGCTTAAACAAGAATACAATTTTGACAAAAACACGTCATAAGCCGTTTTTTGTGCTGAACGATATGGCAAGCTTGTTGTTTTGCTTTGCTGGCCAAGTACAAAGGCAACAAGCTAAGAGACACTATCGGCCCAATCCAGCATCCCGCCCAGCAGGTTGCGTACCTTGGTGAATCCGGCGCGCTCCATTAATTGCTTAGCTATCCCGCTGCGGTTGCCAGAGCGGCAGTATAGCACGATTTCCTGATCCTTGTAGGGGGTCAGCTCATCGAGCTGGGCAGGCAGTTTAGCTAACGGGATGAGTTGCCCGCCAACGTTAAACTCCTCATGCTCGTAGGGTTCGCGCACGTCGATGAGTATAAAATCATCTTTGCGCTCAAACTTTTCTTTGAGTTCATTTACTCGAATATCTTCCATGGCTTTTGCTGATTTTTCCACAAAGCTAAGTAATCCGTAAAAATAACGGTGCAACTTTCCGGAAGTTCACTCAGGCGATTGTGTTGTCCACTTCCCGAAAGTTTCCTGCAAGTGCGTAACTTTGCTGCCGCAAAATCAAATAAAACCAAATTTCGATGAAAGACATACTGCAGCGATACAAAAGCAAGCGCCCGGAAATTATCTTTGAGTGGCACGATTTGGAGACCGAGGCCGAGGGCTGGATCGTTATCAACTCCTTGCGTAATGGCGCGGCCGGCGGCGGCACCCGCATGCGCGAGGGCCTGACCAAAGACGAGGTCATTTCTCTGGCTAAAGTGATGGAGATTAAATTCTCCGTCTGCGGGCCGGATATAGGCGGGGCTAAATCCGGCATCAATTTCAACCCCAAAGACCCGCGCCGCAACGAGGTGCTACGGCGTTGGTACAAAGCTGCCTATCCCATCCTGAAAAATTACTATGGTACGGGAGGGGACCTGAACGTCGATGAGCTCAAGGACGTCATCCCCATCACTGAGGCCTTGGGTTTGTGGCACCCCCAGGAGGGTATCGTCAATGGGCATTTAAATTCTAGCAGCGGGGAGAAGGTCAAAGTCATCGGCCAGTTGCGCTACGGCTGCGCCAAAATCGTGGAAGACACCCGTTTCGTGCCCGATGACCACAAATATGCGGTGGCCGACCTCATCACCGGCTTTGGCGTGGCCGAATCGGTGCGGCACTACTATGACATTTATCACGGCAGCGGCCTGGAGGGCAAAACGGCCATCATCCAAGGGTGGGGCAACGTCGCTTCGGCAGCGGCCAGCTACCTCACCCTGGCCGGTGCGCGCGTGTTGGGGATTATCGACCGGGAAGGAGGCCTAATCAATGAAGCAGGCTTTGATATGCAGGCGACCAAACGGCTCTTCGTGAGCAAGGACGGCAACCGGCTGGTTGCTGACGGCATGATCCCTTTTGCCGAAGCAAACGAGCGCATCTGGAAATTGGGCGCGGATATCTTCATCCCCGGCGCAGCCTCCAAACTGGTGACGCGAAAACAAGTTGAGGACATGCTGGCTGGCGGCCTGGAGGTGATCGCCTGTGGTGCCAACGTGCCTTTTGTGGACGATGGCGTCTTCTTCGGGCCCACCGCCGAGTATGCCGATCAGCAGACCAGCCTCATCCCGGATTTCATTGCCAATTGTGGGATGGCGCGCGTCTTTGCCTATTTTATGGCCCCAGACGTGGAAATGACCGACGAGGCGATCTTCAATGATGTTTCAGGCACCATTAGAGAAGCTTTGCAAGGTGTTTTTGACTACCATCCTCAGCCGGCCGGTATCGCTTCGGCAGCGCTGGATATCGCTTTGCACAAGCTTATGGGCATGGAGCAGGCGGTGAGTAGCTGATCCGAGATGCCTGTTTTACGTAGCAACAGAGGCTAGTTTTGCGCAAAGCCTACCTTTTATGGCAGTAAATCCCACTTAATGCAGCAATTTTTTTTGTTCGCTGAAAAAATTGCGATAAATTTGCAACACTATGGGGGAAACTAAGTATAAGGAAAAGTATAACGGCTTTAGCAACAAAGCTATACCAGCTAGAAAGGCTAACATTGACAACCGATTTGAGTACACGTAAACAACAACCTGAATATACGCTTATTGCTGCCACCGGTGGCAGTGGCCATCCGTACAGGAGGTTTGGCGGTAGTTCATCGTCAGGCCTCCTTTATTTAAGCACATACAATTAATCTATTAATCCCTGTAACTATGACGAAGCGAACTACCCTTTTACTGTCCATAAGCTTCTTTCTGGGGCTGGGCATCAGCCTTCAGGCTCAAAAGCAAAGCTCGAGCTTTGCAACCCCAAGAGATATGATCGAAGTGGGCGTCCAAGGCGGCCATCTCTTTATCTCTGGCGATGTAAACCAGATGCCCGGCTACGGTGTGGGCTTGCATATCCGCAAATCGCTGGACTACGTCTTCTCTCTGCGATTGGATGGCTTCTATGGCTTTGCTTTCGGTGAAGAAGGTGCTGTGGAGGCGAATAATTACCGCGAGTTTAAGACGACATACATGGCGGGTACCGCATACGGCATTATTTCTGCCAACAGCCTGCGCTGGAACCAGTCGGTGCGCAAAACCAACATCTATGCCATGGTCGGTTTAGGAGGCAGTTATTTCCAGGCGCAAAGGCGCGATGACCCTAAGCGCCCGCTGAGCGAACCAGGTTATGAGTTTGCACCTCACCTCGGTGGCGGCGTGGGCGTCAATTTCCGCATCAGCCCAAGATTCAATGTCGGTTTGGAGCATCAGGTCCTGGTGCTGTTTAGCAGCAGCGCGGATCTCCTCGATGGCTACAATCTGCAGCGCGGCGGCTCTATGGAGCGCTCCCTCTTCCGGGATGTCATGCACTTTTCTACCATCAAGCTCAACTTCAACATCGGCAATACCAGCACCCGTTCTGAACCCCTCTATTGGGTCAACCCACTGGATATGGTAATGAATGACTTGTCGGACATGAAGGAGAAGCAGGAACAATTCTTCGTAGACACCGACGGCGACGGCGTTGTGGATGCCCTGGACATGGAACCCAACACCCCTCCCGGCGTATCCGTTGATACCAAGGGCCGTACCCTGGATAGCGACGGCGACGGCGTGCCGGATTACCTTGATAAAGAGCCTTACTTCCCACCCCGCCCTGGCGAGCGCGTCAATGAGGAAGGTGTGGTTGTCAATCCCATCGCTCCGCGCGATGGTGGCGTCACCGAAGGGCGCGTACGGGATATCATCGCCGAGGAATTGCAGAATTTCCAGCTCCGCACTGGCCAGGGCGGTACCGGTAGCGCCGGCGGCGCAGTGACCGAGTGGTTCCTGCCCATGATACATTTCGGCGTGGATAGCTACACCGTCAAGTATTCTGACTACGGTACGCTGGCGGGCATCGGCCGCATGATGAAAGGCAACCCGAACCTGCGGCTGGTCGTCACCGGTTACACCGATGCAACTGGCCCGGAATCCCACAACAACCAGCTTTCTTATCGCCGCGCCAATGCCGTGGTCGAACATCTGGTCAACAGCCACGGCATCGGCCGCGGGCGCCTGATTATACAATGGAAAGGCCAAAGCGATTTGCTGGTTCCCTCTGGCAATAGCTATATGAACCGCCGCGTTGAAATGCGCGCCGCCCAGCCCGATGAGGTGGAGATGGATCCGCCAGCCGGCAGCAGCAAGAGCAGCAGCGATGGTTATTAATCCATTTGGATGAAGGCTGGCAGATAGGCTAGTTGCCAGGCCAGTAATAGCTTTTCAAACAGAACCGAGCGGCCGCATGTTCCAAGCAGAAACATGCGGCCGCTCGTTTTTTTGTCACAGCGGTTCAAAACGGATCATATCGCCTGCCTTGACGCCATGTTTTTCGCAAAAGCCAGCCACTACCTCTACTACGTAGAGCGCCGGCCCGGTGGAAGACTGGGGCCCTAATGATTGCGGCTCGGCCCGTTCGCGGATGTTGACGATACGAAACTGCTCGTCTACGAAGAGGATATCGAGCGAGACGAAGGTATTCAGCATCCAAAAGGTTTGTGGCTCAGCCCGCTCCATGATGAAGAGCATACCTTGGCTTTCTTCCATCGAGCGCCGCCACATCATGCCCTGCTGCCGCCCGTAGTCGTCTTGCTTGATTTCAATATCTATTTTTTTGATGAGCTGCCCGTCGGTGCCGCTCAGGAATTGTAGTTCGCCTTGCTTGGTGAAGGTAGGCCCGGCAGACGGGGACTTGGTTGATTTAGGCATAGCAATGAAGATTAAGCCAATGAGGATGGGGATGGCCAGGGCCAGCATGAGCCATGCGAGTTTGCGGCGCTTGCCTTGCCCGGCTTGTCGGCGTTGTGCCCGGTTGGGGGGGCTGGTTTTACGCGTTGCCATAGCGGTATATTTTTTAATTATTTATCGCCTGCACCTTGATCGCTTCTATCATTTCCAAGTCAGTGGCTGATCGGGCAGGGCCAGCCATCGCTAAGTCCTGGCGAAAAACTGTTGATGAATAGCGCAGCAGCCCCTAAACCCAGGCCCCTGCCCCATACAAAGCCTCCCGTTGGCTTCTGATCTCTTCAGAGTTTAGATACTCCTCGAAGCTCATCAAGCGGTCGATGCAGCCGTTGGGGGTGATTTCGAGGATGCGGTTGGCCACCGTCTGCATGAGCTGGTGGTCATGCGAGGTGAAGATCAGGTTGCCCTTGAACCCTTCCAAAGCGCTGTTGAGCGCAGTGATAGACTCCAGGTCAAGGTGGTTGGTCGGTTCGTCCAGCAACAGGAAGTTGGCCTGGCTGAGCATGATGCGGGACATCATGCAGCGCATTTTTTCACCCCCCGAAAGGACGGAGGATTTCTTGTGCACTTCTTCGCCCGAAAACAACATGCGCCCCAGGAAGCCACGGATAAACTGTTCGTCCTTCTCTTCCGAGAACTGCCGCAGCCAGTCGATCAGGGTCAAATCGTTTTCATTGGAGAAAAAGACCTGGTTTTCATTGGGCAGATAACCCACTTTGATGGTGGTGCCGAAGTCCAGGCTGCCAGAATGGGCCGTTTTTTTGCCCGCCAGCACCTCAAAGAAAGCCGTCATAGCGCTCGCTTCCCGGCTGATGAGGCCGATCTTGTCGCCTCGGTTCATGGTGAAAGAAACATTGCTAAACAACAGCGTGCCGTCTTCTGCCTGGCCGCTGAGTTTATCGACCTTGAGGATTTGGTCGCCCGGCTCGCGTTCCATCTGGAAGTTGATATAGGGGTACTTGCGGCTGGATGGCCGGATCTCCTCCAGGTTAAGTTTCTCCAGCGCTTTCTTGCGGGAGGTAGCCTGCCGGGATTTGGAGGCGTTGGCGCTGAAGCGCTGGATGAATTCCATCATCTCCTTGCGCTTCTGCTCGGTCTTTTTGTTCTTATTGGCGATCTGCTGCGCCATCAACTGGCTGGTCTCGTACCAGAAGGTGTAGTTGCCAGTAAAGATACGCATGCGTTGGAAGTCGATATCTACCATGTGGGTACAGACCATATCCAGGAAGTAGCGGTCGTGGGAGACGACGATGACCATGTTTTTGAAATCGGCCAGGAAGTCGGCCAGCCAGGCTACCGTTTCGGCATCCAGGTCGTTGGTCGGCTCGTCGAGCAGCAGGATATCGGGGTTGTTAAACAGGGCCTGGGCCAGCAGCACCTTTACTTTTTCCGGGCCATTGAGGTACTTCATTTGCTTGTAGTGCAGGTCTTCCTTCACGCCCAGGTTGCTGAGCAATTCGGCGGCGTCACTTTCAGCGGTCCAGCCCCCCATCTCGCCGTATTTGTTTTCCAATTCGGCGGCGCGCATCCCGTCGGCCTCGGTGGCGTCGGGGTCCATGTAGATGGCATTTTTCTCGAGCATGATGTTGTACAGCTCGCGGTGCCCCATCATCACGGTGTTGAGCACCTCTTCTTCCTCAAACTCAAAATGGCTCTGCTTGAGCACGGCCATGCGGTTGCCCGGCTCAATGCTGACGCTGCCGCGCATAGGGGAGAGTTCTCCGGAGAGTATTTTCAGGAAGGTGGATTTGCCGGCCCCATTGGCGCCGATGACACCGTAGCAATTGCCGCGGGTGAATTTCAGATCCACTTCGTCAAAGAGGACGCGCTTGCCATATTGCAGTCCTAAGCCTTGTACTGATAACATATTGAATGGTGGTATTTTGAATTCGGCGGCAAAGGTACGCTTTTTTTTCGGGAAGCTCGCCGCGCTTTTCCTAGCTTCCCGAGAGTTGTCCGGAGGCGGGGATAATGTATCCCCTTCCCTTGGCCCGCTGGCGTCGTTAAAATGGAGGGGCGTGGTGAGCGTACCTCAACAACTTTCGGGAAGTACTGGGGCTGGCTGGGGAGAACTTCCCGAAAGTGGGGGGGCTGGCAAGAATTGTCGCTAGTTTGCAAAAGATTAAAAAAAAATATCGGCATTGCGTTATTGTCTGTATATTTACTGCGCAGCCGCATAAAAAAACCGAATATCATTGGATTAGCTGCCCCGGCATCCCGAAGCAGATTTTTTCACCAAAACTCCTGATATTATGGATCCACATCTCCACTCCGTTTCCCACCGCTCGCTGGCGGGGCGTGTTTACACACACACACACACACACACACACAATGTTTGGCTTAGGTCGCCATCCAGTTGCAGGAAGCAGAAGTGCTTAGGCTGGCTGGCAGGCAAAGCAGGCGATTGGTTAAAATCCTCACTGTTTATGGCACTCCTCGCTATTTCGGCAATCCCTGTCGCGGTGTCGGGGCAAGGCACGGCAGAGGGCTTCCTTTACGTCTATCCCATCGACAGCTCGTCGTGCCCAGTAAATGGGCTTACCACTGGCAACCCGAGCCTGAACGCGCTCCTGGCAAGCTATGATGCCGTGGCTTATCTGGAGTCTTTCCCCGGTGCGCAGTCGCCGGTTTTGCAAGGGGCACATGAAATCCATTTGGATGGAGATGTGTTCATGCTCAAAGCGGCTCTGGAATCCACTGGATTGTTTTCAAAAATAGAGCTTGCACCTTATTATCAGACGCTCGGCGCGCAGGGCAGGGGCCATCTGCCCATGGATGGCCTGATGCTGCCCGGGGATTGCGACGGATGCGCTGACCCAGTCGGGGTCACTGACCCAGCAGTCGTGGATGGGACGGCTTGGGGGATTGATCTGACCGGAGCTCCCTGTGCCTGGACGATCACAGAAGGCGACCCCGCGATCAAGGTGGCAATTATCGACACGGAATTCGACGAGGGCCACCCGGATCTGAGCGGAAAAATCGCTTATAAGGTCGGCGATGACAGCAATGTATTGCCTGGCTGTTACCACGGCACCCAAGTGGCGGGCATGATGGCCTCAAATGTCAATGCCGATGGTTTTTCGGCAGGGATAGCGAACAAAGCCAGGGTCGCTGGTTATGTAGTGGAGGGTGCCAGCCCTATCAGTGGTGGAGGATGCACAGGCAACCCATTCAACGCCCTCTGGCAAGCGTACCTCGATGGCATCCGGATCATGAACGTGAGCTGGTCGGGCATTTCCCATCCCAATCCAGCTACCCCTATACCCATCCCCCCTACGCAGGTAGAGGCAGTCAGGGAAATTACGGGATCGGGGGCGCTGCTCGTAGTGGCGGCCGGACCGCCCAGTTTCACTGGATTTAACTCCCATTCAGCCTATGCCGACATCCCTGGCGTAGTGAATGTGACCGCGCACATGTTCAATACGCACATACCAATGAATAGCCCCAAAAACCAATGGGTCGATCTGAGCGCTCCAGGTCGGGATCATTATCGCATCGAGCGCGGCGGGGGGGGCATAGGCAACGGCACTTCGCTGGCGGCGCCCATGGTGGCGGGCACGGCCGCTCTGATGCTGAGCGTGAACCCTTGCCTGGAAGGCCACGAGATAGAAGAGATACTGAAAAAGACCGCCAAGCCCAACATCAACCCCAATAATTATGACCCTGGGATTATGGGGGCTGGCCATCTTTGCGCTTATGAGGCGGTCTTGGCCGCGCAGGGGGCTGCCGGAGGCAAGGTCGTGACCGAGGACGAGCACTGGGATTACTCCCGCACGTTCAACGGCGATGTGGTCATCAAGGCAGGCGTGACCTTGACGGTGGCTTCTACGGTGCGGTTCGGCCATGAGGGCAGCCGCCTCGTGGTGGAGCAAGGCGGCAAGCTCATCGTCGATGGCGGCCGGCTGACCGTAGGTTGCGACAACAAGAAGTGGGGGGGCATCGAGGTGTTCGGCACCCCTAGCGCTTCCCAATTCGATGAGAGCCAGCAAGGCGTGGTCGAGCTCAAGAACGGCGCGCTCGTAGAATTGGCGGAGATTGGCGTGTCGCTGCACCGCCGCCACCCGGCGATTTGGGGGGGCGGCATCCTGCGTGCAGAGGGGGCGCATTTCCGCAACAACCATCGCGCCATCAGCTTTTGGGACTATGAGAACTTCTTGCCCGTTGGATCGCAGCCCCGCTGGCGCAACCGCAGCGTCATCCAAGGCTGTTCCTTCACGGTGGACGAGGGCTTCCCGGCCAGCGAATTCCTCGCTCCGTATTTCAGCGCCCACATCGGGCTGTACCAAGTGCGGGGCATCCATATCGCCGATTGTGCCTTCTCCGACGAGCGCAGCGGGGCGATCGCCATCCCCAACAACATCACCGCCGGGGCCGGGATCTATTCTGCCAACGCCCAATACCATGTGCGGGGCTGTCAGTTCAGCGGGCTGGTATTCGGCATCAATGCTAACAACCTCAATGGGCTGTACACCTTCACCCTGCGCGAGTCGGAGTTCGTGGATAACTACGTGGGCCTGAGCGCGCGGGGCGTGGACAACTTCTCCGCCCAGGATAATGTCTTCAGGGTCGGCGGCTTCGACCGCCCCGTGAGCGGCATCGGCAATGTCGGCGCGCAGTCTGGGGTTTTCATCGACCGCTCCTCGGGCTTCATCGTCGAGGGGAACCGGTTCTACGGCCAAGGCCCCGCCGCCGCCAAGATCGGTATCTGCGCGCGGCATACCAACATCAGCTTCGACACCGGCTTGCCGCTGGGCGACTACAACGAGTTCTTCGCCAACGAATTCGACGGGTTGGATTTCGCCAACTTGGCTAATGGGCTAAATGAGGATGCCTTGTTAGCGACTGGTTTGACCTACCTCTGCAACCAAAACGGCGCAGAAGCCCCCAATGCTACTGATTTTGCGGTAGAGCAGGGCGCTATCGCGTTCCGGCAGATCGATCCCGAGGGCGTGGCAGCGGGCAATACTTTTACCGGGCTGGCTTGCATCGGCATGCCTTTCCGCCATATCGACAATTCGAATAGCTCCGGGATGATCCAATACCATTATCATGATGGCGCCTCTGGCGGCGCCGAAGAACCCCTCTGCTATCCGCAAGGGTTGGTAGAAAAAATTGTCGCCGAAGCGAATACGTGTTCGCGCACCCCAAAAGAACCCCCATTCCCCCAGGATGAGCTGGGCGAGCACATCCAGCAGGCCGAGCAGGGCCGCGCGGCTTTCAGCCAGGCTTACCAAGCCTATTTGGCGCTGCTGGACGATGGAGATACCCCCGAGCTGAAGGGCAAGGTGGCGGGCATCACGGCGCAGAACCTGGAGGCGCGCCTGGGCGAGCTGCTGGCCGCCTCGCCCTATCTTTCCGCAGAGGTGCTGAAGCAGGTGGCGGCCAATGCCCTGCTGAGCGAGGCCCAAAAAGTGGAGGTGCTCAAGCTCAACCCCGAGGCTTTGAAGCCGGCCCGCAATTGGATGCAGATTTTGGAGAGCGGCATCTTTTCGCCCACCGCTCTAGATACATTGGCGGCTGCCCGCAGCCGGAGCACGCCCCGGGATACGCTGGAGCGCAGTTTGGCTCAGCAATACGGGGCCTTGCACCGAGGCGCCAACCTGCTGCTGCGCCACTATCTCAGCGACACCTCGCACTGGCAGCTCGACAGCATCCGCTACTGGGCTGCCGCCAAGATGAGCGTGGAAGCGGCATACCAAAGCTTGGATGCCAGCTTGGCGGCGCAGGATACCGCCGCTGCCTTGGCGGTGCTGCAAGCGCTGCAGCAGAGCCACGGCATGGCCGCCGAGCACCACTTGATGTGGGCGCTGAAGCTGCTGGAGATCGAGCGGGCTAGCCAGGGGCTCGGCTGGCACGAGCTCAGCCAGGCTCAAATCGCCCAATTGGAAGAGATCGCGGGCTATCGGGAGGCGAAAGCGGGGGTGCTGGCGCAGAACGCCCTCAACAGCTTCTACGGCATGGGGGCTTATCAAGAGCCGCTGCTGCCTGGCGGCATCCAGGCCATCGTCATGTCGGCAGAGGGCAGCCCTGCGGCAGCGCCGAGGCTCAAGCCGCAGCGGGTGTCGGCCTTCCCCAACCCGGCCAGCGGGGAGGTAGCCTTCCGCTTCGCCCTGCCGGATGAGGCGTCGGCCGCCGAGCTGCAGATCCGCACCTTGGAGGGCAAGCTCGTCGAAGCCCTGCGCCTCGAGGCTGGCCAGACGGAGGCACGCTGGGACAGCCGCAGCTGGCCCGCAGGCATGTATCTCTACCTCCTGCTGCTGCCCGACGGCAGCGCCGAGGCGCATCAGCTGATCATCGCGCGGTGAGGCCGCGCCCGGTAGCCCAGAGGGCCGCGCGGCCCTCTGGGTTACATTTTTAGGCACCTTCCAAAACCGGAGAGAATATGTATCGAAAAATATGGCTGTACATTGTCCTTGGTTGGGTATCGAGCAGCGCTGCAGGGCAAGAACTGTTCAACAACCGCTATTATTTCGGTTATGCCGCCAATGTCTTGACGAGCATCGAGGTGGAGGATTCGCTGATCTATGCGACGGGCATCATCGCCGACACGATGCCGCCGTATCGGACCGGCGCCATCTTTGCTGCTCTGCGGCACGATGGAACCCCTGCATCGGCGATCGGATATTTGGACTCGGCCGGCACTTATCAGCTCTGGCACAACAACCTGGCCTTCATCTCAGATGGCAACCTGCTCGCGGCGGGATACCGCACGACTGATCTGATGCGGGCTTTGCTCATGAAATTCACGCCGGCAGGGGACACGGTCTTCGCTAAGGAATACCTGAGCTATTTCTACCCTTCCGCTTCGTTTGTGATGACCAAAGCCCTGGCTGAAGATGCGCAGCAAAACATCTATCTGGTCAACTATGCGACCAGCATCCCGAATGCTGACACCGACATCACGGTGTTGAAAGTGGATACCTCGGGCAGCGCTATCTGGCACCGGAGATATGGCACTGATCTGTTCGAGGAACCTTGCGGCGCGAAAATCTTGGGCGATGAGGTCATTATATTGGGCTATCGTTCAAATACCAACATCACCAGAAAAAACTTCACGGCGCAGACGCATATCTTCGCCATTGATACAGAGGGGCAAGTCCGCTGGGAGTATCTCAGCCCGGTTGGTTTGCTGCAAGGCCGACGGCCCGCTTTTTACGTCGAGCCCGACGGTAGCATCATTGTCGCCACACTGCTGGGGGAGGAGTTTGTGGTCAACCCCTCCCGCAATGCCATCAAGTGGAGCACGGGCTACCTCTACAAGCTCAACCCGCAGCGGCAGGTGGAGTGGAGCGTGAGGTTTGAGGAGCCGTTAGCGACTACCGTAGGCAACCATGATTTGAATAAAATCATTAAAGCGTCAGACCAGAGCGGCTATCTGATAACAGGATATATGCGTGCCCTTATTTCAGATAATCCGCCGGAAGCAGATTCGCACGGCTGGCTGATCAAAGTATCTCTGGAGGGGGACAGCTTGTGGAGCCGCCGTCTGCGTTTTTTAGAGCCAGGGACGTCATACGACATTCACGAGCTCTATGATATGGAAGAGATGCCCGACGGCGGCTATCTGCTGGCAGGCCAGGTCTCGTATCCTTTTGAGCCGATGCCGCCCACGCAGCGGGGCTGGCTGCTGCGGGTGGACGAGCACGGCTGCCTGGTGCCCGGCTGCCAGCTCGTGAGCACGCGGGAGGCGGGTGCGCCCCCCGTCCCGGCGCTGCACCTCTATCCCAACCCGGCCGCTGAGGCGCTCTACGTGCTGCTCAAAGACGAGCGCATCGCCCAGCGGCAGGGCGCACAGCTCCGGCTGCTGGATATGCAGGGCCGCCCGCTGCGCACCTGGCCGGCGGGGCCTATTGACGAGGTCACGAGCGTGCTGCCGCTACAGGGGCTGCCCGCCGGGGTGTATGTGCTGCAGTATGTAGCCGATGGGCAGGTGCTGGGGGCGGAGCGGGTGGTGGTGCGGTAGGGCGGGGTAGGCAAGGGATGGCATCCCTTCGAGGGATGCCATCCCTCTCTACATGCAAATCAACAACCACAAAACACAAGACAGATGAGACCACTATTTTTCACCTTATTGCTAAGCCTGAGCAGCGCCATCAGCCTGGGCGCGCAGGGCTATGAGCCGCTGGTCAAGCCCGGGGCTACCTGGCAGATCTGGCGCTCCAGCTCTCAGCTTGGCGGCTTTTCCCCCTTCGGCTATCGGATCGGCGGCGATACCTTGATCGCCGGGCAGGCGTACGCCAAGCTCTACTTGCTGGATTTGTACGGGGAAGATACGGATGAGCAGCACCAGCGAGATTTCTGGCTCCTGGGCGAGTCGCTGTTTGGCGCGCTGCGCGAAGACACGGCTGCCCGGCAGGTCTTCCTGCTCAAATTTGGCGGGGCACCTTATTATCAGGGGTGCGATCCGGACACAGAGCAGTTGATCCTCGATTTCAATTTCGCGCCGGGCGACACCATCCAAGGCATCTGCCAGGTGGACGATTTTTTCATCGAGGTCTTCCCGTGCATCGTGGACAGCGTCTATCTGGATTCCATCTGGGGCAAAACGCGGCGGGTGACGCGCTGCGGCACGCCGATGGTCGGGCTGTACGAATACCTCATCGAAGGCATCGGCTTCAGTAAAGGGTTGTTTTTTTTTGGCACTCATGCCATATCAACACCCAAAGGCGCTTTTTATTTGCACCGCTACTGCGCCCTCGACATCGCCGCCGACTGCAGCTTGATGCTGACCCATACCTCCGAGCAGCATTGGGGCAGCCCCATGCTGTCGGTCGCTCCCAACCCGGCCGCTGAGGCGCTCTACGTGCTGCTCAAAGACGAGCGCATCGCCCAGCGGCAGGGCGCACAGCTCCGGCTGCTGGATATGCAGGGCCGCCCGCTGCGCACCTGGCCGGCGGGGCCTATTGACGAGGTCACGAGCGTGCTGCCGCTACAGGGGCTGCCCGCCGGGGTGTATGTGCTGCAGTACGTGGCCGATGGGCAGGTGCTGGGGGCGGAGCGGGTGGTGGTGCGGTAGGAGAGGGAGAGGGACAGGGAGAGGGGAGGCTGTTTTAAAAGAAGTAAAAAGTAAAAAGTAAAAAGTAAAAAGTAAAAAGTGGGCAAACAAGCAAAAAAGTGTGTGATTGTTTCAAAACTTAACA
>CAYSPJ010000082.1:5475-24093 GCA_964432875.1 uncultured Phaeodactylibacter sp. | reverse complement strand
CTAGTGCCGCGCGCACTAAGTTCGCGTGAGGCCTGTCAATATCCTGGTGATTAAATAGCGCTTCGGCAGCCCCCTAGGCGGCAAGCGCGGAAGCGAAGACCAGCCCCCGCCATCATTTCACCCGCATCTGCTCTACTCCCGTCCAATCCCCGACCGGGGTGGCGAGCCGGAGCTTTTGGGCTTTTTCCAAGAAGAACTGGGCCGGACGGTCATCAGCGTTTAGTGCCGCGACTTGGCTCAAGCTATCCACTGCGCTTGGGAATTGCCCAGCCGCGTAGGCGGCCAGAGCCGCTTGGAAAGCCACCTGGCTTGCCGCTTTGCCAGCGGAGGTTTCCGGCTCGTCGCCGCCAAAGCATTCAAAGATGCCGACCTCCTCGCTCTTGCCTTGCAACTGGACTTTGCCCAAAGTGCGCAGCTGCTGGCGGGCTGCGTCGCTCAGCTGCGCCATCACCTGCTCGCTGAGCAGGATGTTGGCGCCAAAATGCTTGGTCAGGCCTTCAATGCGCGAAGCGGTGTTGACGGTATCGGAGGAGATGGTGATGTCCATGCGGCCTTCATCGCCCATGATGCCGATGATGACCGGGCCCGTGTGCAGGCCGATGCCCACCCGCAAGGCGATATAGCCTTTGACGAGACGCGATTGATTGTAGCGCTGCAGCCGGAGCTGCATGGCCACGGCAGCTTCCAGGGCCTTTTCCGGGCTGGTAAAAAAGGCCATGATGCCGTCGCCGAGCAGTTGGTTGATGATGCCTTGATGCTCAGCGACGATTTTAGACATCTGCTTGAAATAGGTGCTCATCAGCTGGAAATTCTCCTCGGGCGTCAGTTGTTCTGAAATCGCGGTATAGGAGCGCACATCCGAAAAGAGTACCGTCATATTTTCGTGGCGGTGGTCGCCCAATTTGACATCCAGGATCGAGTCGTGGCCCAGGAAGCGGAGATACTCCCGGGGGGTGAAGCGGCTGTACGCGTTGGTCAGGACAACCTGTTTTTCGAGGGCTTCTTCCAGGTCTTTATAGAGCAAGGCATTTTCCAGCGAAACCGCCGTCTGGGCAGAAAGGATGGCTGCCACGTCGGCCTGGGTATCGGAGAAAGCCTGGGCGATCAGGTTGTTTTCCAGATAAAAAGCGCCCTTGAGCACGCCTTTGTGTAAGATCGGCACGCACAAGATGGACTTGGGCTGGCGCTCCTGGATGTATGGATCCTGGCGGAAGCGCTCGTCGGCAGCGGCATAATCCAGGATTAAGGGGGTGCGGGTGCGCAGGGTATAGTTGATGATGGACTCGGGCACCCTGCCGCTGTCCTCCACTGGCAGAGCAGGCAAGAGGACGGGGGGCTCTTCCCGGTTTTCCTGGCAGGCCCGCAGCACAAACTGCGCATCCTGTTCGAGGATGAGGTAGCCGCGCTGAGCCCCGGCGTTCTCTACGACGATATGAATCATGGCGGGCAACAGCTTGTCCAGCATGATCTCACCAGAAATGGCCGTGGCTGATTTCATCAGGCTAGCCAGGTCGAGGTCAAAGCCATCGGAGGAAGAGCTGTCAATGGATTCGCTGGCGGCAACGTGCGGCACCAGGCTATCGAGCAACAAATCCGGGTAGGCTTGCTCCAGTTGGCGCACTTTGGCGTGAGCCCCCCACTGCCGGTAAGCAAAGCGGCTCTCGCGCAGGTAAAGGCGTGCTACGCGGCGTTCCCCCAGTGCTAAATACCGGATGGCAATCAGCTCCTTGGCCAAAGCAGCGATATAAAACAGCTCGCGCTTTTCACCCTGCTCAGCCGCCTGTTCGAGCAGCCGCAGCGCTTTTTGTGGCCTGCCCCGCATTAAATACATGGCCCCAGCGGCCAGCAAATAAGTACACTCGTAATTTCCCGGGCAGCCAGCGGCGGCCTTGCGGAGCTGCCGCAGATGCCCCGCCGCCAATTGCCGCAGGCGGCGGCGCCTCAGCCAGGAAGACTCCTGGTAAAGCGCCCAGGAAGCCAAGATGGAATAGAGCGCAAACTCGGAATACATCACCGAGCCGTTCAGGTAGGGCGTGTATTGCTGGGCCGCTTCGAGCTGCGCATAGGAAAGGGCCGGCTCGCCGAGCATGTACCCCATCTGCAAGATGCTGGTGTAGAGGTTGGCCAATTGCGCCAGGGAGCGCTCGGCCTTGTAGAGCTCGACTCTTTCAGCCAGATCAACACCTTCCCGCTCGAGATGCCAGGGCTCCAGCAGGCGGCCGCTGAGCGCCAGCATCGCCTGCAGGCGGGTCAGCAGCAGATCATAGCTATTGATGTTTTTCGTGTTTTTCAGCAAACGTAAATTATTCAAGCCTTCTTCACAGAGGTTGTCGAGGTTTTTACCCATCACGATCGCGTACCACAAGGAGTTGGTCAGGCAAAAACCGGCATAGATGGGATCACCCGCTTCCAGGCATACCCGGTAGAGTAAGGGCATTTCTTCCAGGAAAGCCGCTACCTCTTCTTTATAGTGGCGGATAAAATTGATGCTGACGTATTTCAGCTTGTGCACGGGGAAGGGGTTGCCCATGTCCTCGTTGAGCTGCAGAGCAGGGGCGATGAGCCGATAAGCCGTCTCCATATCCCCAAAGGCAGCATGGACGATCATGCCATAGCCCATATATCCCAGTGAGGAGGAAGGCGTATTGCCCTGGCGCAAGGCATAGCGCACTTCAAATAAGACCATCCAGGCAAAGAGGTCCTGATTAGAAATATAGGCCGAAGGGCCAGCCGTAAGAAGCATGCCGGCCAGTTCGATATGCTCTTCATCCTGGCTGGCTGGCAGCGTAGGGATGGCTTCTGGCTGGATATTCCTCATCCGATACTTTGCTTCCAGCAAATCGGCCAACACCCGCAGCTTGGTCGCCAGCGGCTTGCGCGGCATCTTGATGCCAAACAACTTCAGAGCTTCCCCAATGGTTTCGATCACCCTGAGGTGTGCTACCTGCACGGTGAGCATATCCACCATGATGCGGTAAACCCGCAGCTTATCCAGGCGGCTTACCGCACGGGCCAGCACGTAATCCATCGTTTTTTCCGCTTCTGCCGTTTCGCCATTGAGGTATTGACATTCAGCAATGTGGACATATAGGCTATAGCAAAGCTGGTAAGCCTGGCGCCAGGCATCGGCCGGCAGGAGGCTCAAGCCGTTGTTCAGGTAGTCGAGCGCCGGCCCATAGGCGGTGGCCGCCGCTGCCCGGCGCCCGGCAATGAGGTTGAGCTCTGCCAATTGCAGCCTTTCGCCACCATCTGCCAGCAAGGCCCTACCCTGATTGAGATGATTGCAGATATCGAAGATTTTTTCCGATTGCGCGACTCCCTGCGTTTGGCTCAGCACTTGCTGCCCCAAATGCAGGTGGGCGAGCTGCCGCTCCTCATCAGTCAGGAGGGAATAAGCAGCCTGTTGCACCCGGTCGTGTAAAAATTGAAACTGCGCATCAATAGTGGCTTGACCCTCGTACAAAGCGACCAATTGCTCCGCATCGGTGAGCAGCAAGTAAGCATCATCCTGCGGCTGGACCAAACCTTGTTCTACTGCCTCTAAAAGGGCGGGCAGTTCATCCGGCAGGGCCACCGCCGACAAAGCCCGCAAGGAAAATTCATTGCCGATACAAGCGGCCAGCTTCAACATACGCTGGGCCTGCAGCGACCCCTGCTGGATTTTCGCCACCATCAGTTCCACCACATTATCGGTGATGTTCATGGCCTGGATGCGGCCCAAGTCCCATTCCCAGCGGCGGGCAGGAGCATCGTAGTAAAGCCCGGCACCCTCGTGGAGGGCCTTCAGGGCTTGAATGAGGAAAAAGGGATTCCCGTGCGTTTTGGCCACCAACAACTGTGCCAGGGCTTCGGTTTCTGAGGCTGGCCGGCCCAGCATATCCACCAGCATTTCGTTGACGTGCTGCTGGGAAAGCGGCAGCAAGTGTATCTCACGCACTGGCAGCGTTTTCTGGGCATTGGCGTAAGCCTGCCGCAAGGGGTGGAACTCGTGTATCTCGTTGTCGCGATAAGCGCCGATGAAGCAAAGCGAGCGGATAGCAGGATCGGAAAACAAGGACTCCATCAGGCGCAGGGAAGCCAGATCAGCCCATTGCAGGTCATCCAGGAAAAGGATTAAAGGATGCTCAGGCTGGGCGAGGACTTTTACGAATCCCTGCCAAGTGTGCAGGAAACGGTTGGAGGCCTCTTCAGCCGATAAAGCCGGCAGTGGCGGATGGGTACCGAACACCAGCTCAAAGGCTGGCACCAATTCGTTGATTAGCCGGATATTGCCGCCCAAGGCATCGAGAAAGCGGCCCCGCCAACGTTCAATCACCTCTTCTTTTTCTGCCAACAACTGGTGTGCCAATTCGGAGAAAGCCAGGCTCAAGCCCAGGTAAGGCGTACGGCGATTGAGTTGGTCAAACTTGCCGGAAATGTAAAACCCCCTGGCGGCGACCACTTGTTTTTGAGCCTCTCGCACGAAAGCCGTTTTGCCCACCCCGGAATAACCCGACACCAGGATCAACTCTGGCCGGCCGGCGCTCACGACGCGCTCGATAGAAGCTGCCAGGCTATGCACCTCCTGCTCGCGCCCATAGAGTTTAGCCGGGATGTGGAAGTGCGCCCGCGTCTCGGCCGCACCCAGAGGGAAGGGGATGATCTGGCCCGCCGCCGTCCACTGCTGCAAGCAGTTTTCAAAATCCCGTTGCAGGCTCTGCGCGCTCTGGTAGCGGCTTTCCGCCATTTTTGCCAGGAGCCGCCCGATGATTTGAGCCAACGGCTCGGGCAGATCGGGGCGGAAACGGCGCAAGTCCGGCGGCTCTTGGGCCAAGTGAGCGTGGACCCACTCCAGCGGATGGGTAGCCTGGAAGGGCAAGGAGCCGGCCAGCAGCTCGTAGCAAGTCATGCCCAGGGCGTAGAAATCGGCGCGGTGGTCCACTGTCCGGTTCATCCGCCCGGTCTGCTCTGGCGAGATGTAGGCCAAAGTGCCTTCCATAGCCGTACGCACCGCTGCATCGGGCACCCCGGCAGCAAGGCGCGCCGCCATCCCAAAATCGATCAGCATGACTTGCTGCTTTTCGGGCTGATAGAGGATATTATCCGGCTTGATGTCCCGATGGATAATTTGCTGAGTATGCAGGCGGCCCAAAATCTGGCTCAACTGGATGGCGATGTGGAGGAAGGTAACAATATCAATGTTGCGCCCAGCAAATAAATGCCGCAGCGATTTGCCGCCGCTATCCTCCATAAAGATGGCATAGCGGTTGTCGAATCTGCCGAAGGAATCGAACCGGGGCACGCCGGGCATAGAGAGGGAAAGCCCCAGTTCGTATTCGCGCTTCAGCAGTACGGCTTCCAGCGGGCTGGCATACTCGCTGCTCAGCACCTTGAGCACCATGGGCAGCCCGTCCGACTGGCGCACGGCCCGATAGACTGTGTTCCGGTTGCCCCGGTATAAAGTTTCCGCGATTTGAAATTCATTGCCGCCGCTCATACCGTATGTTTGGGTTAAACGCTAGTATTATTGTATAGCGGGTTTCAGGTTTCGGCCCTGTTGCGACGGGATTCATCGCGGGCTAAAGGCTATTTTTATGCTTTGATCAGGTAGCGGGGCTATGCTCTCTTAAGGCGCCTTCGTATGGGCAGGCACTAGTGCCGGGCAGGTCAACATCACCGCTATCTGCATACGCCCCCAATTGTTTCAATACCCGCAACTTCCCTCCTTCAAAGATCCTTTTCCCCGTAAATGTCGTAATTTTTGTTCAAAACTGCCCGCGCCGTCTGCTTGCCAGCGATGACCGAAGCCTCCACACAACCGGCGTTGAAGCCGTTGTCGATCCAGTCTCCGGTGATGTACATATTGCCGAAGCCGCTCTGATCGGTTTTCAAACGGTGGCGGCTGCTATTGGTTTCGGAAAGCACGTACAATTCTGAGGGGTCGATATTGACCCGGAAAAACTGTTGATTGAAGCGCTCCAGGCCCTCGCCGCCCTGCGGAGCGACGAGCAGGCTCCAGTTGAAGTCCTGCGGGGCGTTGGCGGGCGAGGTATTGGGCCAGAGGTGATGGGCCAAAGTTTGCAAGTAATCAAGCGTGCCGGCCTTGACCGCGTCATAAGCTTTTTGAGGTACGCCATGGTCGGTGAAGTTCCAGTGGAAAGGGCCGCGGCGCTCGAGCGGGCCGCACACGTAGGCGATATTGTTGGGGAAATGGTTATCAGGCCAGCTTTCGCGGACGATGAGGTCGCTCATGTCGGCCCAGGTATCGAAAGGTTCTTTGTAGGTGCCAGACAATGGTGTTTCGGCCATCCAGTAGGGCCAGCCCAAGCCCGCCACGTCGGGTTTAAACCAGAGCTGGAAGGCCTGGGTCTCGGTGGCAGTCACCATTTTCACCATCTGCTTCCAGTCATCGCGGGCATCGATGAGCTCTTTGGCGATGACTGGCAAGGCGCCGATGGCGATGCCCTGGATGAGGAGGTCGAAATCCTCGCCCTGCTTCAGCACCTTTTTGGCCACATTGGGCCAAGGCGACCAGTACGACTCCAGGTTGATGCCTTGTTTCTTCAGCTCCTCGCCTTGCTCTAACTGTTCGTAGAAGGGCTCGCTGGGCCAGCAAGGCAGGCCTTTGACGTCAAACAAGGGGTTGTATTCCTGCTGGCCGTTGGCCAAAGTAGCCTGCACGCTCATCTCGATGGCTTCGATCTGGTCTTTGGCGGCGTTGAGCTTGAGGTTTTCCACTTTGTGGAAAAACTCGAAGCGCACCCCGCGCTTGTGCAGCACTTCGTATATGGGTGCGAAGATCGTATCGCCCATACCCGCTTGCATCCGGTAATACACTGCGCCGCGGTAAGTGAAGGCCAGCCGCATGGCGCCACGCAGAGCGGTACCTGCCTCGAAAGAATAGTATTTGTAGCCGCCGAAGATCAAGCCGTACATAGCTTGCACGGCTGCCGAATCGAGGGTGATTGTTGAGGCGCCATGGGCTTTGATCCAATCGCGGTAGTCCAGGTGATTGATGACATCAAAGCCCTCGGTGACCACTTTGTCCTTGATCATACCGCGCAGGTTCGACAGGGCGAAGTCCATAGCGATCCAGAGGTGGCGGGCTTGGGTATCGCCCTCGATTTTGTGCTCCAGCCGCCCCCAAAACCATTTGAGGATCCGTTCGATCAGTTCGAGCAGGGCATTATGGTGGCCGGAGTGGTGGTTGTCGAGGGTGTGTTCCACCAGTTTCATGGCAGCGAAAAGGAGGCGGCCGCCTACGTCTAAAGCGACGGCTTCGGCTTCGTGCTCGACCTTTTTCCACCATTCTTCCAGTCCTTCGAAAAAAGATTGGTGCTCGGCCATCTTTTGCTGGCTGCCCAGCAAGCGGCCGAAGCCCAGGAGCAGCCCCAGACAGCCTTCGCGCGGCTTTTTGGAAGCAGCCGGCAGCGGCCCATCCACGGGCTCATCGGCGGCTTCCTGCATGGCGTTGTAGAATTGATGCAGGTACGACAGGCAGAGATGGAAGTATTGCCAAACCGTAGGCGGCGGGGCCATCTTGCCGGGCATCTGGCTGTTGCGGGGGAAGCGCAGCGGCCAATGCTCCCATTTGCCGTTGACGTGCTCCTCCAAAAAGACGTAGTCGTAGGGTTTGAAGGCTTCCTGCCAGGTAGCCAGGGGGCGGCCCAGAGGGCGGGCATTGGCTTTATAGCAGCGCTGCATCAAATCGAAGGCGTTGTCGTAAAAGCCAAACCAAAGATGCAAGCCGTGTTCTTCGATCCGGTTGTACATATCTTGATTGCGGCCGCTGGCCCCCTTGCCGCCCAAGCGCCAGCCCAGTTGATAGACGGTGATCTCGTATTGCTCTTTCCAATTGGGGTCTTCGGTCAGCTCCATCACTGCCGTCATCGAAGAGACGCCACCGCCCAGGACGGCGATTTTTTGAATCGGTTTAGTTTCTTCAGCCATTTGCTACGAGTTTTGTATGCTGATTCATATTTGAATGTGATTATCCGTATGGATTCATGCCGTAAAAAACAGGTCATGACCTGTCTTTCCCAAATTCATCTGCCGCCCCTTAACCACCCCTGCAGCCATTGCCAAAACGACAAGCGGGCCGGGGTAGGCTGCCAGACTTCCCGGCCACCCTCAAAAAGGAAATCCCAATCGAGCCAGAAAGCCCCCTCGGCTTTTTGGCCGTCGGCCAGGCCCAAGTCCTCGCTGATGGGGTAGAGGGCGTTTTCTGGCAAGCTCAGGCGGAAGTGGCCAGGCAGCAAGCCCGCCCGCTCAAAGCGCTCCATGCGGGCAGAAAAATCCACGATCGATTGATATGCAGCCTGATCGGGCGCGCTGAGGCTACGCAACTGGCGCAGCGAGCTGAAAGGCAACTTCCGCTCCAGGAACATATCGGCCACTTCTAACAGCAGGCCCGCACTTGGCAGATGTATTTGATGGCCGCCGAAAATGATACCTTGAATGGCCTTGAAAGCTGCTTCCATATCTTCCCAGACGTGCAGCTGGCCCTTCTCTGCCTCTCCTGCCTGGCTCAGGCTGGCGATGGGCATGGACCGAAACGGCTCGTCGGGCGAAAAGCGGGGCGTGCTGACCGTTTCCAGGCTAAACTCCAGATCAGGGGCATGAGGCCCCTCTGGCAAACCAACCTTTGCCATCGTCTTGGGCATGCCGTACACTTCACGCCCAGCAGCCATGGCGATGGTATCATCGACAAAGATATAAGGCACCAGGGCCCCGACATGCTCGGCCAGCCAAATGCCGCCCACTTTTTTCAGGCGGACGGCAAAAATGGAAAAAATGGCTTCGTGATAAGGTACAAAACCCCATTGATCATAGGGCGGCGAGGCAGGTGCTGAACTAGCATAACGGGCAAAGGAGACCAATACGACTGGCAGCAGCGGTTCATAGCGCACCGCGCCACCCGAAGGGATGTTGAACCAATTATCACAAACCTTTTGCAGCTTCTCCTGGCTGGAAGAAAAAACGAAGGTGTAAAACTGTGCGCCGCTTTCGCGGAAGGGGGGCGGGAAGCCCAGCGAACCGTCAATATAATGAAATGCAGAATGTCCCATAACTGTGGCAGCTTGTTCGTGTTTATCCGTTTGGCAACAGCCTATCCACAGCAAATGTAGCCGAAAAGGCACAAAAAAAGAATTTTTTTCTGCTAAAAAGCCCGGCTAGCTTCTATCCGCACCAAAATTGCCCAAGAAGCCGAAACTACACCGTGTACCTTAAGCATAACGCCTTCCCTCACAGCGCCCACCAGTAATTCAGCTTCAGCACCACCGCCCGGTTCTTGTTGACCAGGGGAAATTCGGAGGTGTAGTTGTCGGTGTAGACCAGGAACAAATCGGACATGGGCTTGAATCGCCATTGCAAGCGGCTGTTGATGTTGAAATTTTGGCGTTGCGTGTTGAACTGGAGGAAAGTCGTCCAGAAAAGGCTATTGGAAAAATTGACTTCGATGCGGGGGCTAACCAGGAGCAGTTGTGCCTCGCCATAAGGTTCTGGGAAGCTCAATTCATTCAGCTCAAAATTGAGGGCAAAATTGCCCCAGGGCTGCTGCCGATAGACTACACCAGCGCGGTACTGCCGCAGGCTGCCGTTATAGAAGCCCCCAACCCTCAGGCTGGCATTCCAGGCCAGGGGCCGGCGCGCATCAGAGGAATACTCGGCATTGAATTGGTTGAACCGGTACTCCCCCGCTGGCAAGGGCTCTCCCTCCGTAAACTTGAAAGGGTAGAGCAGATTGATCTGCTGCTGGTCGAAGCGGAAAGCGAGCTGGCTGGTATTGCGGAAAGCCAGGAAATAGCGCAGGCGGTTGAAACGCTCGTTGAAGCTGCCGTCGGGGTTCCATACCATGAAGTGCTCCAGGCCGAAGCGATGCTCAATAACGCTAGCGCCTTCCGGGCGCAAGAAGTACTGCACTTCGGTATAATTCTGCCAAAAGCCCAGGCGGATGAGGGTATCCCGCCCGGCATCGTAGTTGAGCACACGGGCGATGAAGCCCATGTCGGCGAAGTAGTTGGTGCCCAGGGTCGTCACATCGGTCAAGATCATGAATCGGCTGCCGAAGTAGCCCCCGCCAGCTTGATAGAAACCATTTTCACCCCGGTAGCCATCTTTGACCGACTGGTGGATGCCCAGCCAGCTGACCCAATCACCGCGTTCGTTTTGATAGACCAGCTCGGTGCCATAGTTGCGGCCGTAATCGCGCCGGTTTTCCGGGCCGGGAGTAGTATTCTGGCGGTTGGTGGCATAAGCCTTGACTAGCGAGCGGCTCAGCACGCGGTAGTTGGCCGAGAACGCGGTGTAGTTCTGGGCGTCGAAATCTGCGGTTGCGCGAGTCTGCATATTCATCAGGCCCACCCGGGCGCGCGGCCCCAGGTTGCCCGTGATGCGCGCGCCGCCCCAGATCGGGATGGGCTGGCCTTCCTCATCCAGGCCGATGGCCCGGGAGAAGAAGGGGCGGGTTTGCGGGAAGCCGTAAGCGGAAAACAAATCGTCGTTTTCCAAAAAGAAGGTGCGCCGCTCCGGAAAGAAGATGTTGAAGCGGGTCAGGTTGGTGACCTGCTGGTCCACTTCCACCTGGGAAAAATCAGGGTTGACGGTCAAGTCGAGGTTCAAGGCGGCGCCGAGGGCAATCTTGGCGTCTAAGCCAGCTTCGAAGCCACGCACAGGCTCGGCCTTATTTTCCCGATCGACCGTTGCGTTACTGATGAGGTAGGGGATGATGGCCAGGTTGCCGGGCATGGCGCGGGGTGCCTCGTCCCACAACAACAAGCCGGTATAGCCCAAATCCGTGCCGTTAAATTGCACGGGCATGCGCGTCCAGGTCGAGTATTGGTTGTGCCGCAGATCGTTGCGGATAAAATTGACACCCCAGTGCGTATTGCCCGCTTTGTAGCGCAAGGTCTTCAGCGGGATAGCCATCTCAACCGTCCAGCGGTCGGGGTAGTTTTGAGTGGCAGAGTACCAGCGGTTGTCCCAACTGAAGCTCGCCTCTTCAAAGCCGCTGCCCAAGAGGGCTTCGGATTGCACATTCAAGGGGCTGACGCCAAAGAAAAAGCCGTTGGACCGCTGATTGACGGGGTCGAGTACCACGGCGAAGCCGTCACTATCCCAATAGCGGGTATCGCGCTTGAGCGTCTGGATGGTGTAGGCGCTGGTGTCATAACAGATAGCTGCGATGTAGAGGTATTGCCCATGGTAAGCTACCCTCACCTCCGTCTGAGCCAGGGCGAGCTGGTTGTCTTTGGGCCATTTTTCCCAAAAACCTGCCGCCGCGGCAGAGCTTTGCCAGACGGGCTCATCGAGCTTGCCATCAATGATGATGGGCCCGGTACTCGCTTGTATTTGTAATCGGAAGGTATCGATTTGAGCCGAAATGCCCGCAGCGCTGACAAAAAGCGCTAAAAATAGCAGCAGCCGCTTCAAGGGAGCATTGGCACCCCTTGCCTGAATGAAGTAAATAACAGTATGCATATAGCCGGGTGAATTGTTGGCAATAAATTCAGTTGAGGCTTTCTGGGGAGGGGTGATGCAAATCCAAAAAAAAATGATACTTTTGATTCCAGTCAAACTGGCTGTTGTTTCAAACTATACGATAAAAACTATGGTTCCCTTACGCATTATCTTTTTACTGGCCCTGCTGCTGCCGCTGGCTGCCCCGGCACAAAAACCCGCCCTCACCCAAGAAGATATCGCCACTTGGAAGAGCATCGCTGCACCGCTGATCTCTACTGACGGCCGCTGGGCTGCATACCAGTTGAAGCCCAACGAAGGCGACCCTACACTGGTCATCTACGATGCCCAGCGTAAGAAAGAATACGCTTTTGAACGCGGCACCGCCCTGGCGTTGAGCGCCGAGAGCCGCTTTGCCGCCTTTCTCATCCAACCGCCCGAAGACAGCCTCAAGGCCATGCGGCGGCGCAAAGTTAAAAAAGAAGACCTGCCGCAAGACACTTTGGCCATCTTTAACCTGGGCAGCGGCCAAGTCAGCAAGATACCCCGGGTGAAAGCCTTCCTGCTGCCGGAAAAGTGGGACGGCTGGTTGGCCTATCACCTACATCCAGCCAAACCAGACAGCACCCTGCCAGATTCCATCAAAGTCAAAAAGGAAAGCGAGGCCAATGGCAGCCGCCTGGTCCTCCTCGACTTGCTAAAGATGCAGGAGGATACCATCCCTTATACTAAAACCTTCACTGCCGCTGAACGAGGCCAGCGTTTCCTGCTACATACCACCGGCAGCCAGGATTCAGCCCTGCAGGCCGGCATTTACCTCTACGACTGTGCCGAGGCCCAGCTCAGGAGCCTGCTGCCAGGCCGGGGGGATTATCAAAAGCTCACCCTGGACCGCCCTGGCCAGCAGGCGGCTTTCCTGGCCTATCGCGACACCTTGAAGAGCCAGGCCAAGCCCTTTAGCCTCTTTTACTGGAATGACAGCCTCGCCCAGGCCAAGCCCATTGCCGACACCGCCGCCGCTTTCCTGCCCGAAGGCTGGTTCATCAGCGAGCATGCCGACTTGTCTTTCTCCAAAAACGGGCAGCGGCTGTTCTTCAGCATGGCCCCTCCTCCCCTCTTGAAAGACACCACTTTATTGGAAGAAGAATCCGTCCAGCTCGAAGTCTGGACTTATACCGACGACCGCATTTACACTCAACTGGAAGCACGCCTTGACCAGGAGCGTAAACGCTCCTATACCTGTGTGTACCATCCGAGCCGGGGAGAAATAGCGGTACTGGCCAACCTGGAGGTACCGCAGCTTATCCTGGGCAAGGAGGGTGATGCGCCTGCCGCATTGGGTTTTGACGAAGGCCCTTACTTGCGGCAGGCCTCTTGGGAAGGCTCGCCAGTCTGCAAAGACCTCTACTGGATCAGCGTGGAGGATGGGCAAAGGAGGCTCATCGCCAGGAACGTCTGCGCCAACCCGGCGCTTTCGCCGGATGGCCGTTATGCCTACTGGTATAGCGCCCCAGATTCCGCCTGGTTTGTTTGCTCTGCCGAAATGACCCAGATCAAAAAGCTTTCACCAGACTTGGCCGTTGCTTTTTACAATGAATTGAACGACGAGCCTCAGCACCCCTATCCCTATGGCATAGCTGGCTGGACTACCGAGGACGACTTCGTCTTGCTCTATGACCGCTATGACCTTTGGAAAATCGACCCTGCGGGCCGCTTGGCACCCAACCGGCTAACCAATGGCCGCTCTTCAGGCACCCGCTATCGCTACATCAAGCTCGACCCTGAAGCACGGGCCATTGAAGAGGTGATGCCCATGCTCTTCCACACCTTCAACGAACGCAGCAAGGCCTCGGGCTATGCCTGGTTTGATCTGCACACCGGCATTATCCGGCAAGTGCAGCAAGGCGCTTATGCTTATGCGAGCAATGTAATGAAAGCCAAAGCGGGCAATGCCTATCTGTTTACCCGGGAAAATTTCCGGGAATTCCCCGATCTGCTTTATAGCAATAAAGATTTGAGCACCTTTAGCCGCATCAGCAATGCCAACCCCCAGCAAGCTGATTTCCGCTGGGGGGATATGGAGCTATACCGCTGGACGGGAGCGCAAGGCCAAGAGATAGAAGGCCTGCTCATCAAGCCCGAGGGCTTCGACCCCAGCCGGCAATATCCGATGATCACCTATTTCTACGAGCGCAACGCGGACAATCTTTACCGTCATTGGACGCCGGGCTACCCCCGCTCTATCATCAACTTCGCTTATTATGCCAGCCGGGGGTATCTCATTTTCATCCCTGACATCCACTACCGGGTAGGCTACCCTGGTGAAAGCGCTTTGGACGCCGTCACGACCGGCGTAACCAGCCTCATCGGCCAGGGTTTTGTCGATCGCGAGCGCTTGGGGCTGCAGGGGCATAGCTGGGGTGGCTACCAGATCGCCTATATCGTGACACGCACCAATATGTTCCGCTGTGCCGAATCCGGTGCTCCGGTATCGAATATGACTTCGGCTTACGGCGGCATCCGCTGGGAATCGGGGCTGAGCCGCATGTTTCAATACGAGCGCGCCCAGAGCCGTATCGGGGCCACCCTCTGGGATCGGCCGCTGCGCTATATCGAAAACTCGCCCCTGTTTTTTGCCGATAAGATCGAGACGCCAATGCTCATCCTCCACAACGACGAGGACGGGGCGGTACCCTGGTACCAGGGCATCGAATTGTTCCTCGCCCTAAGACGGCTGGAAAAACCCGCCTGGTTGCTCAATTATAATGGCGAAGCCCATGGGTTGAGGAAAACCCAAAATAAAAAGGATTTTCAGCGCCGCATGCAGCAATACTTTGACCATTACCTACTAGGCGCTCCTATGCCGAGATGGATGGAAAAGGGGGTTTCACCCTTGGAAAAAGGGATCCGCCAAGGGTTCGAACTTAGGGAGTAAAAATTGAAGCAGGGGGCCAGGCGTTTTCAAGGCATCGCTAGAAAAAGGGAGGCCAAAAAAAACAAAGCAGAGGTTGAGAGGGGCCGTATCCAAGTGCAATATCGAGTTACTAGCTGTTTATAAAACCAACTATTACCACCTTCGGACTGCACCCTCCCTTACTCACTACCGGCATACTATCAATCCAGCAGCATGCTTTCATCGATGGGCGAATCGTCGTCGTCGATGTTGATATGAGCCCAACGGATGCCTTTTTCTATCTTGTAGGCACAATTCTCCGAGACGCCAAATTTGCGGGCGATGATTTTGCGCTTGGTCTTGCCACGGATCAGCATGCGCTTCATCATGCGCACCTGAGTTTCGGTGAGCTTGTAGTTTTTCGTACGAGCTGGCCGTTCCTTGCGGTTGGGGTTCGCTTTCTGAAACGCTTTCCACTCGGCTTCAGTAGCCCATACCAAGTTGTTCCACTTATTGTTGGCCTTGTCATAATCCTTGTGGAGGATGTATTCGTACTCCTCGCCTTCCGGCCGGTCGACGAAGTTCTCCGCGACGAAGCGGTGGATGTAGACAATACCAGTGGAGTTGTCCTTAAGTTTTTGATTGAGCATGACCAAGCCGCCACGGGCCTTTGCCCCCTTTAGCAGCTTTTCAAAGCCGCTGGCTTTATCGATGCTTTTAATTCGTCCATAATTGGAAATCATGTAGTTGCAGAGTTTCGTTTCTCTTCCGAAATCCACTTGAGCCCACTTTTCATTCCAAAAGGACTTTACTTTGTTGTCTTGCATAATGCTCTCAGTTAAGTGATTTTATTTAGTGAGTTTTGTTTGCCTATAATTAAGCCCCGTGCGAAACAAGATGTTGTATCGCACGGCCGTTTGGGTTATCTTATCAGGGTTTAGTTTGGGCATTACCTCAGACAGAAATACTAGACACACTCCTCCTCTGATTAAAAAAGATGAGGTGCAGGGGGTAGTACCTTTTGGCGTGGGGTTACAATTGAATAGATTAGAAACTGAGATGCTATTTATCGCGCCCCAACTTGATTGTAGCATTTAGCGGTCAAATGCACCTGACCAAATGAAACAATAAAAGTTGACTTTAATCACCTCCTGCCATGCGCTCGTTTTAGAGGGACAGCTCACCTGGAAAGGAATCCCCAAATCAGCCGATTTAGCATGACACCTCAATATTCGGGTACGAACCTACAAAACTTTTACGACATTCCTCCTATTTTGTTACATTTTTCTGGCAATAAATAGACAATTCTTCTATATTAAAGCTCTCAACCACCGCTGCTGTGTCCTTTATTGCATTGGCATCTACTGTTGAAACACCGAATTGAGCACAACCGGCCATTGATCTTCCGCAATATCTTGTTCGATAACTTGGAAAAAACTGTCGAGATACTGGATCATCTGTTCGCGCTGGCTCAAATCCAGGTATTCAAATCCTGCTATGATTTCCAAGAAGCGGGATTTTTTATCCAGAAACTGCTGAATAGTAGCGTTGAAGCCCTCCGGTTGACCACCGCGCCACTGGAAGAAGCGCTCGACGACGCTGCTGATGGGCAAATTGGGGTGCGGGATGGCATAAGGGGCATTGACTAATCCCGCCTGGTCAAAGTCATAAGGGACAGGACAAGGGAAGGAGTGGCCATCCATTTGCAACAACTCCAGATTATGCCCGTGCATCCCCCAATCGGTATTCCCGATCATGTACTGGAAAAGCACAAACTGCCGATAGGGCTCTGCCTGTATGCCCTTGGGGGCCCCGGCCAGCGCCACGACATCGGCATTCAGGCGTTGGGCCAGCTCTTTTTTGGGCTCGACCAGGAAGGCGTAGTGTTCCTCCTCAGGCATTTCCCCGCTGCTATCCATGTAGCGGATGCGCGCCAACTGGACGCGGAAGCTCAGCTCGGTCAACTCGTTGTGTAGCAGATATGCCAGGTATTCTTTCAGCACCCATACATCACCGCCTTCCTGGCAATGGGTTACCAGCTTAATAGGAGTTGACTTAGCAAAACCTGCCTGGTTCAACTCGCGCTGGTCAAAGCAAAGCTTTAGGGGCGGGAAGCTGCAATAGCGCCTCCGCATATTGCCGCGTGCCAGTATCTCAATATTATAGGTGTGTTTTGTGCCATCCTTATCCAAAACAAGGCGCGCTTGCTCACGCTGGCTTTCTTCATCCTTTTGAACCAACAGGCTGGCAAGGTCAAATTCCAATACCAACTCCAGCGGCCCTTCCTGTTGCATACTGCCGAAAAAAGAAGGTAAGACCTCCTCTTCCTGACCTGCTCCACTGGAGCAGGAAAAGGCCAATAATGTTAGCAACGGCAACAAACCGAAGTGCCTGAACAATCTCCTAAGAGGTTTCATATTTGTTTGGGTCTGGGTTTTATCCTTCTTTATCTATTGCTTAGTGCCCCGGAAGAACCCTGAATCGAACCAATATTCGTGTGGTTTTCGCATTTGCGCCACAATATTGGCTACATCTACTCACAAATATAAGCAATAATCCGAAATAGCATACAGATAGTCCGCTTATTTGACGAAAACCCCAAATAATTTCTACGATATGCCCGCCACCTCCAAAAAAAAAACGCCAGATAATCCTCCTCTTCAATTCTGGTATATCTCAAAAGCAAGAAGCGATAAAACGAGTTAAAAAACCGGCTTTAGTGATAAATCAAAACAATAAGCTGAATACGACTCATAAAGCCGGTTTATTTCGAATAATATTCCCTTGCCTTGTCAATATAGTGTTACAATCCATCAACCTACTGGTAGCATCACGTACCGTATAGCTATACCTTTGCATCGTCAAATAGCCGTAGTGGCTGCCACTGAAAAGAGGTTAAGGCATGGCGGCAAAATTGACAGCTTATACTTTATTGTTCAACTAAAAATCACTCAAAAGCCATGAACACTGCTTTAAAAAACTTCGCACTACTGTTCCTCATTACATTCACGGTGGCTGCTACAGCCCTGAGGGCCAATGCCATGCCGACAATCAGCATGAACCCGGTACCGGCCGAAAAGAAAGTGACCCTTTCCATAGAAGGCTTGAAGGAGAACGCGACCATCCTGCTCCAGGACGAGACGGGCCAGGTATTGCTGCGCGAAAACACCAAGGAAGAAGCCACCTTTGCCAAACTGATCAACCTCACCCAATTGTCGGCCGGCAACTACTACCTCCGGGTAAAAACCAGCCTGAAAGAAGTAGTACAACCGATTGTGCTGACGGAAACTGAGGCCGTCGTAAACACGAGCAAGCAAAGGGAATTTTTCTCTCCGGTCATTAAAACTAATGGCGGATACATCGACATCTCTTTCTTCAATGGTAAAGTTGGTGATGTGGAAGTGGCCATCCTGGACAAGAGCGGCAACACCGTTTTCCAAGAGACGTTACAGAATGTAGTCATCGTGCAAAAGCGCTACAATGTGAACAACCTGCGCTGGGGCAACTACACCTTCCGGGTGAGCACGCCAGATCAGGTTCACTATCACCCCTTCGATGCCCGATAGCCTAGTAGGCAGTCGGTAGTGTGGGTACAGGACATAGGCCTGGCTATCAACCACAAGACTTAGTTTCATATCGCTATTCATTTTGTTTTAGGATCGAAAGATGGAGCTGTGCCTGCGGGCACAGCTTTTTTTTCCCGCCCTAAAACCCGCCCTCAATACTGATGGCGGCATCTTTTCGCACCATATTCAGGCCAGCGTAATAAATGAGGTACCACTCATCGCCCAACTTCGCGAAGCGGCGTATCATGGCTAGCTCACCGGTGCGGTGGACAAATTTTTCAAGCATCATATCTTCTCCAATGGGCGTGAGCTGATGCTCGAAATCACTGGATTGCAGGTCGAAGCTGCCTTGTATCTGCCAGGTTTCCGGATTCCAGCGGAAGGTGCCAGCGGCAATAAGGGCGCTATCGGCGCTCTGGGGAAGGCCTTCCAAGGGGAAGATGATATGAGCCATCTGGTAGGCGCTATCCTGATGGAAACGCTCGTAAAAGGCAGCGAAATCGCTCCAGGCTCCATCTGTGGTGGGCTGAGCGGCGCGCTTGCAGCTCACCAAGGCAGCCAGGGCAAAGCAGAAAAACAGATAACGAGTCATCATTTTAGTGTATTTATACATTCTAAAACAGCAGCGGCGAGCCCCGCTTCGGAAGGCTCAGGCGCCGTGCGGCAGTCTATCCCTAAACGCCTGAGGGCGGCAGCAGTTGTATGCCCAATGGCTACTAC
>CAYSPJ010000082.1:0-5375 GCA_964432875.1 uncultured Phaeodactylibacter sp. | reverse complement strand
GCCCACCACCTCCCAGCCTAGAATAGCCAAACGCTCCCTAAATGGGCTGCTTCTAGCAAGTTGGCGGCTGATAAAGGCTCGGTTGGGCATTTTAGGCATAAATGGTGGTGCGTATATATACTATGATCAAAAATGAGGCTACTTCATGAAGTGGGCCTCCGATGGGGATGAAAACAAATTTCATCACCCCCTTAATCCCCCGATCGCGAAGGAGGATAGGCTCTTGCTTAGCCCTCTATTCACATCTTGGGGCCTCAGGCATGAGCCAATGCTTCCACTACCCGCTCTGCCAGCAAATGGCTGGTGCTCTGGGAGAGCCGCACCCGCTTCACCGGCGCATCCCAGCGGTCTGCTTTAGCCGCCCAGACGTGATAGTTGCCAGCGGCATCCCTTTCACAATAGACGCCTGCGGGCATCTGGCAGCCGCCTTGCAGCAGGTTCAGCACTCGCCGCTCCACATTGGTGACCGCAGCGACCTCCGTCTGATGAATGGTTTTTAGCAACCGCCGGGTAGCTTTGTCGTCGGTGCAAGCCTGCCAGGCCAAAACCCCTTGTGCCGGCGCGGGCACAAACTCCCGAGGATTGAAAGGCACGAGGTGCAAATCTGAAATATCCAATCCCAGCCGGCTCAAACCAGCCGCTGCCAGCAGTATGGCATCAAACTGCCCTTCCCGGAGCTTCTGCAGTCGGGTAGGCACGTTGCCGCGGATATCGTTGATGGCCACATCGGGCCGGAAGTCGAGGATTTGAGCTTTGCGCCGGGCCGAAGAAGTGCCGACTACCGCTTGTGGCTTCAACTCAAAGAGCTGCCCATCGGCCATGCTTTCCCGGCGTACGAGCAGCCAGTCGGCCGGGTTTTCACGATAAGAGACCGCGGCGATGGCCAAGCCCTCCGGTTGCTGTGTGGGCAGGTCCTTCATGGAGTGGACCGCCAGGTCGATGTCACCGCGCAATAGGGCATCCTCAATTTCTTTGGTAAAAAAACCCTTGCCTTCCATCTTATCGAAGCTGAGGTGCTGGATGCGGTCGCCCTGCGTTTTGATGATATGCAGCTCGGAAGCGATCCCGGCTTTGTTCAATTGTTCCTGTGTGTAGTAGGCTTGCCAGAGGGCCAGCTTGCTGCCCCGGGTGCCTATTCTGATCAATTTGCTCAAGCTATTTCCTTTTTGCGGCAAAGATAAGGCATATAAATCACTTTCCTTTGTTGGCAAGATAAGCTCTCCGTTTTAACTTTTTTCCTACCTTTGCCCGATGCGATTATCAGCCAAAGAATTAGCTCAAATTCTGAACGGGACGGTGGAAGGCGACCCGGAGGTAAAAGTATCCCGCCCTAGCAAGATCGAGGAAGGGGAGGCAGATACTATCTCGTTTTTAGGCAACCTCAAATATGAGGAGTATGCCTATACCACTTCCGCTTCAATTTTATTGGTCAGCCGTGATTTTCAACCGCGCCACCCCATAAGCGCCACCCTCATCCGGGTAGATGATGTCTATGGGGCGGTAGCGCTGTTACTGGAGCGCTTTGGTCAAAATAACCAGCAGCCGGCCACCATATCGGAGCGAGCCTTTATCCATCCCGATGCACAACTAGGCAGCGACATCATCGTAGAGCCTTTTGCAGTAATCGAAGCTGGCGCGGTGCTAGGCGATGGATGCCACCTCTACGCCCAGTCATACGTCGGCAAGGGTGCCCGCCTGGGCAAAAACGTCAAAGTGCACCCCGGTGCCCGTATCTTGGCCAATTGCGAAGTAGGCGACAACTGCACCCTGCATGCCAATGCCGTGCTAGGGAGCGATGGCTTTGGGTTTGCACCTCAGGAAGACGGTACTTATAAGAAAATCACCCACGTGGGTAATGTGGTCGTTAAGGATAATGTCGAAATCGGGGCTAATACGACTATAGACCGGGGGACAATAGGCTCCACGATTATCCGCTCTGGCGTGAAATTAGACAACCTTATCCAAGTGGGGCATAATGTGGATATTGGAGAGAATACCGTAATCGCCGCTCAAACCGGCATCGCCGGCAGCACCAAGATCGGGCGCTCCTGCCGCATCGGAGGGCAGGTGGGTTTTGTGGGGCATATTGCCGTTGCCGATGGCACTCAGGTACAAGCCCAAAGCGGGGTAGCCGGAGCGGTACACGAACCAGGGCAAGCCCTGTTTGGCACGCCGGCGATCGGCTATAAAAATTATATCCGCTCTTATGCGGTTTTCAAACAATTGCCAGAGCTTTACCGCAAGATTCAACAACTGGAACGCAAACTCGATAGCCCACCAGATCATCCCGGCCAAGCTTGAACAAAGCTGCTGACCTGCGCGGCGCGGGTGCTGCTGCTACCACGTAAGAAGCCGGGCATTACCCCAGCAGGCAATACAACCGAGCTGCTGAACGCGGATACATTATAATGTCACCTCCTAAACGCTGAAAAAGCATATCTTTGCAAAAAAAATTCAGAGAGGGATAGCTAATGATGACAAACAAACAACAAACAATTGATAAATCAGTGACCGTCAAAGGTATAGGCCTGCACACGGGAAAAGAGGTAAGCCTGACCTTTAAACCAGCACCAGTGAACCATGGCTACAAATTCCAGCGCATTGACCTGGAAGGGCAGCCGGTGCTCAGCGCCGATGTCAATCGAGTGGCTTCTACCCGAAGGGGCACTACCATTCAATCCGGAAAGGCAGAAGTACATACCATCGAACATACCCTCTCCGCCCTATCTGGCTTGGGCATCGATAATGTGCTCATGGAATTGGATGGGCCAGAAGTGCCCATCCTGGATGGTAGCGCGCGGCCCTTCGTCGAAGCTCTACAACAGGCGGGTATCGTACCGCAGGAGGAAGAACGCGACTATTTCGTGGTCGAAGAGCCCATTTTTTACAAGGATGAAAAAACTGGCTCTGAACTGCTGGTACTTCCTCATGATGGCTTCGAAATCGTGGCCATGATCGACTTCAACTCCAATGTGCTGGGGCAACAGTATGCCCATTACAACGCCAACACCGATTATGCTCGGGAAATCGCCCCCTGCCGTACTTTTGTCTTCCTGCACGAAGTAGAATTCCTCTTCGAACAAAACCTCATCAAGGGCGGCGACCTGGATAATGCCATCGTCATCGCCGACCGCGCTGTAAGCCAGGAAGAGCTTGACCGCCTGGCGCTAAAACTGGGCAAGCCCAGCGTCAAAGTCAATCAGGAAGGCATCCTGAATACCGTGGACCTCCACTTCAAAAATGAACCCGCCCGCCATAAACTGCTAGATATCATCGGAGACGTGGCCCTGCTGGGCAACCGCATCAAAGGCAAAATCGTTGCGACCAAGCCCGGCCATAAAGCCAATGTGGAATTTGCTCAGCTGCTCAAAAAACGCTACCAAGAACAGCGCAAACTAAAGGGCAAGCCCAGCTATGACCCCGATAAAGAACCGATTTTTGACATCGTCCAGATTGAAAAATGGCTGCCCCATCGCTACCCTTTTTTATTGGTGGATAAAATCATCGAGCTATCCGCAGAACATGTCGTGGGCGTGAAAAACGTCACTTTCAACGAACAATTCTTCCAAGGCCATTTCCCCAGCAACCCGGTAATGCCCGGGGTACTGCTCATCGAAGCCATGGCACAGACCGGTGGCATGCTGGCGCTTTCTACCGTTGAAGACCCCGGCAGCTGGGATACCTACTTTTTGAAAATAGAAAATGCCAAATTCAAGCATAAAGTCGTACCTGGTGATACGGTGCTGTTCAAAATGGAACTCATGGCGCCTATCCGGCGGGGCATCTGTCAAATGCAAGCCACCGCTTATGTCGGGAATAAAATCGTATCAGAGGCGGAATTAACAGCTCAAATCGTCAAGCGTTCGTAAAATGAATCATTACAATAGCAACTTGAACAGCGTCATCCACCCGGACGCCCAAATCGGGGAAAATGTAACCATCGGCCCGTTCTGTTATATCGACAAGAATGTGACTATTGGTGATGGCACCTGGATCGGGCCCAATGTCACGATCTTTGAAGGGGCCCGCATCGGTAAAAATTGCCGGATATTCCCCGGTGCGGTCATCTCCGGGATCCCACAGGACCTCAAGTTCGAAGGGGAGGAAACGACTGCCGAAATTGGCGACAACACCACCATCCGGGAATACGTCACCGTCAACCGGGGCACCAAGGCGGCCATGAGTACCGTGGTGGGCAGCGATTGCCTGTTGATGGCTTATGTGCATGTAGCACACGATTGTATCCTGGGCAACCACATCATCCTGGCCAACAACGTCAACCTTGCCGGGCATGTAGAAATACAAGACTATGCCATATTGGAAGGGCTGGTGGCCGTGCAGCAATTTATCAAGGTGGGCCAGCATAGCTTTATCGCTGGCGGCTCTCTGGTGCGCAAAAACGTGCCGCCGTATGTCAAAGCTGCCCGCGAGCCGCTGTCTTACGCCGGGGTCAACAGCATCGGCTTGCGGCGGCGGCATTTCACGACCGAACAGATTAACAATATCCAGGAGATATACCGCATCTTATTCGTCAAAGGCTACAATACCAGCCATGCCCTGGAAGTAATCGAAGGCTCTCTGGAGGTGACCCCAGAGCGAGAAAACATCCTCGGCTTCATCCGCAATGCCGACCCCGGCATCATGCGTGGCTTCCAGCAAATAAATGGCGCTGAATCTAATGAGGGTTGAGCTAAAGGGCGTCAGCAAACGCTTCCGTATGGAATGGGTGCTGCGCCAGGTTGACCTCGTTTTTGAACCAGGCAAACGCTATGCGGTCACTGGCCCCAATGGCTCGGGCAAGTCCACCCTGCTAAAAATACTCTCGGGCCACCTCACGCCTTCACAAGGCAAAATCAACTTCTCGCTCCAGGGCCAAGCCCTGGAGGTGGCCAACGTTTATGAACACCTCTCTTACGCCGCGCCCTATATCGAGTTGCTGGAAGAGCTTACCCTGCTGGAAAGCCTGCAATTCCATACGCGTTTTAAACCTCTGTCCTCCGGCCTGGACGCCGGGGCCGTCGTTGAACTACTCGGCTTTGAGCGGGCCCGCCACAAACCGGTACGCAACTTCTCTTCGGGCATGAAGCAACGCCTTAAACTGGCCCTGGCGCTTTGCTCCGCTACCCCTTTCCTCCTCCTGGATGAGCCGACCACCAACCTCGATCAGGAGGGCGTCGCCTGGTACCGCCGCCTGGTGGAAGCCTACGCTCCTGGCCGCCTCCTCATCATCGCTTCCAATGCTGAAGTGGATTTCGATTTCTGCGAAGAGCGGGTCAGTATTTTGGATTGGAAGGGGGCGGGGGGGAAGTAGGGGGAAGGCGGAAGGGGGAAAGCGGAAAGCGCTTGCGTCCCGGACGAGCGGAGCGAGAGCGGGA
>CAYSPJ010000081.1:21624-24422 GCA_964432875.1 uncultured Phaeodactylibacter sp. | reverse complement strand
CCTATGGGTAGGGGCGGCATAATCTAAGGCCCTCTGGAAGACCGAATTACTTTGCGCGTGGAATGACAATAGAAAAGACTTTTTCGCAGGCAGCTTCTTTGCAATTCTTGTCTTTTCCTTTGCACTTGTATGCCACCTTGATGAAGGTTTCTATATCTTCTTTATCTTCCGTCACGATGCGTTTAACAGCCATTTCATAGGCGGGTTCTCCGTCTTTCAATGATTCTTCTAAGAGATGGTAAATCTCCTTGTCTTGCTTCTTATCGAATAAATCTTTAGATTTGTATGAAACCTTCACGTCCTTGGCTTCACATTCCCCTTGGTTGCATTCGGTGCAATGGGTCTCCAGTTTTCTCAGTATAATATCCACTTGGTCGCCTTTCATTGCTTTTTCTTTTGAAAAAACGGCTTTCGTTTTCGTACCGCTATTCAATTCCAAAGCCTCCACCAAGGCAGGCCTGCCGCCGCGGAGCCAGAGCACAGCAGAGGCACTAAATGAAACCTCTCCACATTCGCAGCGGTTATTTTCCACACTTACCAGCACAGGAGACCCGGTAGGGGCAACACGGTTGCTGGAACAACTTCGGCCAAACCTCCACCCCAGCCCTACTTCCCCCATCACTGCATACGCCGCGCCGGGTACTCGTGCATACGCAGCGCCCGCCTGCAAGTATGCATTCCTGCCGAGGTTCAACCGCAGCCCCGCATCGCCGTAAACAGAGAAGGTATTGCTGGAAACTGGATTCATCTCAAAGGGCAAGGATACACCAGCCATTTCTGCCGAGGAGGAACTTTGGAGCACCCACTGCCCCCGCACGCCGCCGCCAAGGAAAGGCCGCACGACCCTACCGGGCAGGTAATACCGAGCCTGCACATCGCCGAGCAAACCGGAAGCGGAAGCGGAGAGCAAACCTTCATAGCGTTGTGCGCGGCCTGTCCCGCCGGGAAAGACCGTATAGGGAAAGTGCCCTTTAAATTCCGCCGTGAACCCATGAAGCCGGAGCCCAAGCTCCAAGCCAGAGCAAAAGCCCAAACCGATGCCCAAGCCAGGGATGACCTGGCTGCTGCTCATCGTGATGTCCACAATACTGCCACTGTCATCTCCGATGATAAACTCGCCGCCGAGGCGTTCGAAGAGCTGCTCAAAGAGCGGGGGGGCGGAAAATACCGCTTCAGCAAGCGCATTGATCACCTCGGGGCCCGCAAGGGTTATTGAAGCAGGCTGAAGGCTACCAAGCGCTCCAACCGCAAGTTGGAAACGCGGCCCATTGGCTGCAGGAACAGAAATCAGGCTCCGGTCTTTCAGCTTATTTTCCAAATCATTCAGAAACTTTTTGACGCCCTCATTATTCTTCCCACCAGGTGCACCAGAACTGTGCCGGCGGCCGCGCATCTTAGCAATGTGGGCTTTTACCGCTTGCTTCACGGCCTGTGCGTCGTCGGGGTGGCCCTCCCCAGCTTTTTTAGCCACTTCCTTGAGTTCTTCGATGATTTTTTTGTCATTGGTACCGTTGGTATTAGTGCGGTCTAGCTGCTCGATGATGGCTTTGGCGGCCTCCGCACCCACGCCAGCTTGAGCCGAGGCTTGTGGGATAGTAGCAACCCACAACAAGCAGGCGGCAAGTGTAAGTTTAATACTCAGCAAATTTTTCATGACTGTTTTGGTTTTGTAGTGAAAAAAATCTGAAGCAGATCTAATCAGCTTCGTTTTACAACCACAAAACTACCCCTCCCACTCCCTGCTTTCAAGTACATTTCCCGGCGGCTTTCGATACCGAAAACCTAATGAATACCAAACCGAAACACGGAAGACTCAATAATAAAAGCATAATTATCAGCAACTTAAGGCAAAAATCACTTTGTACACCGAAATGGCTCTTTCGGCGCAGCAGAGGGGGGCAATGAGCTAAATTCCTTTTTTTGTACTTGGCGTGGCTTGTGGCCGTACCAGGATAGCACTGACTTTAGGAGAGTAGCATTGAAGGCGCGCAGGGATGGATGGAGCCCCTCCTTATTCATTCTTCATCATTCACCAATCCCCATCTTCTCCTCCCAGGCTAGCAGCCCGCCATCAAGGTTATACACCTCGCGGAAGCCACCGTTTTGCAGAAGCGTACACACGCGCAACGAACGGCGTTCGGTGCGGCAATAGACTAAATAGCAGCCTGCGGGATCCAACTGTTCAAGGCGATCCCAAAGATCAGGCGTGAGATAGCTGATGTTGATGGCACCGGGCAGGCAGCCTCGCTCATATTCCTCTGGCGTGCGCACATCTATCAGGGTAGCGCCTTGCCCTATGTGTATGTAACGGGCAAACTCCACCGGCGAAAGGTTATTCAATTGCCGCTTCAGGGCTTGCCAGCGTCTAGGGGCACAGGTATCCGCTTTCATAAATATAGTACTTGCTCTGTTCTTGCTAATCTTTTTCCAAGGCAAAAATGAGGGCGAAAAGCTGATTGTTATGTGATATTCATCACCGCTGTTGCCAAATTTAAAAAAATATTGTAAACTTTCGTACAAATATTTGTGTAATAATATAGACTGTTGTACCTTTGCAATCCCAAACGAGGGATGCTTCTGAAAACTATAGATGTGGCTTAGGTCGCATATAAAAAATAACATCGCGGAGTGGAGTCCCGCTTTTTTGAAAAAAAAGCGGGATAGCTCGTCGGGCTCATAACCCGAAGGTCGATAAAGGTAACATCGCGGAGTGGAGTCCCGCTTTTTTGAAAAAAAAGCGGGATAGCTCGTCGGGCTCATAACCCGAAGGTCGATAAAGGTAACATCGCGGAGTGGAG
>CAYSPJ010000081.1:0-21524 GCA_964432875.1 uncultured Phaeodactylibacter sp. | reverse complement strand
TTCGAGTCCTGCCTCCGCTACAAAGGCAGCCCTGCAAGCATCAGCTTGCAGGGCTTTTTTTTTGCCGCGGCAGCGCGGAGTGGTGCGCCGCTTTTGTTGAAGAAAAAGCGGGATAGCTCGTCGGGCTCATAACCCGAAGGTCGCAGAGCCTGTCCCGTCCATCAGACGGGATTCGAGTCCTGCCTCCGCTACAAAGGCAGCCCTGCAAGCATCAGCTTGCAGGGCTTTTTTTTTTGCCGCGTCAGCGCGGAGTGGTGCGCCGCTTTGTTAAGGCTTTAGAAATGTCATCAACGTTTTCAAAGCCCCTTCTATACCGTGCAGCAGTACGTCATAGGCAGGGATTCCGGTTTCAATGGCAATGCTTTGGCAGGCGGAGAGGACTTCTTCCTCCGTCATATCCTCATGGTTGATGGTAATGAGTACCACGGGTTTTTCCGACAGCAGCTCTACCGCTTTGATCTGTGTGGACAAGGGATGAAGGGGATAGCCAGGGAAGCCGTCGTATTCCAATCGTTTAGGAGCGTGCTGCAACACGACGATATCTGGGCGACAAGCCGCCAGTATTTCCAAGCCGCTGGGGTAAGCCGGGTTCATCAGGCTACCTTGCCCTTCGATGATGATTACATCAGGGTGGCTGCCCAGCCAGGCTTGATAAGTCGCATTTTCCAGTTCACCCGCCACGAAGTCGTTGATTAAAGAATCGAGGATAATACTATATCGAGCCCCCTGCATCCAAGCTGTTTGACCGGTACCGACCATTTCCGCCTTGTAGCCGGCTTGCTCAAAAGCTTTCACCAGCAACCAGGCCGTGGTGCGCTTGCCGATTGCGCTATCAGTCCCCAACACGGCAATTTTCAGAGCCTTCACCTTCTCTATGTTGCCAGTAAAGGCATGAAGCTCGCGGCGTGAAGGGGTCTTGCGGATATCGCGGATGCGAACGCCATAGGCCTGAGCCAACGCACTGATTTCCGGGTCTTCGGAGAGAAAATCGTGAAGTCCGGAATCCACATTCAAGCCTTGTTGGATGGCTAGTTGAATATCTTGCCGCGCACTGGCCGCCAGGCGCCCGCCATCTGGTGCCAGCCCGACTACCAGGTATTCCGCCGGCTGCCCCTGGTTGCGCGCTGCCGCTATCGCCTGTTCAATTGAGGCATATAGGGGGATACCCTTCGCCTTGCCATCGAGCACCTCTCCGGCATCCTGACCGGCATAGCGGCTGTCAACAACGGACAAGACTTCGTATCTCCGGGAATGGCGCACCAGCCCGTGAGCGGTTTTTCCATAGGGCGTATTGAATGCCCCTTCACAGTAAACGATGGCTTTGCCATCCAGTGTTAGTGCTGCTATGTTCATCTTTCGAAACGATTTAGCATGGTCGGAAAGCTGTGAGCCAAGAGCTGCGAGCTGCGAGTTTTTAGCCCAGTTTTCAAGATTAAGTTTTGAATCATACAGGAGAATCTGTTTTTATTTGGTTGACACTCGGCAACTTTTATGTACCAGAAGCTAGACTTGCAGCTCGTGGCTCATCCTGCAAAATACGGGAAGCGAAGCGACTAACGAAGTAAGCTAGCTTCTTTCTTTGTGGTTAGCAGGGGGTAAGTAAGTGCCTCGACTAGCAAATCTGCCAAGCCTACTTCCGGCTTGTTAAAATCGCTACGAAGCGGTCATTTTGCAGCACCTCCTGCTTGGGGGCAGCAGCCAGTGCAGCTAATCCCGCAGTGGCAGCGGGCAACACGTTGAGCCCCTCTTTTTCACGCAGCATTTTAGCAAGGCGAAGCATGTTGCGGTCGGTCACATCGCTGGCCCAGCCATTGGTTTGACGGATGGCATTCAGGGCGACATCCCCATCAAAGGAATGCCAGTTGATGAGCGGTTCGTTGACTTCGGTTTCTTTAATGCTGCCTGGCACCAAATCTTTACAGCGTTCTTCCCCAAGCAAAAAGGAGTGAACTATGGGGTTTTTACGGGCGGCTGAACCTGCTACAATCAGCGGCATGCGCGAGGTTTTGCCCCGGCGGTATAAGCTCTGGAATCCTTTGTAAACTCCGGCCAATACCGTGCCGTTGGAAACCGGGATGGCCACCGCCCGGGGGGCATCACGTAATTCGTCATAAATTTCAAAAGCGATTTCGCCGTAGGCTTTCAACTGCAAAGGCGTATTATCTCCACCTGGATTGGCATCGTAGTAATCCGTTTTTTGAGCATATTGATGAGAATGCCCCACGGCTGTTTCATAGTCGCCATCTACGGTAACGATACGCGCTCCCATTTTTTTCATCTCCTCTCCCCGGCGGGTATGGTAAGCAGCCGGGATGAAGATAATGCACTGCAGCCCGGCATACTTAGCGGCCAGGGCACAGGCAACGCCGTAGTTGCCGCAGGTAGCCAGGCAAATACCTTCAAACCCGCGCCTTAGGGCATCCGCACACTGCGCAAAAGCAATGCGGTCTTTTTGGGTACCGGTAGGGTTCCCCCCCTCCAGTTTTAGGTAGATTTGGCGGAAGCCTAATTCCCGTTCGACATTGCGCGCGCGAAACAAGGGCGTGTCGCCAATTTCGTTATCGGTGATAAAGTCAAAGGCTTCCAGCCGGTCATCCAGATTCTTCGATTTATCCAACAGCACATCGTACTGCTGCTGCAGCTCGATTTGCAGGTTGTAAGGGTTATTGTCATTCGTCATGGCAGTTTCTCCAGGCTCTTCCATCGATGCATTTTTTTACCAAGCTTGACAAAAGTACTTTTTTTCATCTGCATCCAGTAAAAACAGCGTATAAAAGAATTAACGACTGAGCCCCCTTTCCCGGTATTTTAGGGGTCGCGGTGCAACAACTTTTCCTGTAGCTGCCCCTTGCTGTTCATCGCATGAGTCACCCAAAGCACTGGTGTATGGTAAATGGCAAAATCGTAGCCGGAGCTGCCCTGGACAAACCGGTGCATATAGCCTAGCTGTATAGTAAAGGGGCTGGCCTGGATGCCCGCCATTATCCAGAATCGGTTCTGGTCAAAATGGTTGAAGGTGATCTGCTTGCCGAAATTGACCAACAGTTCGTTGCCGACGGTAAGAAAAGGTATCCGATCACCCAATTTCTGGCCGATGAGCGGGCGACGGAAGCTGGTCATAAGACGCAGGCGATGATAAGCCCTAAAGTCATCCTGTTGGGGTATCCCATCTAGCATGGCCTGGCGGATGCGATAATCGTAGCGGATGCGGTGGTGGATTTGATATTTCTCCCCCACCGGCAAATTAACCATCAACTGCCCCCAGGGGCGGTGTTCAAAACGGCTCAGCCGGTTGTTTTGTGCCGCTACTGCCGTGTGTAGCCAGGCATATCCCCCCGTAGCACTGATTTGGTTGGTGAGATGGATAGATAAGCCGTGCCGCAAAATGAGAAAGCTCTCTGGCACGTAGTGGATATCATTCCACAGCGAAAACTTTGGATGGAGGCGCACCGAAGAAATATAGCCGCCCCATACCTGGGTGCCTTGGGCTACATTTTTCTCCTGGGCCAGCATACAGGGAGTAGCGCTGAGCGAAAAAAATAGGAAAGCAAACACGTATAGCCGCATTTTACGCGTCATAACTTCACCAGCCTTTGGGTCCAGTCCTTGCCCGTAGAAGTGGAAAAATGGATAAAATAAACCCCGGATGGCAAGCCTGACAGGTCAAGTTTAGCCAAGTTGTCTCCCTTGCGGATAACCTCTTTACGTGAAAGCACCTTATCACCTTTGGCATTGAAGACCAACAACTCTGCCTGGGCTTCGTAATTGCTCTTCACCCGTACAATTTTTTCCCACTGCCGGGTACCTTCGATCAGCTCAAAAGAAAGCTCGGGTTTGCGCAGGCGGGTTTTTTCAACTGGCGAGTATTCAAAACCGCCCTCGCGATTTAGCAATTTGACCCGGTAGCTAAGTTCTTCATTGGGAAAGACATCTTTGTCGATATAGAGATACGCAGCGCTCTGTGGCCCGTCATTCAAGGGGCGGAACCCAGCCAGTTTTTTAAATGCCCGCCCATTGACCGAACGCTCTACTTCATAGCCCAAAGCGTTGCTCTCATAAGCTACATCCCAATTTAGCTCCACATAGTCGGCCTGAGCGCTAGCAGCCAAGCTGACCCGGCTGGACACGACCGTGCTGGCTCTGCCTTGCACCCAAATAGAATAGGCGTGAGGGGGCAATACCAAATACACCGCATTAGGGATTTGATGGGCTGAATCGAGGGCAGCTACCCTCATGATGGGGCTCAACGAGCCGCCAAGGACATCCGTAAAAACATCTCCTACACTGACGTTTGACATATTGATTTCATGGACGACCGCCAGCGTATCGTTGGAAAAATTGATAGCAACAACAACATCTTTATTGCCGGCTGGCTGGCTGCCCCTGCCCGCCGATGTCGCACTGCCATCCATTTGGAACAGCAAGGTCCGATGGGCGTTGCCAGCAAGGAAATGGCTAGCTTTATCGGTGTCGAAGCGGTTGAGGTATTCAATGCTGACCGAGCCGTAGATATAAGTTTTGTGGGCTTTTATTAGTTGATCAATTTTCCCTTTGAGCGGTTTTTTATTAAGGTAATCTTCAAGCTCTGATTCAGCGCCATAGTAATCGCCGTAGTAAACGGTGGGCAAGCCAATTTGATTGTTGGTCAGGATGTAGGCATAGCCAGGCAAGGGGTCGGCTATAGGGTCATCCCAATCGCCGGTTTTGCCATTCTGATTTTTATAAGCCGGGTGGTTGACCAAGGTGATGATATTAAAGCCCGAAAGGGCGGAAGCATCGCGGATGCTCCTTGCAAAGACATTTCGTGCGTCGAATGCAGTATCTGCGACCGCGCGCCGCAGCGCTTCGCGCAAGCTCAAATCATAAACTCGGGGGTCGATTTCCTGCTGGGCCTGAGGCGAGAGCTTGCTGATGACTTCGGCTGCCCATTCACCCATTTTTTTAGGGTCGTTGTAGTATGGGAGGTTGGCGGCAATTAGTTTTGGCTGCTTGCCCTGTAGCACGAGCTGATTGATTTCCTTGGCAGTTGTGGCGGCATTCAGCCCGCGTTTGGCGTGCAAACTGAAAGCATTGAGATTGAATTGGCGGTTTAAATCCCGCGCCTGTTGCGGCAAGGATAAGCTATCTACCCCCAAATCGAGCTCGGCAATCGGCTGGATGCCGCTTTTTTCCAAACTGCTCAACAGGTGTTGAATCTCCAGCGGGCTATTTGCCTGGATTGAAGGCAGCCAAAGAAAAGAAAAGCCTGAATGAGAGAGTTCCGGGGCCTGTTTTTCCATGCGCTTGATCCAGAAGCTCAAAGTAGCAGAATCAATTGGTGCCTGAGGACTGTCTTCCGGGCAGTTCCAATAACACCCCTGCATGATGAAATCCTGCCCCATGGCTGGCAAAGCTGACAGGGCATACAGAAGCAACAATAGGTTTATCCGTATGCGCATCGGTTTTCTTTGTTTTTATAGCCGTAAATAAAGCAATAATTTATAACTTTATTCTGAAGAAAGATCTGTCTAACACAAGTTTTTTCCCCTGGCCTATGCTATCGATCCTTATCCCCATTTACAACTTCGACATCCGTGCATTGACAAATGCACTGTACCAGCAGGCTCAGCAATTGGATATCGCCTGGGAGATACGCTGTGTTGATGATGGCTCCGACAGCAACTGGAAGATCAAGAACCGCGAATTGGCTGGGCTGCAAGGAGTACACTACAAAGAGCTGCCGCAAAACCTGGGCCGTTCACGCATCCGCAATCTGCTGGCTGATGAGGCTCGCTTTGATTACCTGCTGTTTATGGACTGTGACTCCATGCCGCCCGATGGCGAGTTCTTACAACGCTATATCTCGCTCCTACGGCCGGATACGCTGCTTTATGGCGGCCGGGCTTACCAAGCGCTGCCACCACAAGATCCTGATCTTTTTTTTCACTGGCACTACGGCCTCCAACGTGAAGCCTTACCAGCGGCCAGTCGCCGCCTTAAGCCTTATCAAAGCTTCATGACTAACAACTTCCTCATCCCCAAAGCCATTTTCCAAGAGATCCGCTTTGATGAACGCCTATTGCGTTATGGGCATGAAGACACCTTGTTTGGCATGGAGCTGGAAGCCCACAAGGTTTCAATCGTACACCTGGATAATCCGTTGATACACCTTGGGCTCGAGACGGCTGCCGTTTTCCTGGCCAAAACCCGGCAAGGCATCAAAAACCTCGCCTTTCTGGAACAAACCGGGAACTATCGCATTGATACGCGTTTGCTGCGGTTTTATCGAAAAACACTGTATCTTGGGCTGGCATCCCCAATCTGTTTATCCTTGAAGCTAGCACGGCCTTTACTGCTGCGGCAATTGCATTCTCGGCACCCCTCCTTGCATCTATTTGACCTGTATAAGCTCAGCTTTTTACTGGAAGAGCTACACCACTGCTAAATCATCGGGCCAGTTTCGGCAGCACCTCTAGTACCCGCCGCAGCATCTGCTCCGTAAAATCCAGGTGGGTGACAAAACGCATCGTCTGTGGCCCAAATGGATAAGCCTGGATGCCATATTCCGCCAATTGGCGCGAGAAAGCATCTGCCGTCAGAGGGGGCTGGAGGTCAAAGATGAGGATATTGGTCTTCACGGGGCGCACATCTGTCACATAAGGCATTCTTTGCAATACCTGGCCAATCAGCTTGGCCCGCTCATTATCCTCCTTCAGGCGCTCCACCTGATGATCCAGGGCATAGATGCCGGCCGCTGCCAGGAAGCCTGCCTGTCTCATACCTCCTCCTAAAGCCTTGCGCACCCGACGCGCCCGGCGGATAAAATCAGCACTGCCGATCAATACTGAACCTACTGGTGCACCCAAGCCTTTAGACAGGCAAATAGAGATGCTGTCAAAGAGCTCTCCAACGGCCTGGGTCGGTTCCCCGGTTTCTACCAACGCATTAAACAGGCGGGCGCCATCCAGGTGGAGGGACAAGCCCTGCTCAAGGCATACTTGCCGGATGGGGCGTATTTCATCCAGGGTATAATAGCTGCCGCCGCCTTTGTTGCAGGTGTTTTCCAAAACCACTAAACGACTGAGGGGCAGCCAATCATGTACCGGCTTTATCGCTGCTTCTACCTGTGCGGCATTGATTTTCCCTTGGCTTCCCCGGATGAGATTGATGCCCACCCCAGAATTGAAAGCGTAGCCCCCGACTTCATATTGATAAACATGCGAATACTCATCGCAAATGACCTCATCCAGGGGCTGGGTATGCACTTTGATGGCGATCTGATTAGTCATTGTGCCCGAAGGGCAGAACACGGCAGCTTCCTGACCAAACATAGCCGCCACTTTTCCCTCCAGCGCATTCACGGTAGGGTCTTCGCCAAAGACGTCATCACCAACTTCTGCCTGCATCATGGCTTGGAGCATCCCGGCCGTCGGCTTCGTCACGGTATCACTGATAAGATTGATTTGCATCGCTTTTGTTTGCTAGATAAATCAGGTTTTTCAAAACCCTGTTTTAAACTAAGACCAAGCCCCCTTCCAACAAACTGGAAGAGGGCTTGGCTCAACTTAATCTCGTATCGTATTGCCCGGGAAGCAGTTTCCCCCGGCTTTGTCATTTTAGAACCCTTCTTCTCCGATTTCTTCCAGTTCTTCCTCACGGGCGCCATGCAGCAGGTGTGCCTCCATAGAACTCACGACCAAGCTATCATATTCACGCGATCCGGTACCAGCGGGGATGCGCTTACCGACGATTACGTTCTCTTTCAAGCCGTTGAGCGTATCCTTCTTCGCGCCGATGGCTGCAGTGCTGAGCACCTTGGTCGTCTCCTGGAAGGAAGCTGCTGATATCCAGCTTTCCGTACCCAAAGAAGACTTGGTGATCCCCTGCAACAACGGGCTGGAGGTGGCAGCTACCGCATCGCGGTGTTCCACCAGCTTTTTATCGTTGCGCCGCAGGAAGGAGTTTTCCTCCCGCAATTGGCGCAAAGTGACCAGCTGGCCAGCCTTCAGGCGGCTGGATTCGCCGGAATCCGTAACGACCTTCTTGTCAAAAATCCAGTCGTTCTGCTCCAGGAATTCGTATTTTTCTACCGCTTCGCCTTCCAGGAAGGTCGTATCGCCTGGATCTTCGATTTGAACTCGGCGCATCATCTGGCGCACAATCACTTCGATGTGCTTGTTGTTGATGGTAATACCCTGAGCACGATAAACCTCCTGGACGCCATTCACCAAATAGGATTGCACGGCAAACGGGCCTTTGATATTCAGGATGTCACGCGGAGCGATAGCGCCATCGGACAAAGGAGTGCCTGCGCGCACGAAGTCCCCTTCTTGTACGAGGATGTGCTTGGACAAACCAATCAGGTACTTGAGCAGTTGGCCATCCTTAGCCTCGACCATCACTTCGCGGTTGCCGCGCTTGATCTTGCCGAAGGTGACCACACCATCGATCTCAGATACAATGGCCGGGTTGGAGGGGTTACGCGCTTCGAAGAGCTCTGTTACCCGCGGCAAACCGCCGGTGATGTCGGCAATTTTGCCCAGTTTACGCGGGATTTTCGCCAGCTTCTGCCCTGCCTTGATCGGTTCGTTATCTTCTATGGAGAGATACGATCCTACCGGGAGGTTGTAGTTGCGCAGATCCTCACCATCAGGGCTGATAATACTGATAGTTGGTATCTTGCGCTTATTCTTGGATTCAATGATCACCTTCTCAACATAACCGGTTTGGTCGTCGCGCTCAATGCGGAAGGTTGAACCTTCTTCAATGGAGTCAAATTTGACGATACCACTAAATTCGGAGATAATCACCGCGTTGAAGGGGTCCCACTCACAGATCATATCACCACGGCTTACTTCCTGCCCTTCTTTGACGTAGAGGGTAGCACCATAAGGCACATAGTGAGAAGAATACTGCTTGCCTGATGCCGAATCAACGATGCGGACTTCGCCGGTACGCGACAAGACGACGTTCAGCTCGTTGCCACCATCATCCGTATATTCTGTAACGCGGACGCTATCAAACTCGATCCTACCGTTGAATTTGGAGACGATTTCCGATTCTGCCTTAGATACCGAAGCGATACCCCCGACGTGGAAGGTACGCAAAGTAAGCTGAGTACCTGGCTCCCCGATAGACTGGGCAGCGATAATACCCACGGCATCTCCTTTCTCCGCGATACGGCCCGTTGCCAGGTTTTTACCGTAGCATTTGGTACATACCCCGCGCTTGGTTTCACAAGTCAGCACCGAACGGATGGTAATCATTTCAATGCCTTCCTTCTCGATGTACTCGGCGGTTTTGGCATCAATATAATCCCCTGCTTTCAGGATCAGCTCATCCGTTACTGGATGGTAGATATCGTGAAGCGTATAACGGCCATCAATGCGCGAAGATAGCGGCTCAATGACCTTTTCGTTGTCTTTCAAAGCAGTCGTCTCAATCCCCCTCAGCGTATTGCAGTCTTCTTCATGAATGACTACGTCTTGGGCAACATCTACCAAACGGCGGGTCAAGTAGCCCGCGTCTGCGGTTTTCAGAGCCGTATCCGCAAGGCCTTTGCGGGCACCGTGGGTGGAGATAAAGTATTCGAGTACGGACAGGCCATCCACAAAATTGGCCAGGATGGGGTTTTCAATAACCGCACCGCCAGTATCGCCAGACTTCCGCGGCTTAGCCATCAGGCCCCGCAAACCACAGAGCTGCTTGATCTGCTGTTTAGAGCCGCGCGCACCAGAGTCGAGCATCATAAACACAGAGTTGAAGCCCTGCTTGTGAGATGCCAATTCTCTCATGAGCACATCCGTGATGCGGTTGTCGGCATACGTCCACTTATCGATAATCTGATTGTAGCGCTCGTTGTTGGTAATCAAGCCCATGTTGTAGTTGTCCCACACCTCATCTACTTCAACCTGTGCCTCCTCCAGCGTATGTTGCTTGACGGTAGGCGTGATCAGGTCGCCAAGGTTGAAGGACAGACCACCTTTGAAAGCCCACATGAACCCCATCTCCTTGATTTCATCCAGGAAGGTTGCCGTCGTTGCGAACTCGGTACGTTCGAGCACGTCGCTGATTACCTTTTTGAGGTTCTTTTTCGTCAACAAGACGTTGACGTAAGGCACCTGCTTAGGAACAGCTTGGTTGAAAAGCACACGCCCGGTAGTAGTGTCGACCAACTTAGGCACCAGATTGCCCTGTTCATCTTCTACCCGTGCCCGGCATTTAATGACGGCATGGAGGTCTAGCTGACCTTCATTATAAGCGATCGTCACCTCTTCAGCAGAGTAGAAACGACGGCCTTCACCTTTCACTTTGACCTCTTCGGTAGAGCGGCGCTCCTTGGTGATGTAGTAAAGGCCGAGTACCATATCCTGAGAAGGCAAGGTGACCGGGGTGCCGTTTTGAGGGTTGAGCATGTTGTGCGAAGACAACATGAGCACCTGGGCTTCGAGGATGGCAGCATGGCTTAGCGGTACGTGCACGGCCATTTGGTCACCGTCGAAGTCGGCGTTGAACGCACCGCAAACGAGGGGGTGCAACTGTATGGCTTTGCCCTCGATCAACCTGGGCTGGAAAGCCTGGATAGAGAGGCGGTGCAGAGTCGGAGCACGGTTGAGCAGTACCGGGTGGCCTTTGAGGATATTCTCCAGGATTTCCCAGATTACCGAATCTTTGCGATCCACCAATTTTTTGGCAGATTTAACCGTCTTGACAATGCCGCGCTCGATGAGCTTGCGGATGATGAAAGGCTTGAATAATTCTGCAGCCATCGCTTTAGGCAGGCCGCATTCGTGCAATTTCAGGGTGGGGCCCACTACGATAACCGAGCGGCCCGAATAGTCTACGCGCTTACCCAACAGGTTTTGGCGGAAACGCCCCTGCTTGCCTTTGAGGATATCGCTGAGCGACTTCAAAGCCCGGCCTCCTTCCGCTTTGACGGCGTTGGATTTACGGGAGTTGTCAAACAGCGAGTCTACAGCTTCCTGCAACATCCGCTTTTCATTGCGCAAGATGACCTCCGGCGCTTTGATTTCCAGCAATCGCTTCAAGCGGTTGTTGCGGATGATGACCCGGCGGTATAAGTCATTGAGGTCAGAGCTGGCGAAGCGCCCACCATCCAGGGGTACTAGCGGGCGCAATTCTGGCGGCACCACTGGAAGATACTGGATGATAGCCCATTCCGGGCGGTTTTCAATGCGGGCCAGGCCCTCGCGGAAAGCTTCTACGACACGCAGGCGCTTGAGGGCTTCGGATTTACGTTGCTGAGAAGTCTCATTGGCCGCCTGATGGCGCAGGTCATAAGACAACTGGTCCATATCCAGGCGGATGAGCAGATCGCGGATAGCTTCAGCCCCCATTTTGGCGATAAACTTGTTGGGGTCTTCATCATCCAACATTTGATTATCGGCGGGCAGGGTATCCACCAGCTCCAGGTATTCTTCCTCGGTCAGCAAGTCCATTTTCGCCGTACCTTCTTCTGTCTTGACACCTGGCTGGACGACGATATAGCGCTCGTAGTAAATGATGGACTCCAACTTCTTGGACGATAAGCCCAGCAGGTAGCCGATTTTGTTGGGCAGGGACTTAAAGAACCAAATATGGACGATAGGAACCACCAGCTTGATGTGGCCCATGCGCTCCCGGCGCACTTTTTTTTCGGTGACCTCTACCCCGCAGCGATCACAGACGATGCCTTTGTAACGGATACGCTTGTACTTTCCACAGTAGCACTCGTAGTCCTTTACCGGGCCAAAAATGCGCTCGCAGAATAAACCATCACGTTCCGGTTTGTAGGAGCGGTAGTTGATCGTCTCCGGCTTCAACACCTCACCATAAGAACGCTCTAATATCTCGTCGGGAGATGCCAGGCTGATGGTGATGCCGTCGAAGTTCTGGGTTTGATGAGACACATAATTCTTCTTAAACGTCATATTGCAGTATTGTGGGAATGCCCCGCCCTTAAAGGGCGGGGCAGTTAAGAACAATTTGATTAATCAAACTTCACATCCAGGGCAAGGCCGCGCAATTCATGCACCAAGACGTTGAAAGACTCCGGTATGCCTGGTTCAGGCAGCGGGTCGCCTTTCACGATAGCTTCGTAGGCTTTGGCCCGGCCGTTGATGTCATCCGACTTGATGGTCAGCAACTCTTGCAAGATATGAGACGCGCCGAATGCCTCCAGGGCCCACACTTCCATTTCACCAAAGCGCTGGCCGCCGAACTGAGCTTTACCACCCAAGGGCTGCTGCGTGATGAGCGAGTACGGGCCGATAGAACGGGCGTGCATCTTGTCGTCAACCATGTGCGACAGCTTGAGCATATAAATTACGCCAACGGTGGCCTGCTGGTGGAAGCGGTCGCCGGTTTCGCCATCGTACAGATAGGTTTGGCCCAAGCTTGGAAGCTTTGCCTTCTGGATCAGTTCGTCGATTTCTTCTTTGCTGGCCCCGTCGAAAATGGGCGTGGCGAATTTCATGCCCATCTTTTCACCGGCCCAGCCCAGTACCGTTTCGAAAATCTGGCCCAGGTTCATCCGCGAGGGTACGCCCAGGGGGTTCAGAACGATGTCCACTGCAGTACCATCTTCGAGGAAGGGCATGTCTTCGATGCGCACTATTTTAGAAACGATGCCTTTGTTGCCGTGGCGCCCGGCGAGTTTGTCGCCCACGCGCAGCTTGCGCTTCTTAGCCAGGTAAACCTTAGCCAATTTCAGTACGCCAGCAGGCAGCTCATCACCGATGCTGATATTGAATTTTTCGCGCTTGTGCCGGCCCACTTCTTCGTTGACCTTGATATTGTAGTTGTGCAACAAGCGAGCAATCAGTTCATTGGCGTAAGCATCTTCCGTCCAGGTAGAATAATCGATAGTCGTATAATCCAATTCGCGCAGTTGAGCCTGGCTAAACTTGGTCCCTTTAGGGATATACATCTCGTTGTAGATGCTACGCACGCCTTGGGAAGTCTTGCCCTTGATCAGTACCAGGAGCTTATCGATTAATATTGTCTTCAGCTCATTAAGCGCGATCTTATGCTGATCTTCCAACTTCGTCAGCAGGTCTTTCTCCTGCGTTTTCTGCACCTTATCCTTCTTGGCACGAGCAAACAGTTGCTTGTCGATTACGATGCCGGAAATAGACGGGGGGGCCTTGAGCGAAGCATCCTTCACATCGCCGGCTTTATCGCCGAATATGGCGCGCAACAGCTTTTCTTCCGGAGTCGGGTCGGACTCCCCTTTGGGGGTAATCTTACCGATGAGGATATCGCTCTCTCTGACCCAAGCACCAACGCGGATGATGCCGTTTTCGTCCAAATCCTTAGTCGCTTCTTCGCTGACGTTTGGAATGTCGTTGGTCAATTCCTCTTCGCCTAGCTTTGTATCCCGCACGTCGAGTTCAAAGTGTTCGATGTGGACGGAGGTGAATACATCTTCTTGCACCACGCGCTCAGAGAGCACGATAGCATCTTCGAAGTTGTAACCTTTCCAGGGCATGAAAGCCACCCGTAGGTTTTGCCCCAAAGCCAACTCGCCCTTATCCGTGGCGTAGCCATCGCAGAGTATCTGGCCTTTTTCTACCCTTTGGCCGCGCTTGACAATCGGCTTGAGGTTGATGCAAGTCCCCTGGTTGGTACGGCGGAATTTGATCAACTTATAAACCTTGCGGTTATCTTCAAAGGAGACCAACTGCTCATCTTCGGTGCGGTCGTAGCGGATGATGATTTCATTGGCATCCACATATTCTACCACCCCATCGCCTTCAGCATTGATAAGCATGCGGGAGTCACGCGCTACTTTCCCTTCCAGGCCAGTACCTACGATTGGGGAGTGCGGCCGCAGCAGCGGCACGGCTTGGCGCTGCATGTTTGAGCCCATCAAGGCGCGGTTGGCGTCATCATTTTCAAGGAAGGGGATCATGGAAGCAGAAACGCCGACGATTTGGTTGGGTGCCACATCCATAAATTCAATATCATCCGGGGCGAGCACGGGGAATTCCCCATGTTCCCGGCACTTGACGCGGTCGAACTGGAATGCCCCTTTTTCGGTCAGAGGAGCATTAGCCTGGGCGATACGCATGAAGTCCTCCCCTTCTGCCGAGAGGTAAATCGGTTCGGTCTTCACTTCTACCGCCCCATCAGACACCTTGCGGTAAGGCGTTTCCAGGAAGCCCATCTTATTGACCTTGGCGTGTACGCAGAGCGTAGAAATCAGGCCGATGTTGGGGCCTTCCGGCGTCTCAATCGTACACAATCGGCCATAGTGGGAATAGTGTACGTCGCGCACTTCGAAACCAGCGCGTTCACGCGATAAACCACCTGGGCCTAAAGCCGAGATGCGGCGCTTGTGCGTAATCTCCGAAAGCGGGTTGGTTTGATCGAGGAACTGAGACAATTGGCTGGTCCCAAAGAAGGAATTGATTACCGAGGACAAGGTCCGGGCGTTAATCAAGTCGATCGGTGTGAAGACCTCGTTGTCGCGCACGTTCATCCTTTCGCGGATGGTGCGGGCCATACGGGCCAAACCAACGCCAAATTGAGCATAGAGCTGCTCTCCTACCGTACGGACGCGGCGGTTGCTCAAGTGGTCAATATCATCGATATCGGCCTTGGAATTGATAAGGCTGACCAAATACCGCACGATGTGGATGATGTCTTCTTTGGTCAATACCAAGGTTTCACGGCTGGTATCCAGGCCAAGCTTGCGGTTGATCTTATAGCGGCCAACCTCGCCGAGATTGTAGCGCTTGTCAGAGAAAAAGAGCTTGTCGATGATACCACGGGCGGTTTCATCATCCGGGGGATCAGTACCGCGCAACTGGCGATAGATATACTGTACCGCCTCCATTTCTGAACTGGAGGGGTCTTTTTGCAGCGTATTATATATAATGGAGTAATCCTGGTCAATTTCTTCTTTTTGAAGGATGACGATCTCCGTATCGGCTTCCAGGATCATCTCAATATTGTCTTCGTCCAGGATGACGTCACGTTCAAGGATGATTTCGTTGCGCTCGATCGTGACCACTTCGCCCGTATCTTCATCAACAAAATCTTCTGCCCAACTGCGCAGTACCCGAGCTGCCAGCTTGCGGCCGATAGCGTTCTCCAAGGCGTCGCGAGTAGCGGGCACCTCATCGGCCAGGCCGAAGATGTCGAGGATGGCTTTGTCGGTATCATAGCCGATAGCACGCAACAGGGTCGTAACCGGGAATTTCTTCTTGCGGTCAATGTAGGCGTACATGACCGTATTGATGTCTGTAGCGAATTCCATCCAAGCCCCTTTGAACGGGATGACCCGCGCCGAATAGATTTTCGTGCCGTTGGGGTGGTAAGTCTGCCCAAAGAAAACACCTGGGGAACGATGCAACTGAGAGACGATGACGCGCTCAGCACCATTGATCACAAAAGTGCCTTTGGGGGTCATGTAAGGGATGTTGCCGAGGAAAACGTCCTGGACAATCGTCTGGAAGTCTACGTGTTCTTCGTCATTACAAGACAAGCGTAGCTTGGCTTTTAAGGGGACGCTATAAGTCAACCCCCGCTGAACGCACTCATCGATGGAGTAGCGCGGCGGGTCAACGAAATAGTCCAGAAATTCCAAGACGAAGATGTTTCTGGCATCAGTGATGGGAAAATTTTCCTGAAACACCTTATAAAGCCCTTCATTAATCCTGTTTTCCGGAGTAGTTTCCAGTTGGAAAAACTCCTGGAAGGACTTTAACTGGATTTCAAGAAGATCTGGATATGGTGAGGGAAGCCTGATTTTGCCGAAGCTAAATCTTTGATCTTCAGCACTTTGTACCTTACCGTTTGACGTCATTGGTAAAATGAGTTTATATTACCGGCAGCTCATAGCGTTCTATGAAGTTGCCCAATGCTGTTATAATACCCAAAATCAGGTAAAAAAGTTCAATGCCAACTCATATAATTATACGACAATAGGCTTAGCCAGTTGTTGCACAACTTGCTAAGCCTTGTCGCGTCCCGGAAGGCAATTTCCCGGAAAGCTTGGAAAGATGGCGCTTATTTCAGTTCGATTTCAGCACCTGCCTCTTCCAGGGCAGCTTTGATTTTTTCAGCTTCATCCTTAGAAACGCCTTCTTTCAGTACGCCCGGAGCACCGTCAACGAGGTCTTTAGCTTCTTTCAAGCCGAGGTTGAGCATAGCTTTCACCTCTTTCACCACCTTGAGTTTCTGAGCGCCGCCTGACTTGAGGATGACGTCGAATTCGGTCTTTTCTACCGCAGCAGGAGCATCAGCTCCGCCGCCAGCGGCAGGGCCAGCAGCAACTGCGACTGCAGCAGCAGCCGGTTCGATACCATAATCGTCCTTAAGTATGGATGCTAATTCATTTACTTCTTTAACCGTCAGGTTAACCAACTGTTCTGCAAACGCTTTGAGATCTGCCATTGTAAAAATTTTTTAAAAGTTGTACGTTGTTAATAAATATATGATGCGTACAGCTTGGAAGCCGTGTTTGAGAGCTGTTGGCAAAGGCGGTGATTGCATTTTCAGGAGCAGCACAGCCAATTATGCCAATAGCTAGTTTTACTCGCCGCGCTCTTCGAGCGTTTTGAGGATGCCCATCAGTTTTTGTCCGCCGGACTGCAGTGCGCCAATGACGTTCTTCGCCGGAGACTGCAACAAGCCGATGATTTCCCCTACGAGGTCTTCTTTCGATTTCAAGGAAACCAAGGCCTCGAGCTGGTCGTCACCCAGGAAAACCGCTGTATCGATATAAGCGGCCTTGAGCAGGGGGCGGCCATTTTCCTTGCGGAATTCCTTGAGCAGCTTAGCCGGGGCATTCGCTGTTTCGGTAAACAGAAGGGCCGTGGGGCCTTTCAGCGCTTCGTGAAGCTCGGCATAGTTTTTCTCTTCAGAAATACTTTCCATCGCTTTCTTGACCAGGGTGTTCTTGACGACGCGCATCTCGATCCCCCCTTCAAAGCACATCCTTCTGAATTTATTGATTTGCGCTACGCTAAGCGTTGAGGAATCGGTGATGTAGAGGTACTCTACCGTATTCAGCTTTTCCTTCAATTCTTCTATGGTAGCGGTCTTTTCTGCTTTAGTCATCGCTCTTCAGGTTTTGAAAAGGTTTACTTTACCAGCGCTTTAGCATCGACCCGGATGCCCGGGCTCATGGTGCTGGCTACGGTTATGGATTTCATGTAGGTGCCCTTTGCCGAGGAGGGCTTCATGCGCGATAAGGTATTGACCAATTCCTTAGCATTTTCCGACAGCTTTTCCGCATCAAAGGACACGCGGCCAATGGATGCGTGAATGATGCCGTACTTGTCGACGCGGAAGGAGATTTTACCTCCCTTTACATCGGAAACTGCCGTGCTAATATCTTGGGTTACAGTACCTGTTTTGGGGTTGGGCATGAGGTTGCGCGGGCCGAGGATCCTACCCAAGCGGCCTACTTGCGCCATGACTTGCGGCATAGCGATTACGACGTCCACATCCGTCCATCCGCCAGAAACCTGTTGGATATACTCATCCAGGCCAGCATAATCTGCCCCAGCGTCCAGTGCTTCCTGAACTTTGTCTGGCGTGCAGAATACCAGCACTTTTTTAGTTTTACCGGTGCCATGAGGCAAGGTTGCTGTACCACGGATAGCCTGGTCAGCTTTACGGGGGTCGACCCCTAGCCGCACGTGAAGGTCGACCGAGGCGTCAAACTTAGTCGTGTTGACAGACCGGACCAGCTCCATTGCTTCTTCCAGAGAGTAGAGCTTATCGCGGTTTACTTTCTGGTCGGCGGCAGCTCGCTTTTTACTTACTTTTGCCATGATTATCAAATTTTGAGGTGATTGCGCCTTGTTGTCCAGCAACAAAGCTCCCTACTGTGAAAATACTTTTAGTTGTCGCTGGCTTGCTCGCCTCCCCAAGGAGGGGTGCCTTCGATATTCAAGCCCATGCTGCGGGCGGTGCCGGCAACCATCTTCATCGCGGATTCTACGGTGAAGCAGTTGAGGTCAGACATCTTATTTTCGGCAATGGCGCGCACAGCATCCCAGCTTACCGTAGCGACTTTTTTACGGTTGGGCTCCGGAGACCCGCTCTTTATCTTGGCCGCTTCCAGCAGCTGGATCGCCGCCGGCGTCGTCTTGACTACAAAAGAGAAGGACTTGTCCTTGAAAACCGTAATCAATACGGGGACGATCTGCCCCATCTTGTCCTGCGTTTCAGCGTTGAAGCGCTTGCAGAACTCCATGATGTTGACCCCTTTAGAACCCAATGCAGGGCCGACCGGAGGTGCCGGGTTGGCCTGGCCACCCTTAACCTGAAGTTTTATCAATACATCTACTTCCTTTGCCATTTTTCTCTGTTTAGCCGATTTTCAACTGCCTGCTTCGGGGAAGCGCTTCCGGTATGTGAAAACCGGACAGAAGCCAAGCAACTTCAAAACTGTTTTTTCTAATTGTATTTTTAAAAAACTAGGATGTTTTTTCCACCTGCATAAAATTCAGCTCTACTTCCGTACCGCGGCCGAATATCTTGACGATGACCTTGAGCTTTTTCTTCTCTTCATTGATCTCCTGGATATCGCCAATGAATTCGCTGAAAGGGCCATCGATGATTTTGATGGTCTCACCAATGATAAATGGCTCGATCATCGCTTCCCCGGCTTCCTGAGACTCATCCACCTTGCCCAGCATGCGGTTTGCTTCACTAGCACGCATCGGGATGGGGTTTTCACGGCCTAGGAAATGTATGACGTTAGGGATGTTGGCAATCGTTTGCACCACTTCGCCACTCAAGCCAGACGGAAGGGCTTCAATCAGGATATAGCCGGGCAAAATATTGCGCTCGGAGATGACCTTTTTCCCATTGCGGATTTTATAAACCTTTTCGGTAGGCACCAATATTTGAGTAATGAAACTACTCCAACCGGAGCGGTCCACTTCCATTTCGATGCGCTCCTTTATCTTCCGTTCTTTCCCACTGATGACGCGTAGAGAGTACCACTTTTTCTCCTCTCCTGAAGGAGAAAGCGCATCTTCAATCACGTTTTTGCCATTTTCCTCAGTCATCCTTAGCTGTTCAACTTATATATTTGCTCCAACAAACCATTGGAAATTGCGTCCATGACGAAGATAATCAGAGCCAGAAGAATAGAAGCTACCAAAACCACGACAGTGCTCGACTGAAGGTTTGCCCACGTAGGCCAGGTCACTTTAGTGACTAGCTCGTTGTAGCTTTCGATTACATACAGTTTTAACCTTTCCATTGATTGTCATTTGCACGGGCAGGAGGACTTGAACCCCCAGCCTACGGTTTTGGAGACCGTCGCTCTACCACTTGAGCTATGCCCGTAAAGGTAAGGAAGATTAGGCAGCAATGCGCCTAACCTTCCTGAACTTTTATGTCTCAAACAAAGTATTAATCCAGAATCTCCGTCACCTGGCCTGCACCTACGGTACGGCCACCTTCACGGATAGCGAAGCGCAAGCCTCTCTCCATGGCGATGGTGTTGAGCAGCTCAACTTCAAGCGATACGTTATCGCCCGGCATTACCATTTCTACGCCATCGGGCAGCTTCACTGAGCCAGTGACGTCAGTGGTACGGAAGTAAAACTGTGGGCGGTAGTTGTTAAAGAACGGAGTGTGGCGGCCACCTTCTTCCTTGCTCAGTACATAAATCTCGCACTTGAATTTCTTGTGCGGCTTTACGGAGCCCGGCTTACAGATAACCTGGCCGCGCTTGATATCGTCTTTGTCAATACCACGGAGCAGCAAGCCTGCGTTGTCACCAGCTTCGCCGCGGTCGAGCAGCTTGCGGAACATTTCCACGCCGGTTACCGTAGAGGTCAGCGGCTTGGTGCCTTCTGGCATCATACCGATGATTTCGACCGGCTCGCCAACTTTGATGACGCCGCGCTCGATACGGCCAGTAGCTACGGTACCACGGCCAGTGATTGAGAATACGTCTTCGACCGGCATCAGGAAAGGCAGGTCAACGAGGCGCTCCGGCTGAGGGATGTCGTTGTCAACCGCATTCATCAGTTCCATGATAGCCGCAACAGCACCTGCATCACCTTCCAGTGCTTTCAGGGCAGAGCCTTTGATCACTGAAGCGTTGTCGCCATCAAACTCATATTGGTCGAGCAGTTCGCGCACTTCCATTTCTACGAGTTCCAACATTTCTTCATCATCAACAAGGTCAACCTTGTTCATGAAGACGACGATTTTGGGTACGCCAACCTGACGAGCCAGGAGGATGTGCTCGCGCGTTTGGGGCATCGGGCCGTCCGTTGCCGCAACCACGAGGATAGCGCCGTCCATCTGTGCAGCACCCGTAACCATGTTCTTGACGTAGTCAGCGTGGCCTGGGCAATCCACGTGAGCGTAGTGGCGCTTCTCCGTTTGATATTCTACGTGAGCAGTATTGATGGTAATGCCCCGTTCTTTTTCCTCTGGAGCAGCATCAATAGAGTCGTAATCTTTTCTTTCAGCGAGCCCCTGTTCGGCAAGGACATAGGTAATCGCAGCAGTAAGAGTAGTCTTACCGTGGTCTACGTGGCCTATTGTACCCACATTAAGGTGGGGCTTGGTCCTTTGAAATGCTTCCTTTGCCATCGGTAATAATTTTTTTGGATATGAAATTTAATGGTTAAACAAAGTGCTTGTCACAACTTTGAGCCAATGAGGGGAATTGAACCCCTGACCCCTTCCTTACCATGGAAGTGCTCTACCCCTGAGCTACATTGGCTTACTACTTTTGGGCAGCCTATTCCGCAGCCTCAGCAGGGCAAAAACGCCTCATGACTGATGTTGACCAGGCTCGCCTTATGCTTTATGTATTCTATTTACATAAGAGCGCTTTATCGAGCGGGCGACGAGACTCGAACCCGCGACCCTCAGCTTGGAAGGCTGATGCTCTACCAACTGAGCTACGCCCGCTTGTATGGCTTTGTGTGCCAGGCTGCATTCAGCCCAGCGCTCAAAACTCAAAATCGTGGGGGTGATAGGATTCGAACCTATTCAGGCGTAGCCAACAGATTTACAGTCTGCCCCGTCTCTCCAACTTCGGCGCACCCCCATTTTTCAAAGAACAAGCCTTTCGGCTTTTTAAACCTGCAAAGCGGTTATCCCGCTTCGCTCCATGTACTTCGTGCTCGAACCCCTCCCGCTAAATTTTTGCTCAAGCGTTCCCGAGAAAATTTAGCGGGACTGATTATCCCGCTTTTTGAGCCAGCAGAGGGATTATTCCGCTTCGCTCCATGTACTTCGTGCTCGAACCCCTCCCGCTAAATTTTTGCTCAAGCGTTCCCGAGAAAATTTAGCGGGACTGATTATCCCGCTTTTTGAGCCAGCAGAGGGATTCGAACCCCCGACCCGCTGATTACAAATCAGCTGCTCTGGCCAACTGAGCTATGCTGGCTTGTGCTCTTTCTGCGGTATTTCAACGATGTCCTCCTCGCTCAGGTTTCTTGGCACCCCGAAAAAGCGGGACTGCTCTGGCTCCCGCTTTTTCTAAGTAAAAGCGGGAAGCTATGCTGGCTTGTGCTCTTTCTGCGGTATTTCAACGATGTCCTCCTCGCTCA
>CAYSPJ010000080.1:0-24463 GCA_964432875.1 uncultured Phaeodactylibacter sp. | reverse complement strand
CTTTTTCCTTTTTACTTTTTCCTTTAACCTTTAACCTTTAACCTTTAACCTTACAAAGGAATATTCCCATGTTTCTTAGGCGGCAGCAGGTCTTTCTTCGTAGCCAGGGCCTGCAGGGCACGCACGATGCGCCAACGAGTGCTGCGCGGCTCTATCACGTCGTCGATATAACCATAGCGCGCTGCGGCATAGGGGTTGGCAAACTTATCCCGATACTCCTGTTCTTTTTGACGGGCGTACTTCGACTTTTCTTCCGGGTCGGCAATTTCCTGAATGGCTTTAGCTTCCAGGATTTCAATGGCGCCCTGTGCCCCCATGACCGCAATCTCCGCTCCGGGCCAGGCGTAGTTCATATCGGCCCGCAACTGCTTGGAGCCCATCACGTCATGAGCGCCGCCATAAGATTTGCGCAAGGTGATGGTGATTTTGGGCACGGTAGCCTCCCCATAAGCGAAGAGCAGCTTAGCCCCGTTGGCAATGATGCCCCCATATTCTTGGAAACTACCCGGCAGGAAACCCGGCACGTCAACCAAGGTGATGATGGGCACGTTGAAAGCATCACAGAAACGGACGAAACGGCCCGCTTTGCGCGAGGCGTCTATGTCCAATACCCCTGCCAGGAAACTAGGCTGATTGGCGACGATACCACACGGCATACCGCCGAATTTGGCAAAACCCGTGACAATATTCTTGGCCCAAAAGCGCTGCATTTCCAAGAACTCCCCATTGTCCACGATCCGGTAGATGACATCCTTGACGTTGTAAGGCTTATTCGGGTCGTCAGGGACGATGGCGTTCAGCTCGTCATCCATGCGGTCGATGGGGTCCTGACAAACGGTGGCCACCGGGTCTTCCAGGTTGTTTTGGGGCAGGTACTCCAGCAGCTTGCGGATGATCAACAAGCCCTCTTCTTCATCTTCAGCTTTGAAATGGGCCACGCCCGATTTGGCGGCATGGATCGAAGCGCCCCCCAGGTCTTCGGCCGATATTTCTTCTCCGGTCACCGTTTTGGTCACTTTGGGGCCAGTGACGAACATGTGGCTGGTCTTATCGCTCATGATGATGACATCAGTGAGCGCAGGCGAATACACCGCACCGCCAGCACAAGGCCCGAATATTGCGGAGATTTGCGGGATAACACCCGAAGCCATGATATTGCGGTAGAATATTTCAGCGTAACCTGCCAGGCTGTTGACGCCTTCCTGGATGCGGGCGCCGCCGCTGTCGTTCAGGCCGATAACCGGCGCCCCGACCTTCATGGCCTGGTCCATGATTTTACATATTTTTAAGGCAAAAGACTCCGACAGGGAGCCTCCGAATACGGTAAAATCCTGAGAAAAGATATAGACGACCCGCCCATCGATAGTGCCTCGCCCAGTCACTACGCCATCGCCCAGATACTGTTCCTTATCCATTTCGAAATTGGTACAGCGGTGGGTGACAAACATGTCGTATTCTTCAAAGCTACCCTCATCCAGTAGCTTTTCGATGCGCTCCCGCGCGGTATATTTGCCTTTGTTATGCTGGGATTCGATACGCTTTGCGCCTCCTCCCAAACGAGCTTGCTCCCTTTGCTCTACGAGCTGTTTTATCCTGTCTTGGGTATCCATATTATAAATTTCAATGAAGTAAGCCTATCAAGCCCATTCGCTTGCGATACGCGAAAAAGCCCTCTACAAAGTCAATCAAAACCCAAAAAAACAAAACATCCTTCTTATTAAATAAAAAAAGCACATTTATTTTCGATGGGTATTTGCCAACTGCATTGCTGGCAGCATCGGGGCGTTTTTCTCCTGGTAAGGCTCCATATCCTTTAGGATCGTATCCAATAACTGGATAGCCGGCAGGATAAAGTCCCCCTTGTTCAACATCACACATTCCGCCCGCTGCGCCATAGCAGCATCAGTGATTTCCGCCCGCGAAGGGATGCCGCGTTTAGCCATGTTTTCCAGTACCTGGGTAGCCCAGATATCGGGTATGTGAGCGGACTGGCACAGGGATAGGATCTCCTCCTGAACCCGGCCGATATTGTCCCAGCCGCACTCGATGGCCAAGTCGCCGCGGGCAATCATTACGCCTACGGGATGTACGCGCATGGCCTCCAACAGGATTTCCAACAGGTTGTTGAAGCCGCTCTGCGTCTCGATTTTCAGGATGATGCCCAGTTTTTGGGCTACGCCCAGCCGCTCGAGCTCCGCAATGAGGTCGCTTACGTCTTCCGCGCTATTGACGAAAGACATATTGACCACGTCGGCGAATTCAGCTACAAATTGTAAATCCTTTTTGTCTTTAGCCGTCAGGCCGCGGATAGCCAGCTTGCTGGCAGGAAGATTAATGCCCTTGTCGGCGCGCAGGCGTGCCCCACCCTGGCGAGTGTGCTTGATGCGGATCAGCGCCTCCCCGGGCCGTACCTCCCAAACGACGCCTTCGATCATGCCATCGTCAAAAAGGATAGGGTCGCCGGGTTGTAAGTGCTCAAAGATTTCTTCCGAAGTACAGGAAATGTGGGCTTCCTGGAGTAGATTGCCTTTTTTATCACAACGAGCCGGCTCGCCCGCGATAGGCGATTGATGCAGTACAAGGATATCGCCCTTTTTCAAGGGGATAGCGCCTTCTACTGGCGGCAATTCGCCCACTTTGAAGCGCAGCGATTTGCGCGCCTTATCGCTGTAAAAATTTAACCCGCTTTCCAACACGGCGGTGCGATAGCACTCGGCCCGACAACCCTCGTCTTCTACCCTGGTAATCAGAAAATCCCGTTGCTTGAAGCGGGCGTCGTTGAAGTATAACTTATCGCCAGCCTGCAGGTTTTTTAGCTCCGGGCTGGATACGGGCACGTGTAATAACTGCATGGATGGATGAGGCGCCGGGCCGATCCAAACCTCTACGGGCTGCACCACCCTGCCGCGGATGTCTTTCTCTGGCCGGTATTTAAATACTTCGGGCCCGGGCACGATCTGGCCAGTACGGATTTTAGGGCCGCCCAGGTCCATCGATATTTTGCATTTGCGCTTTAGCTTTTCAGAAGCTTTGCGGATGTTATCCACCATTTTCCCCCATTGCTCGGGCCCATCGTGGGCGCAGTTGATCCGGGCGCAGTTCATTCCAGCGGCAATCAAGCCACGTACAAGCTTGTAGTCATCAGCAGCCTCACTGGGCAGCGTCACCATGATGCGGGTGCGGCGGCCCTTGGAGCGGAACCCCAACAAAGCCTTGGCATTGGAGCGGATCAGGCGATAGCCCTCCATGATGGACAGGCCTTCAGCTTGGATTTGAAGGGGGCTATCCTGCATAAAAGCATGGAGTATGGAGTGCGTGATACTCAAATTGGCCATGGTGTGGCTCTCGGCTTTAGCCAGGCGCGAAATGCCCATATAGCCTAATTGCTTCTGTAGTTCGCGGATGTCATTGCTGCGCATGGCGCGGTAATGCACCAGGTTGCATGCCGACTCCTTAAACTTCGGGTGTACGCGCTCCAGCTGCTCGCGATATTGCGCCTCCAGGGCATGGGCTTGCTCGATAATCGCCTCAATTTGCCGGAGCATCTGCTCGATATTTTCCTTTTTCCAGGACATCTCGTCTAGTAATCAGGTGACGTAAATAATATAACGAAATGAAAGCAGGCCAGGCAACCGCAGTCACGAACTCCTACTTAATATTTCAGTGTAATGATACGCCTCTTAGCCGATAGAAAGACTGAGAAAAATCACTTCCCTTAAATTTCCCGTGATTTTTTCATTTCAGGCAAAAGCCCTTGCGCCCATTCTATCGTTTCGTCAAACCAGGCATCAATCCTGGGGTTGGCACCGCGTATGCGGGCGGCTACCTGCTGAGCATTGGCCAGGTAATCCATTTTCTTTTCCAATGTCCAGTCGAGGGGATAAGAAAAAATATCGCGGATATTGGTCGCCTTGTCTGCCAAGCGTATTTTGCGTGCTTTCTCGCTGAGCAAGTGCGCTTTTTCTACTTGAAGCCACTTGCGCTCCATATAGGGCAAGCTCATATCATCCGTAAGCTCCAATACGATGGCCGCTGCTTCATTGCCGAAAAGCTGGGCCAGCTCTGCGGTAGTGACCTCTGTATCTTCCAACACATCGTGCAATACGCCGGCCAGCAGGAGGGCTTCATCGCGTTCACCACCGATGCGGATGAGCGCATCAGCCACTTTGAGCAAGTGATTAATATAGGGCAATTTGTCATAGCCAGAGCGCCGCTGGTACTGATGTTTCAAAGCGGCAAAAACCGCTGCTTCCATGATGCGCTCCAGGAGGTCTCCAGGCATAATTCATCGCTGCTTTTGTGGGTCGACAAAGATAAAGGAAAGCTGGGAAAAACGACAGTTTGCCCAAAAATGATTAACATTACCTCCAAAAACTACTATGCGCCTCAAACTCCTCTTTGCCCTGACCGCGCTGACCCTTTACAGCGCCTGCAATTGCCCCCCCGATGAAGAAACAGGAGTGCTGGAACTCAGCGCTGCCGCCAAAACCTTCGCGCCTTACGACGGCCGTGACACGCTTACCTTTATTGGTGAAAATGGCGAGCGCTATGCCCTGACGCTGCCTGATGGCGAAGTCAGCGCCACCGACCAGATCTGCGTGCGCACAATCTGCACGGAAGCACGCTTTGGCAGCCCCTCTAGTTGCGCCTATTTCAGCGCCGAGAGCCGCCGCTACACCTACCGCTCCAACGACGGGCAGGCGGTATTGGATATACTACTCTATTCCGCCCTGCACAAACGCAATACCGAAGATTTCTTCGACGCCCTGAATATCGGCTGGTCGGCTGGCGCCGGGAGTACCCTGGCTGGCTGGGTAATCGAAAAACGCTTCCCCGGCGAACTCGATCCGGGCAATACGGGCATTGCCAACTTTTTTACCCCCCGCGATACGATTTTGCTCAACGGCCGGTTATTCACCAATATCCTGGCCTGGGAGGAGGGCGAGCTGGCAGTTTACTTCCAAGCAGGCCTGGGGCCGGTAGGCCTGCGCGCAGCGGGGAAAACCTGGGCCAGAGAGTAGCCGCCGTTTCTGCCAGAAGCTAAAAAAAAATCAAAGCGCAAAAAAAATAAAACCAGCTTTGCTTTCAGCTGTTACTTTGGTAGAATTGGTCTAAATTAGCCGCCAGAAAAATAATCACAACAAAAAAAACGCCAAGGATAATGAGCAATACCGTAACCAAAAGCCCGGTGATGTTGTACACAGAGCAGACGCCCAACCCGGAGTCGCTCAAATTTGTCACCAACCGCATGTTGTACAAAGGCACTGCAGACTTCCGCGAACAGGAGTTGGCACAGGAGTGGTCGCCATTAGCAACTGCGCTGTTTGGGCTACCCTACGTCAAAGGGGTTTATATCTGCAACAACTTCGTCACTGTCACCAAAGAGTTGAACTACGATTGGTCTAGCCTCATGCTCAACCTGAAGGATTTCATCAAAAAGTACATCGAAGAAGGGGGCGAAATCATCGCCCCAGGCTTTGATGAGGCCATGGCAGAAATCGAGGCAGAACGCGGAGCCAGCTATGAGTATAGCGGTGATGATGTCGAGATCGTAAAAAAGATCAAAGAAATGATCGATACTTACGTCAAGCCAGCCGTGGAAATGGATGGCGGCAATATTGAGTTCAAAGGCTGGGACGCCGGCACGGTAACCCTGATCATGCAGGGTGCCTGTAGCGGCTGCCCCTCGTCCAGCGTAACGCTCAAAGCCGGCATTGAAGGGATGTTGAAGCGCATGATCCCGGAAGTGCGGGAAGTCGTAGCGGAGATGGGATAGTAGGCAGCAAGGCTTTCGGAGCTGCCTAGGCGCAGCAAGAAGTTTTTTTGACTACACAAAGCCATCAAAACACAAATATAAAGGCACGGCTTGAGCTCAAGCCGTGCCTTCCTTATTCCCGCCAAGCGGGATCCTCACAAACATAAATCGTTATACCCTTTCCGGCTCCAGCCCCCATTTTTCAGGGGAGCGCCAAAGCGATGACAGGAGCAATTCCCGCATAAAGAGGAATTCCTTAGGCAGCTTGTCGTAACCTCGAGCAAAGAGCTCTTCGTGGGCGATGATCTCTTGTTTCCAATCTTCGCGGTCAACGATCATGATTTTTTCAAAATCTTCGATGGAAAATCCCTCCATGCCCTTCCAATCCATATCCTTATAGCGGGGCATCCAGCCGATAGGGCTTTCCACGGCCGAATTGCGGCCTTTGGAGCGATTGATGATCCATTTCAAGACGCGCATATTATCGCCGAAGCCCGGCCAGAGGAAATTGCCATTTTCATCTTTGCGGAACCAGTTGACGCCGAAGACGCGGGGCGGGTTGGGCAAATCGCGGCCAAACTGTAGCCAGTGGTTGAAATAATCGCTCATGTGGTAGCCCATAAAAGGCAACATAGCAAAGGGGTCGCGGCGCACTTGGCCGATATTGCCAAAGGCAGCAGCGGTCATCTCCGAACCCATTGTGGCAGCGATGTAAACGCCGAAGTTCCAGTTGAATGCCTGGTAAACCAGGGGTACCGTGGTGCTGCGGCGGCCGCCAAAGATAAAGGCAGCGATAGGCACCCCTTGGGGGTTTTCCCACTCTGAGTCAATGACTGGGTTTTGGCCGGCAGGCGCAGTAAAGCGGGCGTTGGGGTGAGCAGCGGGTTTGCCGCTGGCCGGATCCCAGGGCTTGCCTTGCCAGTCAGTCAAACCGGATGGTGGCTCCTTGGTCAGCCCTTCCCACCAGACATCGCCGTCGGGCGTGATGGCTACATTCGTAAAAATGGTATTGGCTCTGATGCTCTCTATCGCGCTGGAATTCGTTTTGTCATTGGTGCCAGGCGCTACGCCGAAGTACCCCGCTTCGGGGTTGATCGCGTACAGCTTGCCGTCTTCGCCTTTATGTATCCAGGCGATATCATCACCAACCGTAGTCACTTTCCAGCCATCCATGCCTTCCGGCGGCACGAGCATAGCGAAGTTGGTCTTCCCGCAAGCGCTAGGGAAAGCTGCCGCCACATAAGATTTCTCACCCTCTGGCGTTTCGACGCCTAAGATGAGCATGTGCTCTGCCAGCCAGCCCTCTTCGCGCGCCATGGCCGAAGCGATGCGCAATGCCAGGCACTTTTTCCCCAACAAAGCATTGCCGCCATAACCGCTACCATAAGAAATGATGAGCCGGTCTTCAGGGAAATGCGTGATGTATTTGACGGTCGGGTTGCAGGGCCACTTCACGTCTTCCTGCCCTGGTCCCAAAGGCGCACCCACTGAATGGACGCACTTGACGTACTCGCCGTTGTCAATAGCCTCAAGCGCCTCCTGCCCCATACGGGTCATGATGCGCATATTCACGACTACGTACTCCGAATCAGTCAATTGAATGCCATAGCGGGAAAGCGGAGAGCCGAGCGGGCCCATGCAGAAAGGGATAACATACATAGTGCGGCCTTTCATACAGCCCCCCATCAGCCCTTCCAGTTTAGCCTTCATCTCCCGGGGGTCCATCCAATTGTTGGTAGGCCCGGCATCTTCACGTAGGCGGCTGTTGATATAGGTGCGGTCTTCTACCCGCGCTACATCACTAGGGTCGCTAAAGCAAGCATAGCTGTTAGGCCTTTTCTCGGGATCCAGGCGAATGAAGGTGCCTTTCTTGACCAGCAAGTCGAGCAAGTGCCGGTTTTCCTCTTCCGAGCCGCTGCACCAGTGTACTTGGTCCGGTTTGAAGAAAGAAGCCATCTTGTCCACCCATTCATGGATTTCAGCTTGCGTGTCTACAGGGTTGTTTTGTTGGAAAATCTGCTTTTGTTCAAACATTGGTTGGAGTGGTTGGTTTACGGCTGCAAGATAGGGAAAAAGATAGTTAGGCAGGATTGATAATTGTCATAACTCAGAGATACAATTGTCAATGTCAAAAGCTGCAAACCAGCTGAAGGCAAGGCCCCTCCCCTATCCGTTATTTTGCTACCGTAAACACCCGCGACACGTTGAAACCAAAGTGAATGCCGCCATCGGCCCAATTGCCGGTCGTTTCGGCAATGAAGCCTTTCTCGATCATCGAGGTGGCATTGGTAAAGTGCAGTTGGAAAACGTGCCCGCCCGTTTCAATATCAAACCCGATGGAGAGCGCGCTGCGGTAGCCCGGCAGCAATTGATCGGGCAACAGATATACATATTCGGTATTGAGCGCCACCCGGCGGCTGAGCTTGACCCGCCCAGCCACTGCCAGGGCGTAAACGTCGTTCTTTTCGATTTTGAACTTCACCAGGTTGCGGTGTACTACGGTGGGAGATACCTGTAAACTAAAGCCATCGCTGAATTTCCGGCCCAGTATCAACTGGAAGGTGTAGTACAGCCGGGAGCTGAAGTAATTCTCCCGGTCGGGGTTTTGCCATTTCAGGGTCTGCACCGCTGTGCTGGCCATTGCGGCAGCCGTTATGGGCATCTCGCGCTTGCCGGAGGATTGCCGCAAGAATTTGTATTTGACAAACCCGTCATAGGTTTTTTCATAACTGCTGCGCCCCATACCAAGCATGAGCCGATCGCTCAGGCCATAGTCGGCACCAATGCGGATGGTCGCCTGGTCCAATCCGAACAGCTCATAAACGCCCCGGTTGAGCATCCCGAAGCGGTGTGAGATTTTAATATCCAACACTCCTGCAGCGGTATTCTCCAGGGAATGCAAATTGATTACGCGGTTGGCCTTGAAGCTGGCCGTAGCGTACTCGGTCGCCTCTTCGTCTTCTCCCAACAGGGCTAGCAGATCGTCTTCCTGCGCCAGGGCTTGCCCAGAGAAAAAAAGAGGCAGCAAGAATAGAAGGAATTTTACCGAATGCATATCGAAATATTTAGCCAGGTATGAGCGCTTGCTCAGGTTTCACCCCTTCGTGACAAAACCTGAGCAAGCACTAAAAAATGCGTAAAGCTTGCCCGGGGCAAAATCTACGCATTTCAATCCAATTTAGAAACTTAGCCTTTGAGCGGTTCGTAAACGGTGCGCACCGCAATCTTCACTTCCTTGGCGATATTGTCGCGCACCAAGGCAGGGATTTCGATCTTGTAATCCGCCACCAGCACCGTGAAGTCCGCCTCGGCAGAAATCTGGCCTCCTTTTACCTTGATGACCCCTGGGGTCGTGATGGCCTGGGTGACGCCATGAATGGTCATCTCCCCTTTCACCTTAACCGGATAGCTCCCGTCCTGATTGTATTTCACAGCCGCGTTATCGGCAATTTCTCCCTTGAAGGTGGCCTTGGGGAATTTGCTGCTCTCCATATAATTTTCGTTGAAGTGCTCCTGCATCAGCGCCTTCTCAAACTGGAAGGCTTTGACCAGGACCGCAAACTCAAGCCGGCCGGTTTCGATATCCAGCACGCTGGTAGCTTTGCTATTTTTAGCTTCTATTTTTTCCATAGGCGCCTCCGAAAGGAAATCGACCTGGCCAGTACGGGTGAAATATTTTTGTGCGCTCAAAGTAGAGGCCAAGCTGATGGCAAATAATAAAACAATGGCATTTTTCATGTTTATTCAGTTTTTTGTGTAATTGAAATGGTTTTGTTTCACAGGGCGATACAGCGCACGAGCACCACATCCATCAGCATACCCGTGCAGACGCCCTTGATGGTAACCGCTTGGCCCGCCTGGAAATCATCGGGGCCCTGCGGCGAGCGCGGGTCAAACTGGCAAATGACCCCGAATAGCTCATCGCCTCCTTCAAGGGTGAGGCTCAAACGCCCGCTATCATCGGTATTCACCTCTTTGATCGTGCCTTTTAGCTCAATCACTTTATCCAGGTACTGTTGATTGGCAGCTTCCTCGTCGCTTTCAAAAGCCGCAAACAGCTCCGTGGCCTCTATCGAGAAGTCGGTGCGGGCACCATCCATACCCTGGGGGGCACGCTGGTACTGGTAGTAAACAAAGGCCCCGGCAATCAACGCCAGCAGCAGGCCTAACATCAGGATTTTTTTCATAATTGACAGGAATTTGGTCCGTAAATCATTTTTTCAGCGCCTCAATTGTCGAGGGCGCCGTCGGATATCCAGCGCTCGATTTTTGCGATTTCGCAATCGAGCAATTTGGGCTGGTTTTTGGGCATGGGTGAAAACCCTGCCTGGTGATTGATGACACCTTGTAATTTCCCGTTGTCCACATAAATTTTGAGGCGGCTGTAGCCTTCCAGCGCAACGTTGCCCTGGTTGGCCGCTTGGCTGTGGCACCCCAGGCAGTTGCGCTGGATAATGGGGGCGATGTCGGACAGATATGACAGGCCCTCGGTTTGGCATTCGAGTGTGGGGTAGAGCTCTTCCTCCACATCGTAATAACAGCCTGCCAAAAAGAAAGCCATACCGGCCAGGATGAAAAACGCTCGTTTCATTGCTTCGGTGATTTCTGCATTAATTATTGGGGCTGCCCGCTGCTACCCAGGCCTTAAACTGATCAATCGTACAGGCAGGGAGTTTGCTGCCTCCTTGCGGCATAGGGGCATAACCATTGGCATGATCGATAGCGCCGATGAGGCGCCCGTTGGCGGCAACGGCAGCCACACTAGCATGAGTGCTCAGGCCAATCCCTCCACTGGGTGCTGCGCCGCTATGACACCCCTGGCACTTATTTTGAATGACTGGTTGGATGTGCAGGCTATAGCGGACGTCCTCGGTGTTGCAGCCACCCGCGCCAGGGTCGCAGCTCAGGTCGGGCGCCCCCTGTATGATCCACTGCCGGATGAGGTCGATTTGCATGGCTGTAAGCGGCGTGCGCGGCGGCGGCGGCATGCGTTTATCCTCCCTGTCTTCAGTGATGACTTCGTACAGATCACTGCCGCTGAGGTTAAAAGGGCGAACGTCCGCCGTGCGCATGACGCTTTCGTAATCCGTCAACACCACGCCATCCTGCGCACTGGCTGCATCGTGGCAGCCGCTAAAGGCGCAGTTGGATTGCAGGATGGGCAAGATCTGTAAATCGAAATAGACCTTGCTGGAATCGCAAGGCACGCCCGTCTGCGTAGTGTCTATCGGCAAAGGGTTATCATCCTCACCCGGCAGGAAGGGTTCGTGCTTGCAAGCGCCTATGGTGACCCACAGGGCGCTACACAGTAGCAAGCCAGGTAGCCAAAGCGGCTTGAATATGTTGTGGTATTTGCCATTCATGATTCAAAAGTAAGCCCTTTGACAGCAGGCTCCAAAAAAAGCTTGCTCAACGGGAAAAAAGGGGTGCTGAACGGGAACAGAGCGCGATAAAACCGCCTTTTGCCTCCCCAAATCCAATGATTACTCCCCTTGCAGCCACTTCTTGAAGTGGGGCGAACGCTCGGTGCTCACCACCGTTTCGATACCACATGGCGGTGTCAATTCTAATTTCACGCGCGCTTTGGAGTAGGCATACATCTCCCGGATTGCCTTCAGGTGGATAATGAATTGCCGGTTGATGCGAAAAAAAGGCTGCCCTTCCACCAGCTCTTCCAATTTTTCCAGGGAGACATCCAGCGGGTAACGCTTGCCTTCCCAGGTTATGACAAAGGTGATTTTATCTTCGGTAAAAAAATAGGCCGCATCACTCAAGCTGACTATCCGGATTTGATGGCCGATGCGGATCAGGAAGCGGTGCCCGCTCTTCTCCCGCTGCATCGCTTTTGCCAGTTGCTGGTAATCAATGGCTGGCTGGGAGGCCAATTGCCGGTATTTTTCAATGGCTCTTTCCAGGTCGGGCCGCTTTAAAGGCTTGAGCAAGTAGTCGATCGCATTGACTTTGAACGCATCAATCGCGTACTGATCATAGGCGGTGGTAAAAATGACGGGCTTATCCACTTTTAGGTGGTTAAAAATCTCAAAACTGGAACCGTCAGCCAGGTGGATATCCATGAAGAGGAGTTCTGGCAAGGGGTGCAGCAAGGCCTCATTGAGGGTGGCTTCCACGCTATCCAGTACCGCAACGATAGCAATAGAAGGATCGATTTCCAGGAGGAGTTTCTCCAGGCGGCGGGCAGCCGCTGCTTCGTCTTCGATAATCCAAACCGTCATATTATCCTGTTTAGTCCTTTTTACAATCCGGGGGTGCTATCGCCAGCGGGAAGCCACATCCATTGTAAAAGAAGATGATGTTTTCAGGCTCTATTCATCGCAGTGCTCTATCCTTAGCTGCTTTTCAGCAAGGGGATACGCACCGCAAAAGTATTTTCGCTTTCCTCGATTTGCAGGGCCCGCTCGGCGAGCAGGGCATAGCGCTTGGCGATGCTCTGCAAACCAAAGCCCGTTGATTTCTCGGCAACCAGCTTTGGTTGCCGGTTGTTCCTCACCTCAATGTATTCCTCTCCAATGGTGCTGATTGCTACGCTCAGCGGCCGGGCTTTGCTGATGACGTTGTGCTTGACGGCGTTTTCTACCAACATTTGCAAGGTGAGCGGGGCCACCAATGCGTTTGGCACCTGGGCAGCTATGCGCAATTGAAAGCTGTCGCCATAGCGTTTTTGGAGCAAAAAGGCATAGTTGCGCACCAAGCCCAATTCTTCCAGCAGCGGAATGACCTCTTTTTCCCGGTACTGGAGGATGCTGCGGTAAAAATCGGACAACTGCTCCACATACTCCACTGCCAGGCGGGGGTTTTCTTCAATAATGGTAATAAGCGTATTGAAGCTATTGAATAAAAAATGGGGGTTGATTTGGCTTTTCAAAGCTTCGTACTGGCTTTCCACTTTCTCTCTGATCAACAGTGCTTCCCGTTTGAAGTTTTGCTCGCGTTTTTTCAACCACCAATAAACGCTGCCAAACAGGAAACTGCCGGCCAGCAAGAAAAACCACCATTGCAGCCAAAAAGGGCGCCGGATGGTGAATGCATAGGACAGCTCGGGCTCCGGGCCAAAAGCATCATTTTCAGTAGCCGACAGTTGGAAAGTATAATGCCCTGGCGGCAAGCTGGAATAGACCGCCCGCCGGTCGGCAGAATAAATCCAATCGTGGTCAAAGCCCTCTAATCGGTAGCGGTAGCGCACGCTGGCTGGAGCCGTATACCACAAACCGACATAATCAAATGCCAAGCTGTTTTGGTGGTGTGGCAATACTTGCTCTGAGGCCAGGCCAATCGGCTGAAAATTGGCCGACACGCCCAACAACTGCGTGCTGGGATGGATGCGTAGCGCCTCGCGCAAGGGTGTATAGCGGATGAGCCCTTGCTGGGTGCCGATCCAGATATTGCCCTGCGCATCGCTGCAAAAGGCATTGAGCCCTGGCTCTGCTTGTTGGATACCAACGGTGCGGTCGTAATAAATCAGATGGTGACCAGCAGGGTCCAGCAAATCAATGCCCGCAGGGTGCATGATGAGGATGCGCCCCAGCTCATCAGTAGCCAGCCCGGTGATAGAGAGGTTGCGGATGCCCTCCTTAAGGGCCAGTTGGGTAAACTTGTTGCCATCGTATTCAAAAACGCCCTCGCGCGGCGTGCTAAACCAAAGGTGGCCGCGCTGGTCTTCGGCAATGGAATATACCGACTTGATGGGGATATCGCCAGCCGAGGAGAAATTGAGGATGCGGCCTTCGCTTAGCAATGCCAGCCCCTTGCCGTCGGTGCCAAACCAGGTGCGCCCCTGGCTGTCCACAAAAACAGTATAAATAAAATTGGTGCCCAGGCCGCTCTCCCGCCCATAGTGCTTGATCAAAAGCGGTGCGCCGTCGAGCACGTTTTGGCGGTTGTCGATTTCTATCGCGCCGCCGAGGGTAGCCAGCCAAAGCTTGCCCCCGCTGCTCGCCATCGAGAGGATGTTGCCGTTGGCCAGGCCCTCTCGTTCGGTAAGCTGGCGGCGCTTGCCGCTCTGCGGATCGAAGCAATGGATACCTTCGCCAAAGGTGCCCGCCCAGATCAGGCCAAAATCATCTTCCAGCAGGCTGATGATGTTGGCCTGGCCCAAGCCTGCTAGCGCTTGGAAAGCCCCCGGCCCATCCGCATCTTCGTGATAGGAATATAGGCCAGACTGAGTACCGACCCACAGTTTGCCGCTCCGATCGGCCAATACCGCCTGGATATTGGCAGGCGCACGTTGGATGAACTCAAACTGCCGGTTGGTAGAATACAGGCCTTCGGTATTGCTCAACACCCAGATATTGCCTTCCGCATCTTTATGTAAGCCATGGATTTTTGCCCGCCCGAATTTCGCTTCCCCAACTGCCCGCAAACGTTGATCGGAGAAACTATAGCGCCACACCCCACGGCCCTCGGTGCCCACCCACAGTTCGCGGCCATCTACCAATGCCAGTGCATTCACCGTGCCCGCCTCCCAATTTTGCACCGGTATTTCAATGCACCAATCATCGAGCCGCACAAAGGCTAGGCCGCCATCGTAAAAGCCGACCCAACAGCCGCCTGTAGTAGTGGGCAGGATGGTGCGCACGATATCATCGGGCAAGCCATCAGCTTTAGTGATGCTTTGCACCTGCTTTCGGCCGTGGTTATCCAGGGCGCAGATATTGATGCCCCGGTCAGTGCCGGCCCAAATCTGGCCTTCCTGGCCGCAAGTCAAGGTGTAAATATCGCCCCCCAACAAGCCATCGTCCATATCGAAATTGTAGAGGCGTTTGCCGTTCCAGCAGTAAAGCCCCTCGCCATAGGTCGAAAACCACAACTGCCCGCGGGCATCCTCGGCAAAACCGGTAATGGGCACTGCCGGGTTGCCCTCCTCCGGCAGCCAGGGTTGAAGGGTACTACCGGGCTCCAGGTAATAAATCGCCCCGCTCTGGCACCCCACCCACAGACGTCCGCGGCCCGTAGCATAAATAGCGCTCACCGGGCCTAGCTGCAGGCTATCAGCCCGGTCAAATAGCTCAAAATGCTGCCCATCATAACGGATCAGCCCCTTCTCCGAACCCAGCCAGATAAAACCACCCTCTAGTTGATGCAACAAATTCGGGCGGACGCCCTCCAGATGCTCCCCCAATGGATGGGCTTGCCAAAATGGCGCCTGAGCTCCTGCCCACCAAAATATCGCCAGTTGTATGAATGCCGTGAGCCCGTATCGCATGCTTCTCGTCATGATTAATATAGTGTCGCTTGGCTCAATTTGCCTGCAGCTCCAGCTCTACCGACACCTGAATTTCTTCGGCTATCTTTTGAAACACTACCCGCGGGATGTCAATCCGGTGCTCGGCCAACAGCACGCTAAAGCTAGCTTCCAGGAATACCCGCTTCCCCGCCACGCGCAAACGGCCTTTGATGATGCGCTCCTGCGCTACGCCATGGATGGTGAACCTGCCTTTGGCCCGCACTTCGTAGGCTCCATCCTGGCTAAAATCTACTTGCTCAATAATCTTGCCGCTGAAGGTGGCGCGCGGGTACTGCTGGCTCTCCAGATAATTTTCATTGAAATGCTCCCGCTGCAAGGGGCTATTGAAACCCTGAAAACTGTTGATGTTCACGGCAAATGCAAAGGATTGCTGCCCGGCATCCAGTATGCCCTTCAACTCCTGCGAGGCTGCTTCGATGAGCTCCAAAGGGGCATCCGACTTAAATCTTACGCTGCCGCGCTCTGTGCTGTAACGCTGCTGCCCCGGCAGGGCCTGTGCCAAAAGAAGGACAAAAAAAGGGAGGATTATGGTCTTGTACATATACTTATCGTTTATCCCGCTCGCCTGAGCTAAATAGCAGCGCAAGGCGGCATCACCTCATTGGACGGCGCGAAGGCAACAGATATTGCTCAAAGACTGCTTTTATTCCTGGCTACTCGGCTTATGAGGGAAGAAAGCGGAAGGCGCAGCGGGGGGTAGAAAAAAACTGTTTTCCGGCCGCGACGCCCCCGTCGCAAGAAGTATTATACATGAAAAAAGCCTGTAATTCAATGAATTACAGGCTTTGTTTTTTGGGTAGACCCACTAGGATTCGAACCTAGACGAACAGAACCAAAATCTGGTGTGCTACCGTTACACTATGGGTCTGAGCCATGCGCGGGGCTGCTTTTTCAAATAAGAATCAACAGCTTTTCCCGATGCGCGTGCAAAGATAGAACTAAATTTCTTTTTGAAAAAGTTCCAGTCAAAAAAAATTATCATTTAAGTATTTTATGCCACAACCTGCAGCCCCGCCTGCTGCAGCAGCCGCCAATACCAGGCCTCGTCGTGCAAGATATCGTAAAGATAATCATGGTATTCGGGAAGATCGGGCAGGTTGTTGTGCCCTCCGCCCTCGATGGGTACCAGTTCGCCCCGAGGAGCCAGCTGGCTCAGGAGCTGCCCCTGGCTAAAGGAGATGAGGCGGTCGCGGGTGCCGTGCAGCACAAAGACCGGGCAGTCCACTTTTTTGATAAAAAAATCGGTGCGGATTTTATAGCGCAGTATCCACTTCAACGGCAGCCAGAAACCATACTGCTTCACTTGGTGGAGGAAGCTGACGTAAGGCGAGTCGAGGATGAGCATCTTGGGCTTGTTCCAGGCGGCGATACGGGCCGCGATGCCGCTACCCATTGAACGGCCGTAGAGCACAATCTGTTCCTCGGGATATTGGGTGCTCAGCCATTTGTAAACCGTCTGAGCATCGTTGTAGAGGGTAGCTTCGGTGCGGTGCCCCTTGCTCTTGCCAAAGCCCCGGTAGTCGATCATAAAAAAATCGTAGCCTTTGCTCAGGAAATCCTTGGCGAATTTCCCCCAGCCCTTGATGCTGCGCGAATTGCCTTTGAGGTAGAAAACCACGCCTTTGGAGTTGGGCACCTTAAAATGCACCCCATTGATGGTGCCGCCGTCTTCCATATCGAAATCGACTTCACTAAAGGGGAAGGGATAGCGGTACTCAAAAGTACGGGGCAATATCTCCGGGCGGAAAAAGAAGTAGTGCTGCAGGAAATAAAATAACAGGCAGAGCCCCAAGTAGGCACCGACAACCAGCGACAGCATTGATATCCAGGATTCCATAGGCGCAAAACAGCTTTTATGCGCCTAAAGTACTGCTTTTTGGCATAAATGCAAAATCATAAAAAAGAATGCTGATCAACCAGTCACTTCCGCTGCCCAAACAACCAGCTCAGGAACTCCGGCTCGGCGAAGGCTGGCGTCCAGCTATCGTGGTTGGCATCGGGGTATTCCGTGTATTTCACTTTGGCACCAGCAGACTGCAGCGCCTTATACATCTTGCGGGAATTATCGGGCGGCACGACTTCATCCTTGGCGCCGTGGAAGATCCACAAAGGGGTGTGCGGAGCGTACAAAGGTGCCAGCAAGGCGTTGCCGCCCCCACAAATCGGGAAGGCCGCCGCAAAGGCATTGGGCCGCCGCGCCAGCAAATCGAAAGTGCCAAAGCCGCCCATGGATAGGCCGCCGAGATAGAGCCGTTTTTCATCTACCCGCTCGGTGAGCAAGAGGATGTCCAGCAAATCCATGGCCCGCTGTAGCGGCAGCGCTGGCTCTTCGTAGAAAGGGAATACAAACCGCCGCTCCTGGCCTTGCCCCTCTAGATCCAGGCGGGCCCATGAGTTTTCTTGAGGGCACTGCGGGAAGACGACGATGGCCGGATAACGCTCCAGGCTGTCGAGGAAAAGCCGCGCGCCATGCACGAGTTGCAGCTCATTGTCATTGCCGCGCTCACCGGCACCATGCAGGAAGAGCACCAAGGGATAAGCCGCATCGCTTTGCGCGTATCCTTCGGGGAAAAGGACGCGGTAATTGATCGTATCTCCAACTGGGCGGATGAACTGCCGGTACTCGTAGGTATCCAACCCCTGGGCGATGGTAAACAAAGGGCTTAGCCCGAACAGAAGCAAAAGCAAGAATCGCATGATTCGCATATTTTTTGGTGATGAGATCAATCTCCCGCTTCGGCCGGCGTAGCAGCGGGCTCTACCGGCGCTGCCTGTGGCTGGTTTTTCAATGCCAAATCGTTTTTGAAAACCAAGGTACGGTGCGGGAAGGGGATTTCAATCCCTTCCGCATCAAAACGCGCCTTAATGCTCTCCAGCAAATCACAATACATGACGAAAGCATCGGCCTGGTTGCCCGCCCAGGCCCAGGCACGCAACAGTACCGAAGAATCGCCCATGCTAATCAGGCGCACGGGTACTTTGTCAGCCCCCTCAGCGATTTGCTCAGGAGTACGGTTGTCGAGGATCAACGGATGATTGAGGGCCTCTTCGCGCATGATCTCCTTGGCTTTTTTTACATCCGAATCATAACTGATGCCGATTTCGATGAAACGGCAGACCTTCTCATCGGTCAGGTCGGCATTCACGATGATTTCATTGCTGATGACGGTATTGGGGATGACGATGCGGCGGTTTTGGAAGTCCCGGATCACGGTATGCCGCAGGGTGATGTCTTCTACCACGCCCTGTAAAGTATCTTTGATCACGATGCGGTCGTTGATGCGATAGGGCTTAAAGATAATGATAAAAACCCCGCTGACGATATTGCTCAATGCGTGCTGCGAGGCAAAACCCACTGCTAGCGCCAGGATACCGGCACCGGCCAGGATAGAGCTGGAAACAGAGCGTAGGACCTCTATCTGGGAAAAGGCCAGGCCCATACCCACCAAATAGATCACCGCCCTGATGGCGTGTTTTAAAAACTTATAATTCGTCGGGTCATTTCGCAGGATGATAGTGGACTTCAGGATAAAGCGGTTGAAGAAACGCTCGAACAGATACCCCAGTAGCCAGGTGGCCAATAGGATACCTATTGCTACCGCATAAGGGACATAAGTGAAAGCCCATTCAAAGTTTTCCATATTTTTTCTGCGTGTTAGTTAACATGTAAAGGCCTGGAAATGGTGGATTGTTTAAAAAAATAGGCGTATCGCTTTACCAAAGAGCAATGGGGCATGGAATGCGGCGGCAGCTTGCGCTCATACCGCAGTCCATGCCCCCTCCCTAATTTCGCCAAGCCTCACTTTCCCGCTAGCGACAAATCACTGGCAGCACGCCATCGTACCAATCGATCAGGGCGATATCCCGGGCCAGTGATAAATCAGCACAAGCTTCTGAGAAGCGGTTCATATCGAGATAAGCCTGGCCACGCATGAGCAGGAAGCTGGCGTCGTTGGGGAAGAGGGCTAAAGCCTGCGAGAGTTTTTCCAACCCGGCCTCTTTCTCATCGCCATTAAAAAGCTGCGCCCCTTCTTCCGCCAGGACCCTGGCTTGCTCGTACTTCTTTACCTGAGGCTGGCAAGCCGCATTGCCCGGCAGGAAAGGCAGGCTGATATCATAAGCCGAACCGACCGGACGGCCTTCGAAAGTAGCGACATCCCATTGCCCATAGGTGGAAGTGACCGCATCGATGGCTTCATACCAAAAATCGATGCCCAAATCGTTGTAGTCCGTTAAATCCAGGACGCGCACATCGCCATTGGGACGCACCAGCAGTTGTATTTCGATGCGGCCCACGCGGCAACTATCTTCCCAGGCCGGAGGGTAATCCAACTTCAGTGCCAGGTGATCTTCCAGCGCTTCATCCCCCCCTTTGAATGCGAGCATTTTGTCGAATTCAGTATAAATCGTATCGCGGCCTACGAGGGTGTAGGGAGGCACTTCTTCGAGCTTGAACCTGATCGGCAGGTTAAACTGGGTACGCACGACTTTACCCTGGCTTTGCCCCGGCACCCATCTGATGCCCACCTGGTTCATCGCTTCCAACACCCGCAGCACCTCTAGCCCGCAGCCTCCGCCAATATCACGCAATACTTTGAAATTGCTCAGGCTGCCGTCTTTTTCAACGACGAAGCTGGATACCACCGTACCCTCATTGCCATTCTGGCGGGCCTCCAGCGGATACTTGATGTTTTCGTACATAAATGCCAGCAGCGCCTGTTGAGCACACTGGCTCTTTGCCTCAATAGTGGTATCCAGGCGCTCACAAGCCGGAAAGCGCGGGAGCTGCTCGGCTACGGTGTAAATCGTGGTATCAGCATCTGCCGTGCCTTGAGCTTTGGCTTGGAATAAGCTAAAGCTGCAGGCCATCATCACCAACAAATAAGCAGTTCTCATAATTTGTATTTTATTGCAGTTGATTGGTTTGTAAAGAGATTTATCATTATTCAACGTACTACAGCCGCTTCATCGCCCTGCGGCGCATCTAATCTTTTTAAAGATGACATCCGGCAGGTTGAGCGACTTATCATGACCTTTCGATCACTACCGCATACCCCTGCCCTACCCCGATACACATGGTGACCAAGGCGTAGCGTTTATGTTGTTGCTGCAATTCGAGCGCTGCCGTTTGCAAGAGCCGGGTGCCGCTCATGCCAAGGGGGTGGCCCAGGGCAATGGCGCCGCCATTGGGGTTGATGCGGGGGTCGTCATCGGCCAGGCCCCACTGGCGGGTACAAGCCAGTACCTGGGCGGCGAAGGCCTCATTGATTTCGATGATATCCATATCTTCCAGGCGCAAACCAGCTTTGTACAAGGCTTTATTCGAGGCCAGCACCGGGCCAATCCCCATGATGCGCGGCTCGACGCCTGCCACGCCTGAGCTGAGGATGCGAGCCAGGGGTTTTAGGCCGTATTGCGCGGCAGCTTCACCGGAGGCCAGGAGCATGGCCGCCGCCCCGTCGTTCAGGCCCGAGGCGTTGCCAGCCGTCACGGTGCCGCCCAGTTCCTCTGCTTTGAAAGCGGGGCGTAGCTTGGACAGGCCTTCCAGGGTGGTATGGGGCTTGATAAATTCGTCTTGCTCCACCAGCAGCGGGTCTTGCTTGCGGCGCGGCACCTCAAGCGGTGCGATTTCCTCCCGTAGCCGGCCAGACTGCTGGGCGGCGGCGGCTTTCATCTGCGACCAGTAGGCGAAGCGGTCCTGGCTTTCGCGGTCGATACCGAATTGCTGGGCCAGGTTTTCCGCCGTCTGCCCCATGCTCTCCGTACCGTATTGCTTTTTCAGGCGAGGGTTGATGAAGCGCCAGCCGAAGCTGGTGTCGTGCATCTCCACATCTCTGCCGAAGGGCTGGGAGGCTTTGGAGATCACCCAGGGGCCCCGCGTCATCTGCTCTACCCCGCCGGCGATAAACAAATCCCCATCGCCCGCCTGAATAGCCCGATGGGCATGGATCGCCGCCGACATGCCCGAGGCACAAAGGCGGTTGACGGTTTCGCCAGGCACGGTATGAGGTATTCCGGCCAGCAGCAGCGCCATGCGCGCCACATTGCGGTTATCCTCGCCGGCTTGGTTGGCACAGCCCAGGATGAGGTCGTCGATGCGCTCGGCCGGCAGCCCAGGATGGCGATCGAGCAGGGCGCGCAGCACGTGCGCCGCCAAATCGTCGGCGCGCACTGGGGCGAGCTCCCCGCCAAAAGCCCCGATGGGGCTGCGCATGGCGTCGATGATGTAGGTCTCTTTCATATTTAGACTCGTAGTTGAGCGCACAAATTTAGGTTTTTGTTTTCATATAGCGGTAAAGCCTGCTCAACACCTCTGGTTTAGCCCGGGATCGATTTTGCGCCAGCCTTGCTCTTAAGCACACTTTTGCCCTCCACAGGTATAAAATGATGTATTCCTGGCCTCATCGGCCAAACGGCAACCCCGGTTTTGTTGTTAAGTTAGAAAATTCAACATTATGAAAAACCGTTTATGGCTATTGTTGCTTGCCCTTAGCGTTTTCGCCATCGCCTGTGGCGGCGGCAAGCAAAAAGCTGAAGAAAAAGGCGTTTTCACCGAACAACAAATCGAAGCCCAAGAAGCTGCCTATCGGCAGATGATGGACGTCCATGACGAAGTCATGCCTAAAATGGGCGAGATGAACAGCGCTGCCCGCGAGTTGAAACCCTTGCTGGAAACTACCCAGGATGAAGAACTGAAAACCGAGATCATGGAGGTGTTGCAAGCTCTTGAAATGGCTGAAGACGGCATGATGGAATGGATGCAGGCCAGCCCCCGCATGCCACAATTGCGCGATTCCCTCTCGCACGATGCCATCATGGGCATCCTCCAAGCCGAGCAGCCGAAGGTGGACAAGGTGAAGGAGGATATCCTCAACAGTTTGGCTAAAGCCCAGGAACTCTTAGCTAAACTGCAGGGAAGCGAGAGTTAGACCCTGAGGGGCCAGCGGAAACGACTTCCCCATTTCGATGCGTAAAAAGCAATATGGGGTTTCAATTTATACTAAGCCCCTCCGGTTTTGCCCCCCAGCCCTAAAGAGGTTGTAGCTTCCCAGGGCGGCAAAACCGGAGTGGGTTCGGTATGGAATCAAAGGGCGAAGTTATTTATCTTTGCTTCCTAAGGCTGATTTGTTCTCCCGGCAGTAAAGGAGGCGATGCATCCCCTCCTTTACTGCCGCTAATTTTTTTTTCAAACTCGATAATTAGAATCTTTTTCCATCCAAATAACAATCTGATGCGATACCTCATGGCGATTTTTGCGGCAGGCTTGCTCCTCGCTGCCTGCGGCAAACAACAAGCAGCCCTACCGATCTTGGGCAACCACAAAATTGACGGCAAGGATACGGTTTACCACCGCATACCAGACTTTGCCTTCCTCAACCAGGATAGCGCCCTGGTCACCAACGCCACTTTCGAGGGCAAAATCTATGTGGCGGATTTTTTCTTCACCTCCTGCCCCACCATCTGCCCGCTGGTAAAAAAACAGATGCTGCGCCTCTATGAGCGCTACAAAGATGAAGACCGCTTGGTACTGCTCTCCCACACCATCGACCCCAAAAGGGATAGCGTAGGCCGGCTGGCTCAATATGCCACCGAGTTGGGCGTCAGTTCTCAGCGGTGGCACTTCGTCACCGGCGATAAAGACCTGATGTACCCGCTGGCCAACGACTACATGAGCATCGCGCTCGAAGACCCCAATGCCCCCGGCGGCTTCGACCACAGCGGCTGGATTATCCTCATCGACGAGCAACGCCACATCCGCTCCTTCTGCGATGGCACCAAACCCGAAAAGCTAGACCAGTTTATGGCGGATATCGATTGGTTGTTGGCGCAAGCCAAGAGATAAATGGCCTGCTTTGATTTTTCATGGGGCACTAGCGGCTATCTGCGCCCGCTTTTCCGGTAAACGCCCACTCCGGCTGGTGCTACCGCTTTGGCTAGCCCTGCTCGGGCTGCCCTTACTGCAGGCATACAGCCGCCTGGCCGGCACCCCGCCGCTTTACACCTACGAGTCGCTCATGACTCTGAAACATAGCAACCGCCACTGCTCGCACGAGAAGGCTCGCCGGGAGTTGGGCTATCAGCCTCGCCCATTGGAACAGACCGTGCGAGCGGTGCATGAATGGCATGAGGAGCTGAAAGGCGCCGATTGACCTCCCCTACAAGCGCACGCTCAAACCCATATTGACCAGTGAACAGGAATAGCCCAACTCTGTAAAAATGCCGATCTTAGGCGTAAAGGCATAACGCGTGCCGACGAAGCCCGTAATCAGCATCTTGCCGGAGACCTCCCGCATATTGGTCTCCTTTTTCACTTTTTCCAGCTCGCCTTTGGTGATTTCAATATTGGAGAAGCTATACCCAGCTGACAGGCCGCCGTAGATATTCCAGGGCCCCATCTGCGTGCTGCGGCCGGCCAAACGCAGGCCAAAAACGGAGAAGCGGTTAGTCCACTGTGCATTGCTGCCATCGCGCAAGGTGCGTACGTCGGTTTCGGTCACCGAGTATCCGACGAAGCCGCCAAGGCTGAAGTGCTCTTTCAACTGGTAGTCGGCAGAAAAGCTGAGGGCTGGGGTTTTGACCCTGCCGGCATCTTTCACGAAAGTGGGCAACATGCCCATGCCTGCATTCAGGTCCAAGTAAGTTTTTTTCTGGCCTTGGGCGTGTCCAAATTGGGCGAACAACAGAACGAGGGTCAAGGGAAGCAATAGTTTTTTCATAATTCAGATTTTTAGGTATTCAAGGTTGATTTGGATTTAGCTTATGACAGGGCAAATAATACTAAGGCCGCATAGGGCTGTGAAGCCCCGGCTCAGATCCTGCCGCGAGTGATGTTGTTTTTAACAGTTGATGAAAGGCGTACTTATGGACAAAATGTGCCTAAAGATATATCTAATGACGTCAAAAAAGCAAGTGCCGTTGGGTGGATTATGCAAAATTTAACATTGCGCTGCATGAATTAAACTTTGACTTGCATTTGCAAAACATTGCTGACTTAATGTTAACGCATTGCAATCCGCTTTTGCCCAATTTATCAAAATTTTAACTAAACTTGCCAACAACATTTCTTCATAAGTCAGCACCCTGACAAAAAAAAAGGCGGCAGTCTCAAATGGGGCCAGGCGTCATCCCGGCAGGGATGGGTGGAGCGGAAAGACGCGATGCGGCTACTCTCCCCCGCTGGCCCGGTGGAATAAGCCAGGGATAGGCGTGGGCTATTCCAGGGGGCTGGCTCCGTGAAATAGAGGCTTCGCCACTAACGCAGTTATTTCACAAAGCCTGCCCCGCATAGCGGGGGAGAGGGTTGTGCTTGGGGAAAGGGTTTTCAGTGAATTGATGGACTTATTAACCTTTTTAGGCATGAGCGCAAAAGCAGTGCCATCTCCCCCGCTGGCGGGGGATTAAGGGGGTGGAAAGCCCCGCCAGCAGGAGAAGCTCCACCCCCCGGC
>CAYSPJ010000079.1:9390-24726 GCA_964432875.1 uncultured Phaeodactylibacter sp. | reverse complement strand
GCTATAAGAGTTGGCGATTGGCAAACTTCAGCTTCAACAATGCTGCAGCCATGCGGCGGTCCTCCAGAGCCAGGCGCAATTGGGCGGCATGGCGCTCGTGGTGCAGGTCGGTACCTAAAAAGTCAATCAGGCCCGCTTTGAGCAGGCGGTAGCCGTTGTCTTTGATGGGTTTGCCGTAGTAGCCCGTCAGGGAGAGCAGGTTGAGCTGAAATTCGCAGCCACGCTCCTTTAAATCCTGGTACTTCCGAAAATCTTCCTTCATAAAGAGATAGCGCTCCGGATGAGCCAGCAGGGGCTGGTAGCCTTTTGCCTGAAGGCGGAAGAGCAAGCTTTCCAGCTCCATGGGCGGCGAAACGAAGGACATCTCGACCAACACCCTATTGCCGGGCAAAGTCAACAATTGCCCCGCTTCGAGTTTATCGCCAAAAGTTTCGTCCAGTAAATACTCCGCTGCCGCGTCCAGTTCTATCTCGATACCTTCGCGCTTGACGGCCTGGCGCAGCGCCTCCAACCCTTTCAGGATGGTTTCCGGGCTGTTGGGGTAGAGGTCGTTCATCACGTGGGGGGTAGTAATCAACTTGCGGTAGCCTAGCTCATGCAATGCCCGGATTAAAGCCAGGCTGTCTTCAATCGTCTTAGCCCCATCGTCAATGCCAGGGATGAGGTGGGAATGGAGGTCTACTGCCAGAAAGGAGTAGCTTAGTAAATGTGCCGGCTTGCGAAAGAAAGAAAACACGGAGTCGTATGGTTTTTTCAGCCTCAGCTTATTGCTGCTGCCATTGAGACGCAAAGATAAGGATTTAGAGACAAACCCCCGCCTCAAATCTTCCAGTGGCGGCGCAGTAGGCGAAATGGCTTGGTCAGCACCAGGAGATAATACCAGGGATAGCCTAAACCGCTGTACTGGATCTGCTCGGGATTGGGCAGGATGATCTGCAACAAGAACCCCCAGAGCACGCGCAGGCGGTCTGCCCAACGCTCCCGCACCACGAGGTGGTAGCGCAACATCATGCGGTGAAAGCTCAGGATCATCCTGGTGTTTTCGCCATGCTTCCAGACTGCCGGCCGCTGGCCCAGCTCCAGCCGCTGGATTTGTTCACGTGCCAGTCGCTGATATTTTGCCCGCCGGGCCTCCCACTCTACTTCCGGAGGCAAGGAGGTGCCCAGAAGCGCTTCTGCCAACGCCAGGCCGTTGTAGCAGAGCCCGAGCAGGCCCAAGCGGCGCGCCTCAGCCAGCATGACATCCCAGTTGAAGGACGGCCGGAAGGTTTCAATGAGATAAGCCAGGTCGCAGACAAACTTGAGGTAGCGCCACTGATCCAGGCCGCCATGATGCATCACCAGTTGCAGCAGCAGCAGCTCAGGAGAAAAAGCCTGCACCGGCAAGCCGTTGATTTCTGTAGCGATGAGGTGCTCATCTATATCCTCCAGATGCACCGCCATGGCATAACGGCGGTTGGCAGGCATCCAGTGGGCTTCCAGATGGAACAAATAACAGCCGTCTTCGATTCGATCGAATTTGTATTCGAAGCCCTCCTGCAGATAAGCCCGCTCGGAAGCAGGGGTAAACTGGTGATGGGGCAAATAGCCCATATCCTTTAGCGCTGCCTTGAGGCGCGGCAGCTCTTCCAGGCGGATGAAAAGGTCTATATCGGTGGTTTCCCGTAGGCCGGGGTCACCGTAAACTACCGCCCCCATGTAAAGCCCTCGGTAGGGGATGGCCGTCAGCCCGGCATTTTGCAAACCGCGCAACAGGCGCAATTGCTCACGGGCATTGTCCAGGTTGAAACGGGCGATTTCCTGGCACTGAGCTTTCCAGGTTTCCATCAGCTCGGGGGGCAGATTTTTACTGGCGGCCTGCCGCAGGCTTTGGTAAACGACTGGGCGGACTTTGTTCTTTGTCGCTATTCCCAGGACGGCCCCCCAATTTAGCGGCACCGTTTCAAGATGCGTTTGCAAGGCTACCCGGGCATCGCCATCCACCCTTGTGCGGCAAGCCAGTACGACGAGCTGCAGCTCAGGGCTGATGGCAGGCTGTTGTCGTCTTGCTTCCCACTTGGCCATCACACTTGCTGTTTTTCAAACATCTGATAATATAACCCTTGGCGCTGCATCAGTTCCTCATGCGCCCCCTGCTCGGCAATGCGGCCTTCATCCAAAACGACGATGCGGTCGGCCAGCTTGAGGTTGTAGAGGCGATGAGTGACCAGGATGACGATTTTATCTTTAGCCAGCTCGCGGAATTGGGCAAAAATATCGTATTCGGAAATGGGGTCGATGGCACTGGTGGGCTCGTCGAGCACCACGATTTCCGCATCGCGGTAGAACGCGCGGGCCAGGGCTATTTTCTGCCACTGCCCGCCAGAAAGCTCGATGCCTTCTTCATAATGGCGGCCCAGCAGGTTGTCGTAGCCTTTGGGCAATTGGGAGATAAAACCATCGGCATCGCTGCGCCGGGCGGCATCGGCGATGCGCCCCGGGCCTTCCGGCTGCCCCAGCCCGGCAATCTGGATATTTTCCGCGGCAGTGAGGTGATAGTGGGCGTAATCCTGAAAAATAATCCCCACTTTGCCGCGCACCTCCGCCAGGCGGCAGTCTTTCAAGTCGAGGCCATCGAAGCGGATGCTGCCCGCAGTGGGGTCATACAGCCGACACAACAGCTTGAGCAAAGTCGTCTTTCCCGAGCCGTTGCGGCCGACCAGGGCGACGACTTCCCCTTTGCGGATTTCCAGGTGGATATCGGCTAGCACTGCTTTTTCAGTCAGCGGATAGCGGAAGCCTACCCCTTCGAAGCGGATGCCGTGCTGCAATTTTGCCGGCAAGGAGCGGGGCTGCGGAGACTCCTTTACTTGGGGTTCCAGCGACAAAAAATCGAACAGGAAGCTCAGGAAAAGGCGGTGCTGGTAAAGCCGGGCAAGCGACTGAAACACTTGCTGCAAGTGCGATTGCCCCCGCTGAAAAGCCTGGAAATACATAGCCAGGCTGCCCAGGGTGATGGCTTGCTGGAAAGCACGCCAGGCGGTGTAGGCATAAGCAGCGGAGATGGCCAGCACTTCGATGGCTTTCCCACTGAGGTCAGCTATAGCCCGCTGCCGCAGGATGCGGTTCTTCTCGCCAAAAAGCAACCGCCGCAGTTCCCGGTAGCGCGCCATCAGGTAGGGCCCAAACCCGAACAGGCGCACTTCTTTGGCATAAAAGCTGGAAGTGAGCACATCGTTGATATACCAGCCCCGCCGCTCCATGCCGACACGCGCTCGCTCCCAGACGTACAGGCGGCGGGAAAACTTCAGCTTGATCAGCACATTGGGGATGGCGGCGGCGAGCAGGAGCAACGCAATGCCCCAGTGCAGGAAAAACAGTAAGCCGGCAATCCCGGCTAAAGACAAAGCATTTTGCACCAGGCTGAAAAATTCGTTTAACACCTGGATGGGCCGGTAAGGCGCTTCTTGCTGAGCTTTGTGGAAGGTATTGTGGTATTCCGGGTTTTCGTAGTAAGCCAAGTCAACTGAAACCGATTTTTCCTGCATGGCGGAAGCCATAAAGTCGATAAAGAGGTGCTGCTGGGTTTCGCTGACAAATTGCGCCAGGCTCTGAAATCCATGGATGAGCAGCCAGGTCAGCCCGAGCAAGCCGATGTACCACAAAACCTCCTGAAAATCCTCTTGTTCTCCTGGCTGGGTGAGCGCATCAATAATCGCCTTGGTCAGATAAAGGAGCCCCAGCGGCAAGGCAGCTTGCACGAATAGCAAGGCAAAATGTATCAGGGTCCACTTGCGAGTACTGCGCCAGACTAATTGTAAGGCTTTGACTAGAGGCGCTAAATAGGCGATGCGGGACAATTTGAGTTTGGGTTATGAAAAAGAAGAGAGCACCTGGTAGGCTTCATAGCCGCTGGCGCCAGTGAGGATGCGGCCATCGCTCTGCAGCCAGGCATGTGCTTTGAGGCTGGAGCTATCGGCCTGCAGCACGCCAATGAATAGCGTACTACCAATACCCCGGCGGCTAAGGATGGCTTTGCCCGCCGCCGCCCGAACCAGACAAGTACTGTGCCAGGGCGTATAACGCCCCGCCAACTCGACCGCCCAGCCGACACGTGCCGCCATCGCTGATTGGGCCGCAGACAAAGCGGTTGGGCTTCCTGCGGATGGGGCGGATAGAGCCGGCATCAATCTTTTGAAAGGGAACAATAGGATGAGCAAACGCCACAGGCCCAGCCATACCAATGCCTCTGCCAATAGCCATTGGTCAGCAAAGGGTAAGCGAAAAGCGCGGTTGAGCTTGCTCATACTAAAAATCATTTACAATTCGCGGATCAGCTTCTGGCTAGACAAATCCTGCAGCAGCGCCAAAGTCTCCTCGCGGCATACGTCCTCCTCCACCTCGTATTCTTCCCGGAGCAGGCTGACCAGCTCGTCGAGTGAGCGCGGCTCTTCTAACAACTCCCAGATGCGGCTGGCAATAGCATCCAGCCCGTAGTACTTATCCGTTTGTAGCCCCATGATGATGACTTCATCGTCGATTTTGCTGGAGAGTAAATCTTTGGCGGCCTGCCATTTGGGGCTGGAGTGTTCTTTATTCATTTAAAAGACAGCTTAAGCCGAAATTGGATCGAGATAAAACTAACTCATACCAGGAATTAGCGTCATCATATCAACCCCTCCCGGAGGCCCGCTCAAAGTTTCTTTAATTGGTAAGGTCGATTTAATCTCTGGCTTTGACCAGCTCTTCTTAATGGGAGGGTGCTGCGGTTTTGTTTTCAGTTCTTTTTTCATGGTATTTGTGAGTTTGTTTTTTCTTTTTTGTTCGAAAGCCAATACTGATATTCACAAGCAACGAGCCCCATACCAGCAATGGTAATAATTCCGTTGTCAAAAATAGACACCTTTTCCTTATTATGCAATTGTTCAATCATATTTTTTATTTTCTCCAGGCTCACAACCTTAAATCTTGAAGGTTCTTTTTCCCAGGCAACTATCTTTTGTTGAATATCCGGGGCTTCCCGCACGAGTCGCCCGACAAAGTCAGGGGAGTAAGCGCCTTTACTCTGTCGCCATTGGACAAGGGGAGGAATGACGCCATCCATCGCAAAGCGGATTAAGCCTCGCGGCCAACCGCGGTGGAGGAATTGCTCGGGAGGCAGGGAGTACATAAAGTCAACGATGCGTTTATCCAACCATGGATAAACATGTTCAATACCATGGTGTGCCTGCCTGACGAGGACCTCTTCGTCCAGAATATGCATCTGCGTATCCCAGAGCCCTTTATAAACGTCAGAATGGCTGGCTATCTCCATTACGGTTGACTTGTATTTTTTTTCCGCTTTTTTTGCAGAAAAAAGATTGGTATCCAGAGCGGTATTCTCAACAAATGGAGTTGGGGCAAGGCCTTTCAACTGCAAGACGGCATCCAGGATGTAGCGCGGTAGCAGCGGCTTGATCATCTCCTGTTTCATCAAGTTCCACGGAGAGGTATTTGCCGTTTGCTTCCTGCGCTGAAACAAATGCCAGGCTGCTTGGAAACGCCCAATCCGGAGCAAATGTGCCAAGCTATTAGTGTGGTAATAAGATACCGTGATATCCCCGAGCAACCCATCCAGCACCACGCGGACCCCATGTTGCTTGGACAGCGTTTCGTCGAGCGCATCATCCATGTAGTGAAAGGCATTGACGGGGCTGTAGGTTTTGTCAAAAGCCTGGTGAATATCGGCAAAGATACGGCGCTCGGAAGCGCTGACAAAATTGGTGCATATATTTTGCTCTTGCTGGGCCACCGCTTCGATAAACTGGCGCTCATCCTTTTCCCGCCCGTGGTGATGGTCGGGAAGCACTGAAGAAGCGGCAAAAAGGGAGCGGTTTAGTTTGGCTAGTTCTCGGGCCGCAATACAGGCGATGCTGGAAGAGTCCAGCCCTCCGCTAAGTTGCACCCCTATTGGATAATTGGTGCGCAAACGGTCACGCACCGCCTGCTCCATCAATTCTCGTAGGGCAGCGGCATAGTCCTCATCAGAAGGCAGCCTCAGGGTATGGCGATGAGCAGGCATCCAATAACTAGCAATGTTTAATCGTCCTTGTTGCAAGGACAACCGCTGGGCGGGCATCAGGCGGCAAATGCCTTTGAAAAAGGTTTCTTTGGCGCGCTCACCCCGCCAGGAGGCCAGTAACAGGTAATCAGCCAACAGCTCTTCATTAAAGTCCTGCGGCACGAAGGGCAGCTCGGCGATAGCTTTGATTTCCGATGCAAAGACGAATTTCCCATTGCACTGCCCATAAAAAAAAGGTTTCACCCCAGCATGATCGCGGGCGCAAAAAAGAGCCTGGGACCGCTGATCCCAGATGGCAAAAGCAAAATCGCCCAGCAGATAGTCCACGCAGTTTTCCCCCCATTGCTCATAAGCTTTGGCGATGAGCAAGCTGTCGGGCATGCTAGCTGCGCTGCCGTCCGGAAGCCCTAAATCGCGGCATAGCCCTTCGCGCCCATCCAGCCGGCTGTCTGCCGTGACGGTCAAGTGGTGATAAGACAAAGGGGAGTCATCCAGGCGGTCTTCCGGACTGATTTGTAACATCAAGTGCCCCATCCCAGCGTGGTGTTCCAGCCAGTATCTCCGCCCGTCTGGCCCGCGGTGGGCCAGATGCTGCATCATCCCTTCCAACCATTCTGAGGCTAAAGGCTTTTTTGAAGTGTCGATAATCCCAAATATACCGCTCATATCATGCTATTCTACAGGCTGCAAAGCTCGTATCGCAATTAATTTTTCCACTTGCTGCTCCAGGCTCATCATGATCTTATACCCCAAGTGAAATACCTCAGTAGTAGTGCGCTGGCCATCAAAAGCCTTTATCAAAGGTAAAGCGATGGCCGAGATTTCGGTATGCCCTTCAGCGGTGGACAACAACAGCATCATGCCTTCTTGAGGCTCGATGCGGGTATCTGGATTAAATTGCAGGTAGTCAGGGAAAGCAGCTTGGGCGAGGCTTTGTTGGGTATTGATGATGCTTTGTTCCAATATTTCACGGGAAACGCCTGTGATGCGTTCAAAGGTTGCCCGCCCGAGGCCCGCTATGACTTCATAGCATTGGACATACCATGCTTCTTCCCGTCCTGCCCAATCCCGCCACAATTCGGCGTACTTCGCCTCATCCAGCTCCCCATTGGCATCATCCAACCCTAAAGAATCACCTTTAATCGAGTGGAGCAGGATGGCTTCCGGTGGCCAGCCGAGCTGTAGGAGCGCATATTGGGCAAGCTCCATTTCTACTCTTTTCAGGTATTCATTCACTTTGTCCCAAAAAATGCGCCCTTTAGTATTGGCAATCGGGGCGCAGAAATAAGTGACGCACAAATTCTCCCGGTATTTCCAAACCGTGCAACGGCCCTGGTCATAGTATGGGCATAGTATCGACTGGTTTTCTTCCTGTTTGATCTCCCAGAAGTTTTTTTTGCGGATGGCGGTGCGCCGGACGGAATATTCAACCGGCGGGATGATCCCATAGGGGCTCACCCCTTTTTTCTGGCTGATGAGCCTGCGCAGGCGCTTGCCGCCTTCCGCCATCGAAGCATCATTTTCCTGAAGGATCCCGCCCACCAGATAGTTGGGCAAGTGTGGATAGTACGTACAACACTTAGTATGAAAGTACGGGCTCTTGGCAGACAAACACAAGGTGCAATTATCACAAGTGGCGATCTTCTCTGGCGGAATCTCCAATTCGAGCAGTTCCGGGAAGAAGGCGTGATAGATGGGCGGGATTTTATCTCTGAGCGTCACGGGATAAGTTAGTCGTTTGGTGAATGCGCCAATTCTGGCAGGTGGCATAACGCGGCGTACAACTCGCTGATTTGGAAAGAGCCGCTGGGGCGTTCAATGCGGTACACGGGAAACTGGCGGAGCAGTTGTGCGCAAAAGGCGAAGTGCTGCTGCTGAAGATTGAAATCCTCGATCATGGCGCCGCGATAGATATTGCCCGACAAGGCGAGGAACTTCTCCACGCCTTCCAGGCGGTGCAGCTTCAGGTCTCCGGCTGTGGCTTGGGGCCAGAGCTGGAAAATAGCCGTCAGCGGCATAGGCTGGGCGATAAAATCCTGGCAAACATTGAGTTTGAACTTTTCCCAATCCGGCAAGATCAGCGCGAGCGAATCGCCTTCTACTTCCAGTGCCCGGACTGAGTCCTCCCAGAGTTTGATCTGGGGGAAAGCCGGATAAACCAGGGCCTGCCCCGCTTCATCAAAGCCCACCAGGCTGACATCGTCGGCCAGCAGGCGGTAGCCCCGGCGCAGAAAAGCTGTAGCGGTAGTGGATTTGCCCGCGCCCGATTCGCCAATAAAGAGCAAGCAATGCGCCCCATTGGTCACCGCGCTGCCGTGAAAGGCAAAAAGGCCGCGGCTCAGCAACAAAAAACCCATACAGGAGCCGAGCAGATAGAAGCGTACTTCATCATCCGAAGCGCCAGGTCGGCGCTGGATCGTGACCGACTCGCCATCTTGAATGAAGTAGCGGCCAGCCTCGCTTACGTCCAATAACACCTTCCCGGCACCGATTTGATAGTAGAGATGGCCATCATTCAACCAGCCTTCACTTGTTATTTCGCCAGGCGGCAGCCGCCGCGGCACCCGCCCCTCGCGGATTAGGACATCAGCCGCTTGCTGCTCTGCCGCCGCCAGCTCTGGCAATGGCAAGGTGGAGGCAAAATGCAGATTGAAGGCCTGATAATGTTGGTGCCTCCCGGCAGCCACTTTGTTCTTTCTGGGTATCGTTTTTAGCATGTTCATAGTTTCCTGGTCTATTGGTATCCTTTACGCGGCCTGGCAAAGGGAAAAAACATTGAACTTTACGGGGCTGAAGGGCTTTTCAAGCCTCTTTCCCAAACGCATGACCATTGCAAAAGCAGGCATGCGCAGCATCCTCAAGGCTTTAGCCCGAAGGTGGGATCATGATGGCGACTAGGTTGTTAAGTGGGAAAGCGGTAAACTCGTACGGTGCCTTTTCAGGGCCATTCAAGCGGGCCGTTTCCTCATAGTACTGTTTTTGTGCGCTCAAAGATAGGCAAATTATTGACGCCGCGCTGGATTTTTTCCTTTTTTGCCTTTGTCCGACCATGCCCGCCTTTGCGGCCCCCGCATTTTGCCATCCGGTATTATTTGCCTATCTTTGCTCGCTCAACTGTTACGGCTTATGAAAAAAACACCTACCGTACTCCTGGCATTGCTTCTTTTGGCGGCCTTTTCCCTGCAGGCGCAAAGCAGCCGCCAGCAACGCGCCTTCGAAGGCGGCATTGTCGCTGGTTTCAATATGGCGCAGATCGACGGCGACCTGCTCTATGGCTTCAACAAGCTGGGCATCAATGCCGGCATGCGGGCCAATGCCCTATTGAGCGAACGCTGGCACCTGGGCGTAGAGCTTTTGTTCAGCCAACAAGGCGCCACGCGCAGCAATAAAGACAACCCCGCTTCGCCCTTCGACCGCATCCACCTCAACTATGTAGAAGCTCCAGTGTTGCTGTGCTTCCGGGAATGGAAAATCGAAGCCAGCGGCGGCCTTTCCTATTCCCGCCTGATCAATTACAAAATCACCGACGCGGTAGGCGACGATGCCACGGCGCAAATCCCGCTAAAGGAAAACAATGTATCCCTGATACTGGGCGCTACTTTCTTTATCCAGGAAAACTTCGGCATCAATGCTTATTGGTCGCGCACCCTCAACAACTTCCGCGAAGGAGGTATCTCCGGCCCGGGTTCGGCCGCCAATACCGGCCGCTTCTTCAGCCGTGCACTCACCATCCGCGGGATGTATATGTTTTGAGGGGTAGGCCTGAAAAATTATAGCATTGGGCAAAGAGCCAGGGGAGTACTCAAATTAGATACAAAAGACGTAACTTTGCCAAAAACATACACCCTTGGAGCGCCTTGCACAACATATCGAAAGCCTCATCTTCACGGCCAGCCAGCCTATTGCCTTGAAGGAGATACAAGCCTGCCTGGAAGAAGCTTTGGAAACAGCTTTCCCGGAGGAGGATATCCTCGCTGCCATCGAGCAGCTCAAAGCCCGCTATGAAGAGCCAGCGTACGCCTTTGAGATCAATGAAATCGCTGAAGGCTACCAGTTCCTGAGCAAACCCGCTTTCCATCCTACTATCGGCGTTTACCTGCGGCAGACCACCCGCCGGCGGCTTTCTCAGGCAGCCATGGAGACGCTCTCCATCATCGCCTACAAACAGCCCGTCAGCAAAACGGAAATGGAAAAAATACGCGGGGTGAGTTGTGATTATTCTCTGCAAAAACTATTGGAAAGAGAACTTGTTGCTATTGTAGGGCGTGATGAGGGCCCGGGCAGGCCCCTGCTGTACGGCACCAGCTCGAAGTTCATGGACTACTTCGGGTTGAAAAACCTGCGCGACCTGCCTAAGCCCAAGGAGTTTAAAGAAGCCGAGTTCGTCTTTGGCGAACAGGCGCCGATAGAAGAAGAAGTGCCCCACGAAATCAATCCGCAAACCTTAGAAGAACGAGAATAAAGCATGAGCACGGTCAGCAAACCACTAGTCAACCGCGTAGCCGCCAGCGGCCTGATCACCTTGAAGCTGGAAGAGTTTTTGCCCAGTACCCCGCTGGAAACCCTGGACCTGAAAGCCTACCTCTTCCAGGGCCTGATTTTGCGCGAGAAAGACTTCCGCGAAGCCATGGATCAGCATGATTGGGAACAGTATCAGGGTAAAACGCTGCTGGTGCATTGCTCTGCCGACGCCATCGTGCCGCTCTGGGCATACATGCTCATTGCTTCCAAAGCGGCCCCCCATGCTGCCGATGTGTCTTATGGCAGCGCAGAGGCTTACTACCAGGCCTATTTCGCCCAAACCCTGGCTGCCCTAAACGTAGAACAATACCGCGACCAGCGCATCATCATCAAGGGCTGCAGCGACCGGCCTGTGCCCACGGCAGCCTACGTAGAGATCACTAAACGCCTGCGCCCATTAGCTAAAAGCATCATGTACGGCGAACCCTGCTCCACGGTGCCTATTTATAAAAAACCGGCTGCAAAAAAGAGTGCAGAGTAGCAGCAGGGGGGGAACAAGACGAGGAACGGACAACGACCCACAAAAAAAGCACAGCTTTTCATTACCGTGAAAAATCCATGAAACATGTCCAAAGCACTGCATTACTACACACTGGCCATGGCCGCTTTCCTGAGCATCGCCATTTTTGCCTCCTACTCCCGGCAGGAAAGCGACACCGGCAGCGGGCAACAAGCCAACAACAACATCCCCCAAGTCATCAAACCGGTTGACCTCAACCGCCCCTTCGATTTCGCCGGCGAAGCCTTGCCCATGGATAACTTCGACGTGCGCGAACGCCTCGACCGCGAGCTCCTGGTTAATACCTATTGGCATTCTACTACCGTGCTCAATATTAAAAATGCGTATAAATACTTCCCGGCCATTGAGCCGATACTCCAGGCCCACGGCATACCAGAAGACTTCAAATACCTGGCCGTAGCCGAGAGCAGCCTGCGCAACGAAGTCTCTCCGGCTGGCGCACGCGGCATGTGGCAAATTATGCGCAGCGTCGCCTCTGACTATAAACTGGAAGTGAGCGAGGAGATCGATGAGCGCTATCACCTGGAAAAATCAACTGAAGTGGCTTGTAAGCTCATCAAATCGCTCTACCGGCGCTTCGGAAGCTGGACCATGGCTGCTGCTGCCTACAACGTCGGTGCCGGCCGCCTGGCCCGTGAGGCTGAAAACCAACGCTCTGATAATTATTACGACCTCAACCTCAATAATGAGACCTCCCGCTACGTCTTCCGCCTGGTAGCCATCAAAGAAATCATGAAAGATCCGCAGCGCTTTGGCTTCTATCTCGAAACGGAAGACCTCTACCCCCCGGTAGATGCCTTTAAAACCGCAACCGTAGAGGGCCCGATAGCCAATTGGGGCGACTTTGCCCTCGAGCACGGCACCTCCTATCGCATGCTAAAGGTCTACAACCCCTGGTTGTTGGATTCTAAATTGACCAATAAGGCGGGGAAAACTTACGAAATCAAGCTGCCTAAGTAGTGTCTGTCTTTATAGCGTGGGAGAAGATTTGGGGCCCAAGCGTAACACTACAAAGACAGCCCCTAAGCCCCCAAAGGAGACTCCTCGGCCAGCCGGCGAGACTCATCTAGCGTGGCCTTCAGGCGGGTGCCCGACACCCCCATTTCCACCAGCTCGCGCTCTGCCCGGAGCACATCCTGCGCGAGGATGAAATCTTGCTCGAGCAGCTGCACTTTTTCGCGCCTGGTCAAAGAACTCAGGCAGGTAAGGGGGTAGATGTGATACCGGTCAATCAATTCCCGGATACCCTCCCCCCGGGGGTAGTCCCAACTCAATAGCCTCATCCCTATACAGTCGCTGTACTTCAGAGAATCGTCGGTAAAACGGGTATTAACCACCAGCATAGGCCGCAGATGCGCATTGGCCTCCTCCCAGCCAGCCTGAATGTCAAGAAAACGGGCATAGACATAGAGCGGCGTTTTGATGTTCACCTTCATACCGGCTGCATTGTGAAATTTGCATTCTGCCAGCAGCGTCTCCTCACTATTTTTTGCGACCACATCCACCTCGTGCGCTACACAACGGCCCTCAATGATTTGACCGACCTGCACAACATAACCTTGCTGGCGTAGGATTTGGGAAATGAGGTTTTCAAAAGGGAAGCCCGAGGGGCCTAGTTCACTGAGGGCTTTTTTCAGGTTGTAACGGGCGGCCAGCGGGCGGGCGGCTTTTTTCAACTCCTGAAAAGCCAGGCGGAAGATATGCTTGGTCGCCATATTATCTTTCAGCTTAGGGACGATTTTGCGCAGCACTTCTTCCGCCTGCTCCTGCGTCGCACCCGAGCGGAGCAGGGAAGCCGTTAATTTTTTGGCATCAAAAGGCACCAACTCACCGCCTGCTTTTCGTATATCCATGAGCTTTTGAGGTAAATATAACGCATTTGAGCCAGGGTGCAAAGGCGTTTAGTAAAAATATGCGGCAATGCCCCTGCTGGGCTTACCGCAACATCACTACCGCCTCTGCTGCCGTACGCAAGCCAAAGATGCCATATCCTCCGTTGATGTTGCTGTGAACCGTGACTGGCTCGGCGAAAGGGTTGTCAACGGTGTCGAAATATTGTTGCAGTGAGAGGTCGTACAGATAGCTGCTGCGGGATAGCGACAGCAGGCGGGCGCGCAGGCGGCCATTGGGATACTCAAAGTCTATGTTGCCGCTGTACAAATAAAGGTTCAAGGTATAGCCGTTGCCATCGAAGGATTTGTCGGTGAAAAGCTGCTGAAATTCATTGCCAGACTGGACGATCTGATCGAGCGTACTCGCGTAGAGCGGATAGTAGAACAGGATCGAAGTGTCTCCGTTGGGTTGTATATTCAGTGCTTCGTAAATCAATTCTAGGGCGTAGTAATTTTCCTCGCCGGCCGGGTCGGAGAACTGAACCTTCACCCCATCGGCTTTGCGCCCTTCATCATCGATGGCACCGTCTTTCTCAACGCGCAGCGATTCGATCGCTACTGCCCGGGGCATCCGTTCCTCAGCAAAAACCGGATCGTAGCCAGGTGCCATGGCCTCCAGGCGGTATAGCCCGGGGCCGGCCCCCAGGCCCTGGCTCAGCGCTGCTTCAAATTTGACGCTGCCCGGGTCGTATTGCAACTCCTGAAGCACCTGCCCATCATAAAAAAGGCGCACCGTAGCGTCTTCCATGCGGCGGTACTCTGCTTCGTCCAATATGCCCAGGCTATTAGATACCAAAACGCTCAAAATCGAATCGGTAGCGGCAAAACGGGCGTTGAGCACCAGGCGGGATTCGTGAGGGGGGATGTCGACGTCCACAATCTGGCTAAAGCGATCGGGGTCGCAGCCGGCAAAGGTCAACAGGGCCAAAGCGGCGGCGGCGAAACGGGAAATAGAAAGCGATTTCTTCATGATCTTCTTTTTTGGATAATCTAGTCAAACCGGGTTAGAACTTAAACTGATAGGAAATAGAGGGGATGAACGGCAGGATGCTCACCTCGCGAAAACTGCGCTTGACCGTCTCCCGCCCGGTGACGGGGTCATAGCTGTAGTCTTTTTGCAAAGTCATAAAGTAAGGGTTGCGGCGATAGTAGGCGTTGTAGGCACCCAGTACCCATTTGCGCTCCCAATGCTTCTTTTGCTTCTTGATTTCCATGCTCAGATCGAGGCGGTGGTAGTCGCTCATGCGGAAAGCGTTTTTCTGGCCGCCGGACTCAATTTCCGGATAGTTGACCACGGGCGGATTCCCCCCATTACTATACGCCTCGTAGGGGTAGCGGAAAGTATTGAGGGTGACAGCATTACCGGTGCCATAGACCCAGGCGGCAGAGAAGCTCACGCGCTCGTCCACATCGTAATTGAGCACGAGGGAGGCGTCGTGACGGCGGTCGTAGCGGAAAGGGAAGCGCCTGCCGCTATTGATTTCATCAAATTGACGCCAATTCCAGCTCAGGGTATAGCCCAGCCAGCCGGAGAAGCGGCCCTTCTTTTTTTGAATAAAAAGCTCCAGGCCATAGCTTTCCCCATCGCCCTGGGTCACTTTGTCTTGCCAGTCGTTCTCCAGGCCAAAGAGGAAGCTGGCCCCCTCTTTATAAGACAACACATTCTTCATATCTCGATAGTAAGCCTCCAGGCTGATCTCGTATTCCTCGCCAAAAGTGCGGGCAGCCCCCAGGGCCGCCTGCCAGCTCTGCTGGGGCTTGATGCGGGCAGTACTAGGCACCCATAGGTCGGTGGGCAAACTGAAGGACTCGTTCGTCAGCAGGTTGATGTACTGCGCCATCGTGGCAAAAGAGGCTTTCAGCGCCAGTTTGTTGCTCATCAGATAGCGCAGGCCCAGGCGCGGCTGCACCGAGGAGTAAAACTGCCCATCTACCGCGAAGCCGGAAGCATGGACGCCCACATTGGCCTTCAGCGGGCCCAGCATCAGGTCATCTTCTACATACACCGCAAATTCGTTGCTGCGGGCGTTTTGCGAGCCGACCAGGGTGTCGAAATTCAATTCGTCAAATTCAGCTTTGAACGCCAGAGCACCCGGCTCATAGGTGTGGTTGATAACAAATGCGCCGAAGCGGATATAGTGGTTGGGGTTGGGGATGTAATCAAAATCAATGCGGCCTGCCAGGTCTTCGATGCCAGAGAAATACTTGGCCGAATAAGATTCTTTCTGATCTTGAAAGCGGTTTTCAAACCCCGCCAGCACATCGATGCGGTAACGGCTGTAGGTCAGGGTCGTATTGGCGAAAAGCTTGTTGTTGAGCTGCCAGTTCCAGCGCAAGGCCGAGATGGCGTTGCCCCAATCAAT
>CAYSPJ010000079.1:0-9290 GCA_964432875.1 uncultured Phaeodactylibacter sp. | reverse complement strand
CCCTGGAATTTTTGCAGGTTGCCTTCCTTCATATTGATTTCTATTACCGATGACAAGCGCCCCCCATAACGCGCCGGATACCCCCCTTTAATCAAGGATACATTCTTGATCGCATCGGCGTTGAAGACCGAAAAGATGCCCAACAGGTGGGAGACGTTGTAAACCGGCACCCCATCCAGCAAAATGAGGTTCTGATCGGGGCTGCCCCCGCGTATGTACAGGCCGTTCTGCCCCTCCCCCCCCGACTGTACGCCAGGCAGCAGTTGCAGGGCCTTGAGCACGTCCACTTCGCCCAACAGTGCAGGTATGCGCTTGATTTGCTCCACGGGCACATCAATGCGGCTCATCTGGGTGCGCTCTTCGATGCGCGCGCCGCCTTTGACGTCGGTCACTTCCACTTGCTCTAGCAGTACGGCACCCGATAGGTTGATGTTGATGGCCGTATCGGCCCGGAGCAGGATAGGGCGGCGTTCTGTGGCATAGCCGATATAAGAGAAATACAACTCCACAGAATCAGCAGCCAGCGTGAGGCTGTAAAAGCCATAAGTGTTGGCAGAAGCACCGCTGCCGCTACGGCTGTCGTACACATTGGCACCGATGAGCGGCTCGCCGGAGGCTCCGTCGCGGAGATAGCCGCTGATGGTGTATTTCTGCGCCGCCACCGGAAAAAGGGGCAGCAGGAATAAAGGCAAAATCGTCAGTAGGTGTTTCATGCAGTCTGTTTTTGCTTTTTTTCATCAAGTATATGGGCAAATACCATTTAGCTGGAGCTAGCCCCCAAGCCCAGGAATGTTTTTTTGATCTGCTGCCCCAAAAACTTTACAGCCGCACACCATGCCCTACCGTAGATGGTATAGGTATGGGCACATCATGAGCCTGCGGTTGTGAATGACACGTATTCAGGATCAGAAGGCAAATTTGCTGTTTTTTTTTGTTAGGAGCTCAAAGCTTAGGGGGCCTTTGAAGAAAACGACTCATTTTGCCACAAAAAAACCTGAACAGGCGCTAAAGGGGGCAAGCGCTAAAAATTACCGACCTTTGCCGCCGGAAAAATACCTGCTGCGATGCCTGCAACAAAGACGAAGATATGTGCTGCTGCCCTTGCCCTCCTGGCGATCTGGCTTGCCGCCGCCGGCCTGATTGGTATAAGCGGCAACTTCCCCCTGAACGACGACTGGCAATATGCCTATCCAGTGCGGCAGCTGGTAGAAAAGGGCAGCTTGGAAATGCAGGGTTATTTTGCCCCCAACCTCATCCTGCAAGTCTATTGGGGTTATTTATTTTGCTGGCTGGCAGGCAGCTTCGATTTCGCCTGGCTACGGCTCTCGACGCTGACGCTGGCGCTGTTGGGCGCTTGGGCCGGCTTTCTGCTGGCGCGCCGGCTGGGCATAGCCCCAGCGCTGGCCTTGCTGGCGGCAGCCATCCTGCTTTTCAACCCCTTGTATTTCAACCTTTCTTTCTCTTTCATGACCGACGTACCTTTCCTGGCCGCCATACTATTGGCCTTGCTGGCTTTCGAGCGCTACATCGCACACCACCGGGCGGGCTGGTTATGGGCTGCCGGGCTGCTTTCCGTAGCTGCTTATCTCATCCGCCAGCCAGGGCTGGTACTACTGCCAGCCTTAGGCTTGTGGCGGGTAATGGAGGAAAAAGGGCATCGACGCAGCCTGGTCTTCGCCTTGCTGGCTACCGGGGCAGCCATCGCCATCTATCTGATCTATGAACGCCTGGCCAAACCCTGGCTCGGGATCAGCGGCAACTTCGTGCCAGTCTCCAACATGTACCTGGATACCATCCTGGCAGCCCCCCTGGCCTACGCCGCCGAGCTGCTGCGCAAAGGGCTAAAAACCTGGATTTACCTGGGCTGCTTTGGCCTGCCCCTCCTACCCTTCCTCGGGGCTGCCTTCCGGCAGTCAGGCCTCTGGCAAAGACGCACGGCTATACCGCTGGCAGCTGCTAACCTGGCATTATTAGCCTTCCTGCATTATATCGACAAACTATTCCCCTTTGGCGGCAATATACTGTACAACCTTGGCTTGGGGCCAGAACTGCTGGCAGATACCTACACCCTGGGCTTGGCCAATACGCCCCGCCTGCCGATCCAGGCCATGTATGCCTTCACGCTCCTCAGCCAGCTCTCAGCCACTGCCCTGCTGTGGGTTGCCATAGCGGGTTGGAAGCAGCTTCAGCTCAGGCAGCAACGCTTCTTCCGTTTCCTTCTGATTATTAATCTGCTCTATCTCCCGGCCATATCGATTACCAGTTTTTTCGACCGCTATCTATTATTGTGCATCTTTAGCATGCTGCTGATGCTTTTACCCCATGGCCGCATGCCTCGGCTCTGGCTGCCGGCCCTGCTGCCTTTCATCCTGTTCGCCTTGTTTAGCTTCCTGGCTACCCACGACTATCTGGACTGGAACCGAGCACGTTACAAGGCATATGCCTGGCTGCAGCAACAAGGTATCGGCATCGAACAGACCGATGCGGGCTATGAATACAATGGCTTTTATAATTACCATCCCGAACGCAGTGAAATACCCAACCGCTCGCACTGGTGGGTTACCGATGACGCCTGGATGATTACCTTCGGCCCGGTGCCGGGCTATGAAAAGGCCAATGCCTTCCCCTACCGGCGCTGGCTATGGGGCGGCAGGCAGGATGAGATTTGGGTAGTGGCAAGAGAGGATTTGAGGGAAAAGCACTGAGCCCGGACAGGCCTAGGGCTGGCCTAGCATGGCCTGAAGGCTACTGCGGGTCGCCTCGTCCCAGGCCGCTTCCAATTCTTCATAAGACTGCCAGTTTTCCTCATCATAGGCCCAGATCGTATCGCGAAGGCAATCCAGGAAAGTAGCGTAATCTTCCCGCTGAACGCCCACGGCAGCGTGTTGGCTAACCAGAGCCTGCAGGCGGCGCGCCATTTCAGTTGAGACGCTGGGGTGTTGCAACATCCGCTCCACCGCCAGATCGAGCATGTTGTGCTGATGGTGCCACAACTCCTGCTCCGGAGTGTTAAACTTGGCCATGCGGGCCGTCCAGGCACGATCAAAAATCTCTTGGGCATGAGGTGCCTTATCGAGGAAAACCTGGTAGAATACATCGTAAAACCCCTGCTTGCGGCGGCAGCGGTTGTAACTGTTGCGCAGCTTTTTCAAAGCGCTATATGCCGGGTGTTGAATACCCACCCCAGCTATTTCGGGTATTTTCTTGATTTCTTCCAACACTTCTTCCATATCGGCGAAGCGCTCTTCCGGCAACTGGCTCAACATGCGGCGGATGGCCTGAATGAATGCTGGCGGGCAGAGGGTATCCTTCAACTCCTCTTCGATGAGCCCGGGATTTTCGGCAATAGCCAGGCGCCTGCCCAGGATTTCCAAAAGCGTCTCCCCGTAGTAGAGTGGCCGCCCTTTGAAGAGTTCGAATGCGACCAGGCCAAAGGCGTACTGGTCAGACGACTGGCTGCCCGCATCGGTATGCACCTGTTCCGGGCTCCAGTACTGGGCAAAAATCTGGATGCGCTCGAAAGTACGCTTGAAATAGGAAGCCCGCACCACCTGAAAAGGCGAAAGCCGCGGCCCTTTGCGCTTATCAATCAGGATATTCGCCGGCCAGAGGTTGTTGTGGACCAAGCCGTCCTGATGCCCTTGATACAAAACGCGGGCCATCGTATAGAGCATCTCCTTGATTTCGTGCAATTGGTAAGGCCAGCCTTCCTCTAGCCGCTCCGACAGGCGCATGCCGTCCACGTATTCGGTCACGATATAGCGGGGCGGCACATCCACCCCCTCGTCGATGACGCTGATAATCCCATCCAGGCCTGAAAGTTGCTTGGCTTTGCTGAGGTCCTCCCGGATGCTTTCCAGGTTCTCGTCGTCAATGATGGAAATGGGCTTGATCACCTTGATGGCCACCAGCTGCGGCGTAGCCGTGAGCCCATCTACCCGCTCGGCCCGGTAGATCACCGCCGTGTCGCCTGAAGATATCTTGACCAAATTGGTATAGCGCCCTTCCAGGCGCTGCTCCAACATGCGCTGAAATTCCTGTTCGTTTTTGGCCAGCGTAATCTGCAGTATCCCTTGTTCCTCCCTTGACACGGCCCCCTCTTCCGTCTCGCGGATGTGGTTGAGCAGCTGGAGCAAGGACTTTTTGACCTGCACCAAACGCGCCTTTTCCTCTTCCTTGGTGATGCCGCTGGCCAACGCCTCCTGCTGTATCTCATTGTAGGTGCTCAGCAAGAGCGATACCGTGATGCGGTACTCGGTATATTTCAGCGCCGGCTTCAGCTCTTCGAATACCTGTTCGAGCTGATTGCGCTCAATGAGCGCTTCCAAATGATTGGTCTTTTCCTGCAGTGCTTTCATAGATGTATTTTGGCCAGTGGCCAGGTACAGTACGGGAAACATAAGGCAATCGGTTTTTTGGATGGTGCGAAATCCCCGGGCATTTGTCACTGCCACGGTTAAGCCAGCCGCTTTTCGTTTCCCCTTAAACGGATGAAGATAGGCAAAGTCGCCACAAAAACAATATTTAACAAAAGATTATTCGTTAAAAAAACATAAGGCTTTGTCAGGCAAGCCTTTCCGATGAGAGGATATGGTGTAAATGCATACCCTTGCGGTAAAAATCCAGGACTTGGGAGGGCAGCATCAGGTGATTTTTCCGATATAAAACCAGGTAGTAGTTCAGCCCTTCCAGGGTCCAGTTTTTTTCGATGGTAAAAAACTGGAGGGCTTTCTCCGGGAAGCTGGCCCGGATATACTCCTCATCATCTCCGCGCAACAGGTATTGGCTGGAAAAAAGCGGATATTGCTCAAAGTCAATATCCTGCATCCCCAACAACTGGCCAACTTTGTGGAAGAAGGTTTCTGGCTCTAATCTAATTGCAATGCCACGTTTTGCAGCTGTATAGCTCGGTCATAACCCATAGGCCTTTAATTGGTTGGCGGCAAGATAAGGTTTTTCCGCCAAAACTGAAGCGCCTGGCTGGGTCAGGCCGCATGCCGCTCTAAAAAGAGGCTGGCATCGTGTATCGTCTCGATAGCATTGACCTCCTCACTGGAGAGGTACACATTGAACCGGCTCTCGAGCTCAGCAATGAGCAGCAGGCGGTCTACTGCATCCAGGTTGAGGTCGTCCTGGAAGCGGGTGTAAGGGTGGATGCGTGAAGCAGGCACATTAAGCCGCCAGCTAATAATATCCATTACGCGCTCTTGCATAACCTTAAGTATTGGTTGAGATTCGACTTGTTCGACCATGATTTGCTTGCTGTTTGTAATTTCGTTCATAAGAACGTACGGCAACTGCCATAGGTTGCCTGGCTTTTTTCATTTTGTCGAAAAAGGGCTGGCGTTGGCAGATAAAATCTGAATAACGCTTCATGGAGGGCTGCTACCCGCTGCGGACAGGGCTTCTAGTTTCCCGCAAAGGGATGCGCCGGCATCTCAAAGGCATCGAATGGGTGGTTGCAGCCGTCTGGCGGGCAGGCAGAGCTGCTATCAGGCCTGATCTCTTGAATTTGGATGCTCCCGGGCAGGTGCTCGGGATGCGGAGGCTGGCAGGATTGCCACTAGGGTATGACTCGGACCGCTTATCTGCTGCGCACTTTGCCCCGTGGAATGCAGGCTGCGCTATTCCACGGGGTTCATCGCGCCAGGCCCAGTTCTACGATTCTACCAATAGCAGGGCCTCACAACTCATAATTTGGCCCCAGTTCGCGGGCTTGCTCAGAATAGAATTCGTTGATGAGGCGCACTACCTCTTCCGGCTCGTCAGTGATAGGCATGAGGTCGAGGTCTTCCGGGCTGATGTTGTGGTATTGCTCCAGCATCACGTTTTTGAGCCAATCTTTGAGGCCGCTCCAGAATTCGGTGCCCACCAGCACCACGGGGAGCTTGGTGATTTTGTTGGTCTGCACTAGCGTAAGGGTCTCGAACAGCTCGTCCAGGGTACCGAAGCCGCCGGGCAGGGCTACGAAGGCCTGGGCATACTTGACAAACATGACCTTGCGCACGAAGAAGTAGCGAAAGCTGAGGTTGGCATCTGGGTCGATGTATTTGTTGAAGCCCTGCTCGAAAGGCAGGTCGATATTGAGGCCTACCGAGCGGCCGCCATAGAGGTGGGCGCCTTTGTTGCCGGCCTCCATGATGCCGGGGCCTCCGCCCGTGATGACACCATAGCCAGCTTCGGTGAGCAGCCGGGCGATGTCCACGGCTTTTTTGTAGTAGGGGTGGTCGGGCTTAGTGCGCGCCGAGCCGAAGATGGATACGCAGGGGCCGATTTCATTGAGGGTTTCAAAACCTTCGACTAGCTCGGAAATGACTTTGAACATCGTCCAGGAGTTCTCGCCTTTTACCATCTGTCCCCATTTCCGCATCTTTTGTTTATGGGTATTCTCTCCTACCATAGCTCTTGTTTTTAGTTAGTTGCTTTTCAATGTCGGGGGCTTTACGGCCGCCCAGAGCGAAAAAAAGCCTGCCAACAACGGCAGGCTTCGGTTTTTGCTTAATGTTGGTTATCGTTTCAGGCGCTTTTCATAGCGCTAAATTCTTGCTCTATAAACTGGTACAAGTCCTCCTTATCGGAAAATTGGCGCAACAATTCGCGCCATTGCACCCCTGGGTTTGCCTCGGCTGGCTTTACATAGCGCTGCACTTCCATCTCACCGATAGCTTGCCCGCTGAGGATAATTAAGCGCTCTATAACGTTGCGCAACTCCCGGATATTGCCCGTCCAGTTCACCGCTTGCAATTGAGCCAAGGCACCCTCGGTAATCTGCTTGGGGCTTGTACCATACTCATTACAAATTTGCTGGATAAAATGTTTGGCTAGCAGGGGGATATCCTCCCGGCGTTCATTCAAAGCCGGCACTTCGATGATGATGACGGCCAGGCGGTGGTAGAGGTCCTCGCGGAAGCGGCCAGCCTGGATTTCACGGCGCAAGTCTTTATTGGTCGCCGCCAGTACGCGCACGTCTACGCGGATCTCTTTGTCGCCGCCCACGCGGGTGATGCGGTTCTCCTGCAGGGCGCGCAGCACTTTGGCCTGGGCCGAGAGGCTCATATCGCCGATCTCATCCAGGAAGAGGGTGCCGCCATTGGCCTGCTCGAACTTGCCGACGCGCTGCTTGATGGCCGAAGTGAAAGCGCCCTTCTCATGGCCAAATAGTTCGCTCTCGATAAGTTCTGAAGGGATGGCCGCGCAGTTCACTTCCACTATCGGCTGCCCGGCCCGCGGGCTTTGCTCATGTACCCAGCGGGCCACCAGCTCTTTGCCCGTCCCATTGGCCCCCAAGATAAGCACCCGGGCATCGGTAGGCCCCACCAGCTCGATGGTCTCTTTAACCTGGGCGATGGCCGATGACTGCCCGATGATCTCTTGTACTTTGCTCTTGTGCACTTTGCGCTGCAAGACCTTAGTCTCCGAGATGAGGTTCGACTTATCCAACGCATTGCGCAGGGTGATGAGCAAGCGGTTCAAATCGGGTGGCTTGGAGATGAAATCGAAAGCGCCTTTTTTGACGGCCTCCACCGCCGTGTCAATATTGGCGTGGCCGGAAATCATGATGACGGGGATATCTGGCGCGAGTATCTGGATGCGCTCCAACACCTCCATACCATCCATTTTGGGCATCTTAATATCCAGGATGATGAGGTCGTATTGCCCTTCTTTGAGTTTTTCCAGGCATTCCATCCCGTCGCCGGCTTCCTCTACGGTATATTCTTCAAATTCCAGGATTTCCCGCAACGTCCGCCGGATGCTGCGCTCGTCGTCAACAATAAGTACCTTGGCCATGGTTTCGTATCTGTTTTGTGTTGTTTTGTTAATGGCTAAGGTTGTTTACGTAATGCGGGGTGAAATGTTACATAGCATGCGTTGGCTTATGGCTTTATCCTGCTCTGTTGCGCCTGAGATGCTGCCAAGGCTGGCCTTATTTGTTTTTAGCGGGGCCGAGGTGGAAAACCCCTTACCTCCCGATTCTTTTACACAAAAACCAAAACTACCACCCCCAACAAAAAAGCTGAAAAAGCCAGCGTAGCCATGCGCCGGTCGCTCCGCTTCAGGCGGCCCAGGTCCACTTCTTTCTTTTTGGTTGAAGCCACCTTATTGGCTGCCAGGATGACGCGCAAGAGGATGGAGACGATGAGGGCATAGCCCAAGAGGTAGATCTTATCCATCAGTACCATATAGCCTACATCTGGCAGAGCCGAGTTGTAAGACTGCTGCAGGAAAACTGCCGTGAGCAGCCCGCCGATGGGCAGCGAGATGCGGGCGTCGAGCTGTGCAGGATGGATAAACAAAGCGCCCAGGCTGGCGATAATGACGATGAGCAGGGGCAACATCAGCTTGAAAAGGAAATAGTTGCGCGGCCGGGCGATGTGGAGTTTAAAGGCGAAGCTGCTAAAAATGGGGGCTTTAATGCCTGTTTCGCCAAAATTAGTCTGGTAAATATTTTCCTGGCGGTGCATGCTGGCACGGGTAATCTGCCAGCCCGGTATAGCAAAGCCATCGCGGACGAAGCTGACCACGGTATCGGGCAGATAGACCAGGGAGTCTTCCGGGTACTCGACGTTTTCGATGTAAATATCCAGGGCATGGCGGTCCAGGGGGAAATCGTCCAGGGCGAAGGGGTGGTAAAAGCGCCCTTCGATGCGCATGCCGTTGTAGTAATAGCCATCTTCCAGCAGCAGCGGCTCCTCGTGGAAGTCGTTTTGGGTGAAGCCCCACTTCTCGATGGCGTTGACAAACTCGATGTTCATGGGGTCGCGTTCGCCTTTCCATTTGAACCAGAGGTAAAAATCGGCATAAAAGGAGTGCTCGTTGATGTTCAAATCGTAGAGGTTCATCAAGTAAACCCCGGTGCGTACTACTTCGGCATCAGGCGGGATGGCCCGTGCCGGGCGGGCCTGCCCGAGCGCCAGTACTGGCGCGAGCCAAGCAAAGGACAATAGTAGAAACAGGAAACGGTTCATGGTGCCATTGGTTTTCTGGGGGCAAGATAGGGAGCAATCCCTGGATAGTGGTGGTATCCTGGCGATTTTGTTGGCGTGGCGGACAGTATATTTCTCTCCCTCGCCGGTCACAGGCCGGCGCTTTGCCCCGTGTACGGCCGCAGGCCGTAACGAGCAGGAAGGCAGGAAGGGGGAAAGCGGAAAGCGCTTGCGTCCCGGACGAGCGGAGCGAGAGCGGGAGCGGAAGCGCTTGCGTCCCCCGCGTCCCTCGTGTCCCTGAAAACGCCAGCCGATACCCCCCGCACGCGAGATGTCACCATGCCGCTGCCAGGCAATGGCTTGGGG